>CAZCVP010000033.1:0-39173 GCA_964501915.1 uncultured Enterobacterales bacterium
GCCACGTCCGAGGTCTTGGAGGCGACCTCCTTGACCATCTGGGCGCCCATGTTCTGGAACTTGTTCTTGAGCTCGATCTCCTTGGCGACCGTGACACCGTCCTTGGTGGTCACGGGGGCGCCGAAGCTCTTCTCGAGCACCACGTTGCGGCCGCGCGGGCCGAGGGTGACCTTGACCGCGTTGGCCAGGGTGTCGACGCCTGCGAGGATCTCGTTGCGGGCGTTGTCGCGGAAGCGGATCTCCTTGGCAGCCATGTGCCGGACTCCTTCGAAGGGGTGTGCTGGTGAAGCGGTTGGTTGCAGGGCCCCGGGATCGGGTGCCGCCGCGGGTTGTCGGGACTCAGTCCTCGAGGACCGCGAGGATGTCCTCGTCGCGGAGGATGATGTGTTCCTCGCCGTCGATCTTGATCTCCTCGCCGACGTACTTGCCGAAGAGCACCTTGTCGCCGGTCTTGACCGAGGGCTCGCGGAATCCGCTGTCGGTGCGCTTGCCGGGCCCTACGGCGACGACGATGGCCTCCTGGGGCTTCTCCTTGGCGGAGTCGGGGATGAAGAGACCACCGGCGGAGCGGGTCTCGGAGGTCACGCGCTTGAGCAGGACACGGTCGTGCAGGGGGCGAAACGCCATGGTGCGAGGCTCCATGCTGGAGATGGACGAAAGGGTGAGGATCCCGCTGCGGGACCCGGAGCGGCCGTCTGTCTAGGCACTGGGGGGGCTGGCGTCAACTCCCAGGCCGGAAATTGGCGTCCCCCAAGACCCCGCTTGGCCCCCCCGGTCTGCCGCAAGCGGCGTCCCGGGAGGGCCAGTGGGTCTCGAATTGAGAAAGGGCTTGTTCTGAAGCCGCGACCGGGGGAATTCCCGGTCGGACTCCGTCCCCTGAGGACGGGTCAGGGCAGGGTCGGGTTGACATCCTCAGCGGACGCCTGGAGACGATGCACGGGGCGTGCCAGCAGCCAAGTGGGCGGAATCACGACGGGGTCCACCCCCTCCCCCTCCCCGAGGCACGACTTGCGTGTCGTGGTGACGCCGGCTCGTGGGCGGAGATGTTGTCAGGCCCCCTTGCCGTCCCGAGCCGAGGTTCCTATCTACGGTCCGTCACCCTGGGACCCCTCGTCCCGAGAGGCTCCCGCCAGCCCGACAGCGGCCTCATCCAGGCTGCCAGCCGTCGATGACCCATCGACGGCGAGGTCGGACGACGGCGGGGCCGGCACGCTCACTGGAGGATTCATGGGCAAGATCATCGGCATCGACCTGGGCACCACCAACTCCGTCGTGGCGATCATGGAGGGCGACAAGCCCTCCGTGATCGTGAACGACGAAGGCGCTCGCACCACCCCATCGGTGGTGGCCTTCAACAAGGACGGCGAGCGCATGGTGGGTGCTTCGGCCAAGCGCCAGGCGATCACCAACCCCACCAACACCATCTTCTCGATCAAGCGCTTCATGGGGAACCGCTTCGACGAGGTGCAGACCGAGATCCAGCGGATGCCCTACAAGGTGCTCCGCGGCGACAGCGGCGACAGCCGCGTCGAGATCCAGGGCAAGCGCTACAGCGCCCCGGAGGTCTCGGCGATGGTCCTGCAGAAGCTGAAGCGGCAGGCCGAGCGCTACCTGGGCCAGGAGGTCACCGCGGCCGTCATCACGGTCCCGGCCTACTTCAACGACGCCCAGCGCCAGGCCACCAAGGACGCCGGCCAGATCGCCGGCCTCGAGGTCAAGCGCATCATCAACGAGCCCACCGCCGCGGCCCTGGCCTACGGCAGCGACAAGAAGGAAGACGAGGTCGTCGCCGTGTTCGACTTCGGCGGCGGCACCTTCGACATCTCGATCCTCGAGGTCGGGGACAACATCGTCGAGGTCAAGTCGACCAACGGCGACACCCACCTCGGCGGCGACGACGTCGACCACGTGCTCATCGAGTGGCTGGTGGCCGAGTTCAAGTCCGACACCGGCATCGACCTGTCCCGCGACAAGATGGTGCTCCAGCGCCTCAAGGACGCCGCCGAGAAGGCCAAGATCGAGCTGTCCAGCGGCCAGCGCACCAGCATCAACCTGCCGTTCCTGACCGCCGACGCGAGCGGCCCGAAGCACCTGGAGAAGGACCTCACCCGGTCCGAGTTCGAGCGCATGATCGACCCGATCATCGAGCGGACGCTGGGCCCCTGCCGCCAGGCCATCAAGGACGCCGGCGTGGCCTCGTCCGAGATCGACGAGATCCTGCTCGTCGGTGGCTCCACCCGCATCCCGCTCGTGGTCCAGAAGGTCCAGGCGCTCTTCGGCAAGGCCCCCAACGTCTCCGTGAACCCGGACGAGGTCGTGGCCATGGGCGCCGCCATCCAGGGCGGCATCCTCGGCGGCGACGTCACCGACATGCTGCTGCTCGACGTGACCCCGCTGAGCCTGGGCATCGAGACCCTCGGTGGCGTGCACACGGTGCTGATTCCCCGCAACACCACCATCCCCACCAGCAAGTCGGAGATCTTCTCCACCGCCGCCGACAACCAGACGGCCGTGGACATCCAGGTGTCCCAGGGCGAGCGCAGCATCGCCCGGGAGAACAACCTCATCGGCCAGTTCCGGCTCGACGGCATCCCGCCCGCCCCCCGCGGCATCCCCCAGGTCGAGGTGACCTTCGACATCGACGCCAACGGCATCCTCAACGTCAAGGCCAAGGACAAGGCCACCGGCCGTGAGCAGGCGATCACCATCACCTCGTCGTCGGGCCTGTCCAAGGAAGAGGTCGAGCGCCTGGTCCAGGACGCCGAGGCCCACGCCGACGAGGACAAGCGCCAGCGCGACGTCATCGAGGCCCGGAACAACCTCGACAACCAGGTCTACCAGCTCGAGAAGCTGCTCAACGAGAACCGCGAGAAGGTCCCCGAGGACAAGGCCAAGGCCCTGGAAGAGGCCCTCGCCGACGCCCGCGGCAAGCTCGACAGCGACGACCCGGCGGTGCTCAAGGCCACCTTCGACGAGCTGATGTCCAAGGCTCAGGAGATCGGTCAGCTCCTCTACCAGCAGGCCGATGCTGAGGGTGGCCAGGCGGGACCGATGCCCGGCGGTGACCCGGGAGCGGGCAGCCCGCCGACCGATGATGGCGGTGAAGACGTCATCGACGCGGAGTTCGAGGAGGCCTGAGCCCTCCAATTGGAGGCCCGACGGCCGACTCCCCGATAGGGGGGTCGGCCTTCGAGCGTCGAGGCCAGAGGAACCCGGATGTCCGGCAAGCGCGACTACTACGAGGTGCTCGGCGTCCCCAAGGACGCCGACGACAAGGCGCTGAAGAAGGCCTTCCGCGCCCTCGCGCTCAAGTACCACCCGGACCGCAACCCGGGGGAGGCGGCCGAGGAGAAGTTCAAGGAGGCCGCCGAGGCCTACGACGTGCTCTCCGACTCCCAGAAGCGCACAGCCTACGACCGCTTCGGCCACGACGGCCTTCGGGGCGCCGGCTACCGGCCCACCGACCCCAACGACATCTTCAGCCACTTCTCCGACATCTTCTCCGACCTCTTCGGAGGGGGCTTCGGGGGCCCGGGAGCCGGGCGCGGCGGTCGCGGGCGCAGCGTCCGGCGGGGAGCCGACCTGGAGTACCCCCTCCGTCTGGACTTCATGGAGGCGGTCAAGGGCGGCGAGCACGAGATCGAGTTCCCCCGCCACCAGCACTGCGAGCCCTGCAACGGCTCCGGGGCCCGTGCGGGCACCAGCCGCACCACCTGTGGCACCTGCCGGGGCACCGGCCAGGTGGTCCAGCAGCAGCTCTTCATCCACATCCGCACCACCTGTCCCGCCTGCCGCGGGGAGGGCCAGGTCGTCCAGGAGCCCTGCCGCGAGTGCGGTGGCCGCGGACGCCAGCGGGTGACGGAGACCCTCAGTGTCACCATTCCCGGAGGCGTGGACTCCGGCATGCAGCTCCGCCTTGGCGGCAAGGGCGACGTCGGCGACCCGGGTGCCCCGGCGGGCGACCTCTACGTCACGATCCGGGTCAAGGAGCACGAGTTCTTCCGGCGCGACGGCTACGACATCGGCTGCACGGTGCCGGTCAGCTACCCGCAGGCCTGCCTGGGGTCGGAGATGGAGATCCCCACCGTCTACGGCACCCACACCCTGTCCATTCCTCGCGGCACCCCCTCCGGCAAGGTCTTCACCGTGCGCGGCAAGGGCGTGCGACACGTCAACGCCCCCAGCCGCCAGGGCGACCAGCGCGTCCAGGTGGTCGTCGAGGTCCCGACCGACCTGTCCGCGGAGGAAGAGGAGCTGCTGCGGCAGCTCGCCGAGCTGAGGGATGCCAAGGTCGCCGACAGGGGTTTCTGGCGAGATCTGGTGGATCGCCTGACCAACTGACAACGACCCACTGAGAGACGGAGCTGGCGCATGCAGACCGCGCACATGGAGGCCCTCGAGGCCGAGGTCAACACCCTCACCCCCTGGGTCACGGCCCTGCGAGAGGAGGTGGGCAAGGTCATCGTCGGGCAGCGCTACCTGGTGGATCGCCTGCTCATCGGCCTGCTCGCCCGGGGGCACCTGCTCCTGGAGGGCGTGCCCGGCCTGGCCAAGACCACCGCCGTGCGTACCCTGGCCTCGGCGCTGGACCTCTCGTTCTCCCGCATCCAGTTCACCCCCGACCTGCTGCCCGCCGACCTGCTCGGCACCCAGATCTACAACCCGCGGGAGGGCTCCTTCACCACCCGCACCGGTCCGGTCTTCGCCCACCTGGTGCTGGCGGACGAGATCAACCGCGCCCCGGCCAAGGTCCAGTCGGCGCTGCTGGAGGCCATGCAGGAGGGCCAGGTCACCCTGGGTGAGCGCAGCCACCAGCTGCCGAGCCCCTTCCTGGTGCTCGCCACCCAGAACCCCATCGAGCAGGAGGGCACCTACCCGCTGCCCGAAGCCCAGATCGATCGCTTCATGCTCAAGCTGCGCGTGACCTACCCGGATCGGGACGAGGAGCAGGAGATCCTCCGGCGTGCGGCCCGTCCACCGGCCGACGTGCGGCCCGTCGCCACCCTGGACCAGATCCGGGGCGCCCAGGACCTGACAGGTCGGCTGGTGATGGAGGACGTGGTGGCCGGCTACATCGTCGACCTCGTCCGGGCGACCCGCGATCCGGCCAAGGTCGGGCTCGGCAAGCTGGACCGCTACATCGAGTTCGGGGCCTCGCCACGGGCCTCGATCGCCCTGGCGGCCGCGGCCCGGGCCCACGCGCTGCTCGACCTCAGGGCCTACGTGACCCCCGACGACGTCAAGGCGGTGGGCCCCGACGTCCTGCGCCACCGCGTGCTGCTCACCTACGAGGCCGAGGCGCAGGAGATCTCTCCCGACGAGGTCGTGCGGCGCCTCTTCGAGCGTGTGAAGACCCCGTAGGCCCCGCCGTGCTGACTCCCGAGGAGCTCCGTCAGATCAGGAGGCTCACCGTCCAGGCCGGGCGGCGGGTCGACTCGCTCTTCGCCGGCGGGTACCGCTCGGCCTTCCGGGGTCGGGGCATGGAGTTCGAGGAGGTCCGGCCCTACGTGCCCGGCGACGACGTGCGCCACATCGACTGGAACGTCACCGCTCGGGCCCACGAGCCCCACGTCAAGGAGTTCCGCGAGGAGCGCCAGCTCACCCTGATGCTGGCCCTCGACGTCTCCGGGTCGATGGGTTTTGGCAGCGGGGGTCGCGACGGGCGCACGGACAAGCGCCTCCAGATGGCTCGGATCGCCGGCGGCCTGGCCTATGCGGCGATCCGCAACAACGACCAGGTCGGCCTGATGGCCTTCACGGACCACGTCGAGCTGCTCGTGCCGCCGCGCCGGAGCCGCGGCCACGCCTGGCGGGTGATCCGCGAGATCTACCAGCACCGCCCCGTGCGCTCGCGGACCGAGCTGGCCGGGGCGATGGAGTACCTGGGGCGGGTGCTCAAGCGTCGCGCCGTGGTCTGCCTGGTCTCCGACTTCCTCGCCGAGGGCGACCCCCACCGCCAGCTCTCGGCCCTGGCCAGCCGCCACGCGGTCCACGGTTTCCTGGTCTGGGACCCTCGGGAGCGAAGCCTGCCACGAGTGGGCCTGGTCGAGCTCGAGGACCCGGAGACGGGCCGTCGGCGACTCGTGGACAGCGCCCGGGTGGAGGAGGCCTGGGCGGTGGAGGCGCGGCTCGCAGCCCTGCGCAGGGCCGGGGTGCAGGCCACGGGCATCTCCACGGGAGACGACCCCTTCGCGGCCTTGATGCAGCACTTCCACCGCGCCGAGCTCCGGAGGAGGCGCTGATGTCCTGGGCGTTGCTGCTGGCCTGTGGTGGGCCCTCCCTGGTGGAGCCCCTCGCGCCGCCGCGGACCGCGGTGGAGTCGGCCCTGGCCAGCAAGCGGGTGGCAGAGGGGGAGGCCCTCGAGCTGACCGTGCGCGTGAGCTGGGCCGAGGGCTGGGCACCGGATCTGTCGGGCCTGGCGCCGGTGGTCGACGGCCTGGAGGTCCGCCTCGTCGAGGAGCGCACCTTCGACGAGGAGCGGGCGGTGAGCCTCCAGACCTGGTCCCTGGAGGGACCGCCGGGCAGCTACCTGCTGCCGCCCCTCGAGGTGTCGTTCCTGGGGCCCGCCGGGGAGGAGCGCACCGAGTCCAGTGCCCCGCTCTACGCCGACATCGGAGAGGGAGGGCCGACCTCGGAGCTCCAGCCGATGGCCCTGGCGCCGCCGCCACCGGACCACCCCTGGTGGCCCTGGGCGCTCGGGGCCGCGGCCCTGGCGGGCGTCGTCGCGGTCGTGGTCCTGCGCCGCCGCCGGGATCCCGAGGAGGCGGTGGAGGAGCCCGTGCCCGCCGACGAGGCGGCCCTCGCCGCCTGGGACGAGCTCCGCGCCCGTCCCGGCCTGGACGACCACGCCCTCGCCCTCGGGCTCTCCCGGCTCTTCCGGGTCTACGTCGAGGCTGTGCTCGGCGTGCCGGCCACCACGGCCACCGGGTTCGAGATCATCGCCGCCCTCGAGGGTCGCCTGCCGGGCGACGTCGACGCGCGGCAGCGGAGCCGCCGCCTGCTCCAGGCCACGGACCTGATCAAGTTCGCCCGCAAGGGCGGCGGGCAGGAGCTCTTCGAGGGCCTGGACCGGGACCTGCGGGCGGTGATCGCCGCCACCCGGCCCGAGCCGGAGCTGGAGCCGGAGTTCACCTGATGCTGGAGTGGATGCACCCGGCGTGGCTCCTGCTCCTGGCCCTGCTGCCCCTGGTGGCCTGGCGCCGCTGGAGCCACCGCGGCCGGGCCGCGGCGAGCTGGAGCTCCCTGGACGTGGTCGGCGGCGGTCGCTCCTGGCGGACCCGCCTGGCGCCGGCGCTGCCGCTACCCGAGCTGCTGGGCCTGGCCCTGCTGGTCCTCGCCCTGGCCCGCCCCCAGCTCACGGAGCGGGAGACGGTGGTCGAGACGGAGGGCATCGGAATCTTGCTTGCGCTGGACGTGAGCGGGTCGATGGAGGCCCTGGACTTCAACATCGGCGTCCGGCAGGCCAGCCGCCTCGACGTCGCCCGGCGGGTGATGGCCGAGTTCATCAAGGGGCGCCCCCACGACCAGCTCGGCCTGGTGGTCTTCGGAGAGGAGGCCTTCACCCAGGTGCCCCTGACCCTGGACCACGCCACCCTGCTGGACTTCCTGGAGTGGGTCCAGATCGGCATGGCGGGCCCCAACGCCACCGCGATCGGCCAGGCGCTGGCCGTGGCCGGCAACCGCCTCTCCCAGCTCGACGCGCCCTCGCGGGTGGTCGTGCTGCTCACCGACGGGCGCAGCAACGCCGGTCGCCTCACCCCTGCCCAGGCCGCGGAGGCTGCACGGGCCCTCGGCATCCGGGTCTACACCATCGGTGTTGGCAGCACGGGCGGCGCGGGTGGCGGCATCTTCGGCGTCTTCCGGCGGTCCGAGGACGTCGACGAGGTCACCCTGAAGCAGATCGCCGACGTCACCGGCGGGCGCTACTTCCGGGCCACCGACACCCGGGCGCTGGAGGAGATCTACGAGACCATCGACGAGCTGGAGACCACCACCGCCGAAGTCACCGAGTACCTGCACCGCGACGAGCTCTTCCGCTGGGCGCTGCTGCCGGGCCTGGGGCTGCTCGCCCTGCACCTGCTGCTCGGCTGGACCGTGTTCCGGAGGGTCCCGTGACCCTCGCTGCGCCCGTCTGGCTGCACCTGTTGTGGGGGGTGGCGATCCTGGCCGGCGTCGCCTTCGCCGCCCATCGCGCCCGCACCCGGGCCCTCGATCGGCTCTTCGCAGCCGGCGTGCTGGCAGACCGCGTGCCGCAGGACCTGGCCCGGCGCCGCTCCTGGACCGCGACGCTGGCGCTGCTCGGCCTGGCCCTGGTCGCGCTGGCCGCGACCCAGCCTCGCTGGGGCTACACCTGGCGCGAGCTGCGCTCCGAGGGCGTCGAGGTCGTGCTGGTGTTGGACGTCTCCCGGTCCATGGACGCCCAGGACGTGGAGCCCTCCCGGCTCGAGCGGGCGCGGCGCGAGATCGAGGACCTGCTGGACGAGCTGCGGTCCGACCGGGTGGGCCTGGTGATCTTCGCGGGTGGCGCCTACCCGCGGGTGCCGCTGACCCTTGACCACCAGGCGCTGTTGCGGGTGGTGCGGGAGACGGACAGCCAGGTCATCCAGGCCCAGGGCAGCTCCCTGGCGGCGGGCCTGCGGGAGGCCGTGCCCCTGTTCAGCGACGCTGCCCGGGCCGACCGCGCGGTGGTGGTGCTCAGCGACGGGGAGAGCTGGGATCGGGACCTGGACGAGGCCGTGCAGGCCCTGGAGGAGGCCGGCGTCCGGGTCTACAGCCTCGGCATCGGCACCACACGGGGAGCCCCGATCCCCCTGCCGGGGGGCGGGTTCAAGAAGGACGACATGGACAGCGTCGTGCTGACCAGCCTCCAGGAGGAGGCGCTGGAGCGGGTCGCCGAGGCCACCGGCGGGGCGCACGTCCGGTCGGTGGCCGGGGGAGCGGACACGGCGGCCCTGGCGACCCGGATCCACGCCGAGCTCGAGGTCACCACCACCGCCGTGCGGCGGGACAAGGTCTGGGACGAGCGCTTCCAGTGGCCCCTCGCGGGAGGCCTGGGCCTGTTGCTGCTCGGGTCGCTGATCGTGGACGGCCGGACCCGCCGCCCGCTGGCGGGCCTGGCCCTGGTCGGGTTGCTCGCCGGCGCTCCGGCCCAGGCCCAGGACCTCGGCGAGCTGGTGCGCCAGCAGGTCGTGGATCCCCGGGACCCCCAGGTGAGCTGGGCCCTCGCCAGGGCGCTCTACGAGGCGGGTCGCTACGACGAGGCGAGCCGCGTGTTCACGGACCTCGCCGATCGCGCCCCCGGGCCCGAGTGGTCCCTGGGAGCTCGCTACAACTCCGGCCTGAGCCACTACGGGGCGGGCCGGCTGGAAGAGGCCGTGGCGGACTGGGATCGGGTGGTGGAGCAGGCCCCGGAGCACACCGCGGCCAAGGAGAACGCCGACGCCGTGCGCCAGGAGCTGGCCCGCCGACTCCAGGAGCCGCCGCCCGAGGAGCAGCAGGGGGAGGACGGCCAGGACCAGGAGGGCGGTGACACCGGGCAGGGCGAGCCCCAGGAGCCCGAGGCCGGCGACACCGGGCAACCCCAGGACGCCCAGCCCACGCCGCAGGAGGAGGAGTCGTCGTCGGACGGCACCCGCGAGCAGGTGGAGCCCACCGAGCAGGACGCCGCCGACGAGGACGGCGAGATCACGCCGGTGGCCGAGCCCGGGGACACCGGCCCCGCCGAGGAAGGCGCGGTGCCCGAAGGGGTCCAGGAGATGAGCCCCGAAGAGGCCGCCCGCCTGCTGGAGACGGTAGAGGAGGGCAACCCCCACGTCGTGGTGCGGGGGCGCTCCTACGGCAAGGACTGGTGATGCAGCTCTGGCTGGCGATCTGGTGGATGCTCTGGGCCGCACCGGCCCAGGCGGCGGACGTCAGCACCCACCTCGACAGCCGGTCGCTGCGGGTCGGCCAGTCGGTCGGCCTGCGGGTGGTGGTGATCGACGCCCGCACGGTGGAGCCGCCGGTCTTTCCCGAGCTCCAGGGTCTCCAGATCACGTCCCAGGGCGCGGAGAAGTCCTCGGTGATGGTCAACTTCCGCACCACCCGCACCGTGACCTTCAACTACGCCCTGACGGCGCTGGCGCCGGGAGACTACGAGGTCCGACCGGCTCCGATGCTCATCGACGGGGACCGGGCCCTGGTCCCGCCGGTCTCCCTCCAGGTCAAGCCGCGGGCCGAGGGCGACGAGGCCGAGGCCGACACGCTGTTCACGACCCTGGGCACCGAGGAGATCTGGGTCGGAGAGGTCGTCGTCCACCACCTGGAGTTCCGCACCCGCAAGCGCCTGCTCGACTCGCGCTGGCAGCCGCCGTCCTTCGAGGGCTTCGTCCCGGACCAGCTCGCAGAGGCCGTGCAGCGCGAGTACCCGGTGCTCGAAGACGGGGTGAACTGGACCGTGCTCGAGGTCGACTCGCCCCTGGTGGCGACGGGCGTGGGGTCGCGAGAGATCCCGGCCGGTGTGTTCCGGGCCCAGTTCGCCGTGACCCGGCAGACGGCCCGGCGAAGGGGCTTCGGTGTGACCCGCTTCGCCGATGCGAAGACCGAGGTCCTCCCGACCCGTCCGCTGCCGGTCAAGGTCCGCCCGCTGCCGGAGGAGGGTCAGTCGCCGGAGTTCAGCGGCCTGGTCGGCCACTTCGAGGTCCGGGCCCGCCTGGACACCGACGAGGTCGTGCTCGGGGAGTCCGCGACCCTGACGGTCCACGTGTCCGGGGACGGCTCGCTGGCCGGCTTCGCCCTGCCCGAGGTCCCGGCCGACGCCGGCTTCCGAGCCTACGACGACGAGCCGGAGATCCACGGCGAGGTGCGCGGGGGCCGCTACGAGTCGGTGGGGACCTGGCGACGGGCCATCGTGCCGGAGGCCGTCGCGGGGGGGCTGCTGGAGCTTCCGCCGGTGAGCTTCCAGGTCTTCGACCCCACCGAGGGTGTCTACGCCACCGTGTCGTCCCAGCCGCTGCAGCTCCGGGTGCTGCCCGGCGACGCCGCTGCGACCGAGGTCGCCGAGCTCGAGGTCGACGAGCGCGACCGGCGGCGGGAGGTGGAGGCCCTCGGCGACGACATCCTGCCCATCCACCCCCGCGCCCGGCTCCGCTCCCAGGTCTTCTCCCCGACGGCGCCGGGGCTGCTGGCCCTGGTCGGCCTGCCGCTGCTGGCCTGGGGCGGGCTCCTCGGGCGCGACGTCCTGCGCGGTCGGCGACCCCGGCGGGACCCGGTGCGGGAGCTGCGACGGCGCCTGGCCGCGGCGCGACAGGAACCCCCGGACCTCGCCGGGCTGGAGGACCTCTTCCGCGAGGCGCTCGGGGTGGCGCTGGGCCGGCCCGCGGCGGGTCTGGACCGGGCCGCCGTGCAGACCGGGTTCACGAGCGAGCTGCGCGAGGCCGTGCTGGCGCTCTATGCCGACCTCGACCGGGCCCGCTACGGCGGCGGGGTCGGCGAGGGTCTCCGCGAGCGGGTCTTCGGCGTCGTCGAGCAGCTCCTGGGGAGGCGGCGATGACCGGGCTCCTGCTGCTCTGGGCCCTGGTCGGTGGCGTGCTCGCGGGTCCCCCGGAGATGCTCGAGGAGGCCAACTCGGCCTACGTGGAGGGGGACTTCGAGGAGGCCGCGCGGCTCTGGGAGGCGCTGATCGAGGCGGGCCACCCCACCGGTGACCTGTACTACAACCTCGGCAATGCCCTCTACCGCCAGGGAGAGGTGCCGCGGGCCGTGCTGGCCTGGCGGCGGGCGAGGGTCCTGTCGCCGCGGGACGGCGACATCGACGCCAACCTCGACCGGGCCCGGCGCCTGGTGGAGGACCGCCTGGAGACCAACGGCGAGCCGGGGCTCTTCTTCTGGCAGGCGATGCTCTCCACCTCCGAGCAGGGCTGGCTCGCCGCGGCCCTGGTCGGTCTGCTCGGCCTGCTCGGGGTCGCCAGCCGACTCCGTCGGGAGCGGTACCCGGCGCTTCCCGCCGCCCTGATCGGGGTGCCGGCCCTGCTCCTGGTGGCGTCCACCGTCGACGCGCTCCAGGACCCCCTGGGCGGCGTGCTGCTGGCGCCGGCCGTCGAGGTGCGCAGCGCCGGGGGGACGGGCGCCGGGGTGGTGCTCTTCACCCTGCACGCCGGTGCCGAGGTGCGCTGCGGTGAGACCCTCGGGTCCTGGCTGCTGGTGAGCCTGCCCGATGGACGGAAGGGCTGGGTGCCCACGCGGGCTGTAGGGCTGGTCGACCCCTCGGCGCCGATGCCGGGCCCGTCCACCGGTGGAACGGGATAGACGCGGCCCCGCGCGTCCGCGTCGCTGGAGACACCATGAACATCCGAACCCTCGCACTGCTCCTGGCGGCCGCGCTGCTGGCTACGGGTTGCTGGGAGCGCAAGGTCAAGCGCCTCACCAGCGCCGAATTCGATCACTACTACGCCCTGAAGCCCTTCATGGAGGAGGACCAGCGCAAGGTCTACCTCAAGAAGAAGACCGAGGAGGAGCGCAACGCCTACCTCCAGGATCTCGGTCTCTGGGAGCGCTTCTACTCCCTGTCTCCCGCGGAGCGCGAGCAGGTGCTCACGGGCAAGGTCGAGCTGGGCTGGACCAAGCAGATGGTGCTGATGGCCTGGGGCCCCCCCTGGGACAACGCCAAGCTCATCGGGTCCAACACCTACAACGCCTGGCGCTACGTCTACCGCTTCGAGGAGCACTCGGACGGCACGGCGATGGTGTATGTGCCGGGCTCGAAGACGGCCTACAAGGCCATCCACTACTACAGCGTCGAGCTGATCCTCAACGACGACCGCGTGGTGGAGGTCAACCGGTACGACGGCTGGAAGGACTAGCCCATATAGACGCCCCGGCTCGGCCTCGGATAGCTTGCCCGGCTGCCTCCATCAGGGTTCCGCATGAAAGTCGCTCTCGTCAGCCCCTACCCGGACATCGCCAACTACGGCATTCGCGTGCTCTCGGCCGTGCTCCGCAAGGCCGGGCACGAGACCAGGGTGATCTGCCTGCCGGACTTCGCTGGCGACGGCGAGTTCGAGCACGTGCAGATGTCCGAGGAGCGCTATGCGCCCGAGATCATGGAGCAGTTCCTGGAGATCATCTCCGACTGCGACCTGCTCGGCGTGACCCTGATGACCCACTACTTCGACTCCGCCAAGCAGCTCACCCGGGCCGCCAAGGAGCGCTTCGGCATGCCCAGCATCTGGGGGGGCTTCCACCCCTCGGTGCGGCCGGAGGAGTGCGCCTACTGGTCCGACTACGTGGCCATCGGCGACGCCGAGGACCTGCTGGTCAAGCTCTGCGATCGCCTGGATGCCGGCCAGGCCGACGACCTGCACGACATCAAGGGACTCGTCTGGCGCCAGGGGGACCGCGTCATCAAGAACCCGCCCGGTTCCCTGGAGCAGGACCTGGACGCCTACCCCTGGCCGGACTGGGGCACCGAAGGCCAGTACGTGCTCTTCGAGGGCCAGATCCTGCCGGCGACCAAGGACCTGATCAGCCGCTACCTGCACAACGGCACGGTGAGCAGGATGTTCGACCGGGTCGGCTACCAGACCATGACCGGTCGCGGCTGCCCCCACGCCTGCAGCTACTGCGGCAACAGCTTCAGCCGTGACCTCTACAAGCGCCAGCGCTTCGTGCGCTACCGCTCCGTCGAGGACGTCATCCAGGAGCTGGAGTGGGTCAAGCGGGAGTACCCCGAGGTCGACTTCTTCTGGTTCAGCGACGACTCCTTCTTCGGCCGCCCGCTGCCGGACATGCTCAAGTTCTCCCGGGAGTACAAGGCCCGGATCAACGAGCCCTTCTACCTGCTGGGCTCGCCGGGCACGATCACCGAGGAGAAGTACGCCGCCCTGGTCGACGCCGGCCTGCTCTGCATCCAGATGGGCGTCGAGCACGGCTCCAAGCGCATCCAGAAGATGTTCCGCCGCTCGACGATGGGCAACGAGAAGATCATCCGGAGCGCCGAGATCATCACCAAGTACGCCGATCGCACCGCGCCGCCCCAGTACGACGTCATCTACGACCTGCCCTACGAGACCCTCGACGACAAGCTCGACACCCTGCGCCTGATCTCGGACCTGCCGAAGCCGTACAAGCTCCAGGCCTTCTCGGTGATCTTCTACCCCGGCACCAGCCTCCACACCCTCGCCATGCGGGACGGGCTGGTGAACGACGAGAAGAAGGAGATCTACGACAAGATGTACTTCGAGCGCACGGACTCCTACACCAACACGCTCCTGTACCTCACCAAGACCGGCTACTTCCCCAGCGGGCTGCTCAAGCTGCTCATCGACAAGCGCGTCGTGACGGTCATGACCAGCGACTACATGCGTCCCGCGGGTCGGCTCACCAAGCGCGCCCTGCACACGGTCCGGTCGATCCTCAACAACCCGGTCCTCACGCGGGCCCGGGCCCTCGGCACCCTCGATGCCCGCATGGAGGGCATGACCGGAGCCAACGCCGGCGCCGCCGCGCCGTGGATGGGCACCTGACCGACGATCCCGGCCTGGAGCTCTTCACCCGGGGCAGCCATCGCTTTCCCCTGGTGAGGCGGACCCCCGCGGGCACGATCCGGGTCGAGCACGGCACGGACGGCGACTCCGTCCAGGTCCTCGAGATCCACCGCCGGGTGCTGGCGGAGGGCGCGTACTTCATCACCGAGGCCGACGAGTTCCGCCAGACACGGGTCTGGAAGGCCGCGGCGATCCGGGAGCTCGAGGGCTCGGAGAACAGCGTCTTTCTGGTCGCCCGCCTGGACGGGGCCATCGTGGGTGCCCTGATGGCTCAGGGTGGACACCTGCGCCGCAGCCGCCACGTGGCTCGGCTGGAGATCTTCGTCGAGCAGGCCGCCCGGGGTGTCGGCGTCGGGCGGGCCCTGATGGACGCCGTGGTCCAGTGGGCCCAGGACAACCCCGAGGTCCGCAAGCTCTCCCTCAACGTCTTCGCGGACAACCCGCGGGCCATCGGTCTCTACGAGTCCTTCGGCTTCGCGGTCGAGGGGCGGCGCGTCCGCGAGTACCTGCTCAGCGACGGCACCTGGCGGGACGACCTGGTCATGGCACTCTGGCTCGGCTGAGCCTCATGTCCGCCGACCACCCTCTCGAGCTCCGTCGCCTGGGGACCGTCGTCCTCGGTGTGGGCCTGCTCTGCGGGCTGACCTACATCGTGCCGCCGGCCCAGGCCGTGCGCCCCTGGGTCCCGGGCGAGCCGGTGCCGCTGCTCCACCTCTTCAGCCCGGACTCGGTCGTCCTGGAGAGCGCCAGGGGAGAGGTGATCACCGTCGATGCCGACGTGCTGGAGGCTCCGCTGACCGTCGCTCCCGAGGTCGAGGTCCTCGAGGACGGCTGGGCCCCCGATCCGCTGCCGGTGCGCAGTCCCGCGGTGCCGACGCCGCTGCTCGTGCCCGCGGGCAGCCTCGACCACTGGTTTCGCCAGCTCGCCGAGGTCGAGGCCGGCAAGCCCGGGGTCCTGGTCCGGGCCCTGAACTGGGGGGACTCGACCATCGCCGGCGACGGCATCGTGGGCACGGTCCGAGAGCGCCTGCAGGACCGCTTCGGCGACGGGGGCCCGGGGTTCCTGGCGGTCCAGGTGGACCCGCGCTGGGCGATCCGGCCGGGGGTGGCCCGGTGGCCCAAGGGCGACTGGGAGAGCCTGACCATCACCTTCGGTGGAGCCGAGACGCCGCGCTATGGCCTGGCAGGCACCGTGAGCACCGCCTCGGGAGAGGCCCGCTCGACCCTGGGCGGCCTGGAGTTCGACGGCGAGCGCCAGCCACTGCACCGCTTCGACGTGCACTACCAGGTCCAGCCGGGCGGCGGGACCTTCTCCGCCGTGCCCAAGGGCGCCGGTGGCGCCCGGATCGGCACCGCCGCCGAGGGCCACGGAGACCGCTTCCGCGAGGTCCTGGCCCCCGACGGCGCCGAGTACCTCTGGATCAAGACCGCGGGCGACGGCCCGGTGACGCTCTACGGCGTCGCGCTGGAGACCCGCGGCCCGGGGGTGACCTGGGAGAACCTCGGCGTCGCCGGCTCGGGCCTGGGCTCGATCGGGCGGCAGAGTCGCAGCCACCTCGAGCGGCAGATCGAGCGACGGGAGCCGGACCTGGTGGTCTACATGACCGGCGGCAACGAGCTCGGCTACGAGACGCTCCAGCAGGGGGAGGGGGAGAAGTACAAGGAGGCGTACATCAAGGTCGTCGAGCGCTTCCGCGAGGGTGCGCCGGGCGCCTCGTGTCTGGTCATCACGCCCCTGGACCAGGCCACCCGCAGCCGAGGCAAGGTCGTGACCAAGCCGCTGATGGAGAAGCTGGAGCGGGTCCAGCGCCAGGCCGCCCAGGAGCTGGGGTGTGCCTGGTGGAGCGCCTGGCGGGCGATGGGCGGGGAGGGGAGCTTCGGCCGCTGGCTCCAGCTCGACCCGCCGCTGGCCTGGACGGACCTGATGCACCTCACCGAGGACGGACTGGCCCTGGTCGGCCACAGCTTCGCCGACGCCATCGAGCAGGCCTACGAGGTCTGGCTCCACGAGCACCCGGACGCCGGGTGGGAGCCGCCGAGCCCGGTGCACGGGCCGGAGCTGCCTCCGGGGTTCAGGGAGCCGTAGCCGTCACCCCCCACAGCGCCTCCAGGAACCGCTCCGCCGACCACTCGTACCCCGCCCGGCTGAAGTGGATCAGGTCCCTGGACGCATAGGCGGGCTCCCGCAGGGCCCAGGCGATCATCGATCCAGGTCCCCCCGTCGCCGCCTGCCAGTCCCAGGTCGCGCAGCCGAACTCGGGGCCGACCTCGCGCTGGACCTGGGCGACGTGGGCCGTGCGGTCCCAGATGACGTAGGAGCCGTCCTTCTTCTTCTTGGCCCGGTCCGAAGGCCCGACGAGCACACAGGCCGCCCCGGGGAAGCCGCTTCGCATCAGGGTGAGCACCTTCCGCAGGTCGGCCCGGTAGCGGTCCATGTCGTAGGTCGGGTCGTTGGCCTCGTTGGTGCCATAGGCGAGCACCACCAGGTCCGAGCCGAGGCTCGCCATGCCCTGGGCGGCCATCTCCGGGTCCCAGGCCAGCCAGGAGCGGGCCTCCCGGCCGCGGATGCCGATGGTGTCGACGAGGACGCCGGGTCCCTCGCGCTCGGCCGAGACGCCGAAGACCCGGACCTCGCCGTCCCCCTTGGGACGCAGGACCAGGCGGTGGGAGCCGTCGCTGACCTCGATCCGTGTGCGCTGGAGGGTCGGTCCGGGTCCGGTGGTCGGGATGGGCACCGGGTCGGCGTCGTCGACGGTGGCCAGCAGCGTGCCGCCCTCGGGGTGGCGCATGGTGAAGATGTCGTAGCTCGACACCTTGCGCCCTTGGGGGTTGGTGCGCGTGGTCTCCAGCCAGCCGAAGTCCTCGGGGTCGCCGCTGCTCACGGCCATGCCGCCGAAGCCGAGCATCGTGGGGTCGGGTCCCGGCCAGCGATCGGCCCACCAGGAGCGCCAGCCGTCGGTGCGGCAGAGGTTGATGTCGGCCCCCCGGTAGCCCCGGTACAGCGCCGCGGGCAGGATGAAGCCGTGGCCCTGGTCACCGTAGGTGGCCTGCAGGGTCCGGCGGATGTGACCGGTCCACCAGTCGGCGCTGGTGTGGCTGGCGCCGAAGAAGGTCAGCCGCACCCGCTCGCCGGCCTGGATCCTGGCCATCACGCGGCCGACGTGGGCCAGGGCGGGAGCGGAGCCCTCCAGGGACCGGGGGGGCAGGGCGTCGGGCTCGGCGCCCGGGAGGTCGGTGAGGTCGTGGGAGCCCTCGCCGATGCGGACCTGCTCCATCACCTCGAGGTCGGCCTCCGGCGGGATGTAGGGCGGATTGGGGGTCCCCGTCGCCCCGGTGGGCTCGGCCAGGCCGAGGGCCTCGCGGCAGGTCTGGGACGGGGGGCCGAAGGCATCGACCTGGACGACCCGGGCCGGCACCGGCGCGGCACCGGGCGGGGGCTCCGTCGCCGCGGCCGGGCAGCCGGGGAGCAGGGAGAGCAGGGGGAGCAGGGGGAGCAGCGCGACCATCCGCGTGCCTAACCCCGGTCGATCGGGGCGCCATCCGGGCGCGAGGGCCTCACGGCAGAGGCGCTTCGACGCTCTCCTCGACCATTGGTTCCACCACCAGGGCCCAGGACCGGGCCGGAGCGCGGGTGCTGGTGAGCACGGTGGGCAGTCGGAAGCTCGGGGCCGGGCGACGGGTGACCCGGACCTCGGGGGCCGCTTCCTCGGCGGTGGGCTCGAGCCTCAGGGTCGCGACGGCGATGCCCTCCGGCGTGCGCGCCAGGTCCGCCTCGTGGTGCTCGTAGCTGGTGGCGATGCGGCGGAGACCGGGGTTCGCCGACGCGTCGGGAGCGTGGCCGACCTCGGCCAGGCGGCGCCAGGCGAGCTCGGCGAGGGGCGAGTCCGGGTACTCGAGCACAAAACCGCGCCAGGCGACGGGATCGGTCTCGTCCTGGAGCGCCCTCCAGGCGACCAGGTCCTCTCCTGCGGCGATGGGGTCTGCGGGGCCGGCAAGGGTGCTTCCGACCAGCAGCGACAGCATCAAACTCATCTGAACTCGGGGATTCGCGCTCGACCCGGGCTTCTATCGAAGCCGGACTGCGGGCGCCAGCGCAACAGGCGGGAGTCTACCAGATGACGGGATCGGCTCACGCCCCCTCTATCGGTCCGGACCCCCCTCCTCCGCGACCCCTTCGGTCCGCCACTCGGCCTCCCGCCGGTAGATGGTGCGGGACGTGATGCCCAGCAGCGAGGCCGCCAGACCCTTGTCGCCACCGGTGTTGCGCAGGGTCTCCTGGATGAGGCGCCGCTCGACCTCCTTGAGGCTGGTGCCGACCTCGAAGGTCATCAGCTTGCGCCCGCCGCGCCCCTGTCGGACCGGCGGCGGGAGCTGCTCCAGGTCCACGATCTCCTCGCGACAGAGCACCACGGCCCGCTCCAGCGCGTTCTCCAGCTCGCGCACGTTGCCCGGCCAGCCGTAGCCGACGAGCGCCTCCTGGGCTTCGCCGGTGAAGCCCACGACCCGCTTCTGGTTCTTGGCGGCGAAGCGCTCGAGGAAGTGGGCGGCCAGCAGCGGCACGTCCTCGGGGCGGTCACGGAGCGGGGGGACCCGGAGCTGGATGACGTTGAGGCGGTAGTAGAGGTCCTCCCGGAAGCGCCCGGCTCGCACCTCGGCCTCCACGTCCCGGTTGGTGGCGGACACCACCCTCACGTCGGCCTCCAGCGTGCGCGTGCCGCCCACGCGCTCGTACTCGCCCTCCTGGAGCACACGCAGCAGCTTGACCTGGACCGACAGGGGGATCTCGGTGACCTCGTCGAGAAACAGCGTGCCGCCGCGGGCGAGGTCGAAGCGGCCCTCCTTGCGGCGCTGGGCGCCGGTGAAGGCCCCGGCCTCGTGGCCGAAGAGCTCCGACTCCAGCAGGCTCTCCGGCAGGGCGGCGCAGTTCACCGTCACCATCCGGCCCCGGGCGCGGCGGGAGCGCTCGTGCAGGACCCGGGCGAGCAGCCCCTTGCCGGTCCCCGACTCCCCGACCATCAGCACAGAGGCGTCCGACGGAGCCACCTGGCTCAGCTCCTCCAGCAGCGCCCGGAGCGGCGCCGAGGTGCCGATGACCGGGTGGCGCCTGGCGGTCTCGATCTGGGCCCGGAGCTGGCGGTTCTCCAGGATGAGGAGGCGCTTCTCCAGCGCCTTGCGGATGGTCGCCACCAGCTCGCTGCGTCGCAGAGGCTTGGTCACGTAGTCGTAGGCGCCCTCCTTCATGGCCTCCACGGCGGTCTCGACGGTGCCGTAGGCGGTCATGACCACCACCTCGACGTCCGGGGACACGGCCCGCGCCGCCCGCAGGAGATCCATGCCGGACATGCCGGGCATCTTGAGGTCGGTCACGATGACCGAGATGCCTCCCTCCCGGAGACGATCCAGGCCGCCGCGGCCATCGGCCGCGTGCTCGACCTCCCACCCCTCGCGCTCGAGGATGCGCTCCAGGGTGACGCGGTTCGGCTCCTGATCGTCGACGACGAGGATGGCTTCGGCAGGTTCCATGACGACAACCTGACACGTAACTGTCAGCTTGTCATCCGAGTTGACACACCGTCAGCAGGCGGGCAGCACCAGGCGGACCTCCGTGCCGGGGTCGAGGGACACGACGTGGAGCTGTCCCCCGTGGTCCTCGACGACCTGGCGGGTGATCGCCAGGCCCAGGCCGGTCCCGGTGGCCTTGGTGGAGAAGAAGGGCTCGGTGGCCCGGGCGGCGACGTCTTGGGACATGCCGGGGCCGTCGTCGCGGATCACCAGGTGGAGGGCCGCGTGGTCCGGCTCCAGGGCGATGTCGACGTTGTGGGCACCGGCCTCCACGGCGTTGCGCACGACGTTGATCAAGGCCTGCCGGATCTGGCTCGCGTCGATCTCCAGCTCCCCGGCCCCGGTCCCGGGGGTGAACCGCACGGCGACGCCGCTGCGCCTGAGCTCCTCCTCCAGCAGCCCCACCACCTCGGCCACCACGCCGGCTGGATCGGCGGGCTCGGGCTCGGGCACGGGCCGACGGGCCAGGTCCAGGTAGTTGCCCGTGACCCGCTCCAGGGTGTTGATCCCCGTCGACATGGTCTGGAGGATCGCCTGGGCCTCGGCCCGGCGGTCCTCGGGCAGCTCCTCCAGCTCCTCGGCCAGCAGCTCCGCGTTGAGGCTGAGGGCGTTGAGCGGGTTGCGGACCTCGTGGGTGACCTGGGCGAGCATCTGGCCGATGAGCGCCAGCCGCTCGCTGCGGGCCAGGCGCTGGCGGTTGGCCAGCAGCTCGGTGACGTCCTCCCCCACCAGGATGGCGCCGCCGCCGAAGGGCACCCGCCGCACCTCGAAGGTGCGGTCGCCGATCGCCAGCGCCTCGGCTCGCTCACCTTCGAAGGCGAGGGCCTCGGGCAGGGCCTCGCCCTCCTGGGCCCGCCAGAGCTCGTGGGCGGCGGGATTGGCCATCGCGACGCGGTCGTCGTCGATCACCACCAGTCCCAGGTTGATCGAGTCCAGGATCGAGCGCAGGTGGTCCCGGGCGCGGTCCAGCTCTTCGGCGTGGGTGCGCAGGGCGACGTCACGGGTACGGATCGAGGCGACCATCTGGTCGATGGCGTCGCCGAGCACGCCGAGCTCGTCGGACCGCTGGAGCTGCACGGAGGTGTCGTAGTTGCCCTGGGCGATGTGCTGGACCTCGCTGGTGAGCTGACCGATCGGCCGCAGTCGGCGGGCGGCCAGCACGAGCATCGCGAAGCCCAGCAGCAGGGCCACGACCGTCAGGGCGCCCGAGACCACCAGGGCCCGACGCTGCATCGAGCCGGTGCGCTCCGAGACCCGCCGGATGGAGGCTTCGACCCGGGTGGAGAACTGGGCGATCTCCGTCTCAAGCTCGGCCTGGAGGTAGCTGCGCTGCTCCTCGTCGTCGCCGATCACCTCGAGCTGGTTCACCAGCCCCTGGACGATGCGGAGCTGGTCTTCGAGGGAGCGCAGCGTGGCCTCCTCTTCGGCCTGGCGCGTGGCGGGGAGCGTCTCCTCGATGGTGCCCAGGCCGCGATCGGCGGCGTCGGCGAGCTGGCGCAGGTGCAGCGCGGCGAAGGGGGCGCGTCCGCCGACCTGCGTGCCGTCCGCCAGGCGGCCCAGGGAGAACTCCATCCAGGCCGCGGTCCGCGCCAGCGGCAGGTAGCCGGTGTCGATCACGGCCAGCCCGTCGCCGATGCGGTGGAGCTGGACCAGGCCGTAGGCCAGCGCCCCCACGAACACCAGCGACGACAGCAGGAAGGCCGCAAGGGTGGTGGCTCTCAGCGACCGACGCAGCACGGTGGCTCAGCCTCCCGGGTGCCAGGCGTCCGGACGGCCGAAGACCTCCGGGGGGCGTCCCTCGGGCAGCACGACGACCAGCGCGTCCCCCGAGACCAGCTCCAGCTCCCCACGGGCCCAGACGAAGGCGCCGTCGGCGGAGCGCACCTCCAGCTCCAGGGTGCCGGGCTCCAGGCCTTCGAGCACCAGGGGGGCCTGGGCCGTCAAGAGCCGGCGCTCTCCGCCGACGTGGACCTGGGCGCCGGGACCGGGGGGTGCCCGGAATTCGACCGAGGCGGGGCCCGGGGGGGTGGGTGGGGGAGGGGCGCTGGTCCCCAGGCTGAGGGTCGTGGCCCCGACATAGAGCACCACGTCGCCCTCTTCGACGAAGTCGGCCAGCAACACCTCCGGCTCCGCACCGCGGTAGACCGAGAGCCGGTGCCGGCCGGCCGACACCTCGATCCGGGCCTGCCCGGCGTGGTACAGGCGCACCTGGGGCAGGTCGTCGACGAAGACCTCGACGGGGACCTGGGTGTCGATCACGAGCTCGCCGGCGTGCGCGACGGTCGAGAGCCCGAAGGCGAGGCAGATCCCGAGCATGGCGGAACCGTAGCCGATCCCGGTGGTCGGGGATATGGTCCCCGGCCGTTCGACCGCGGCAGAGCGCGGTCCCAGGAGGCTTCGACCATGCGGATTCTCGGTTCCCTGCTCCTGCTCGGTCTCGTCACGGCCTGCGACGACGCTGGCACCGCCAGCGGCGCCGCCGGCGGCAAGGCCGCCACACCCACGGCCCCGGCCGTCGACGAGGGCGTCGTGCTCGCCCGGGTCGGCAGTGTCACGGTCACCCAGGACGAATTCGAGCAGGCTGCAGCCCGCAAGACCCCGGCCTCGGGCGACGTGCTCAGCCTGGAGGAGAAGCGCGAGGTGCTCGATCGCCTGGTGAGCGAGCGCGTGCTCTACCTGAAGGCCCTGGACAACGGCCTGGATCGGGACCCCAAGGTCCAAAAAGTCATGATCAACACGCTGCTGCGCGACGAGGTCTACAGCACCGTGCGCAATTCCGACTTCACGGAGGAGGAGCTCCAGGCCTACTTCGAGGCCCACAAGAGCGAGTTCGTGGTGCCCGAGAAGGTGCAGGTCAAGCGCATCCTGATCCGGGTCCGCGAGGATCGCAGCGACGCCGACGCCAAGGCCGAGGCCGAGCGGCTCCACGCCGAGCTGGTGGCCAACCCCGGCGCCTTCAAGGACCTGGCGGCCAAGCACTCCGAGGATCCCTACAAGCGGCGTGGCGGCGACCTGGGCTTCCTGTCCCGCGACGGCAAGCCCGGCCTCGACAGCACCATCGTCGAGCGGGCCTTCGAGCTGGAGGTGAACGAGCTCTCCGAGGTGTTCAGGACGGACGAGGGCTACAACATCCTGCTCGTCGCCAACCGGCGGGACAAGGTGGAGCGGACCTTCCAGCAGATGAAGGGATCGGTGCTGCGCAAGGTCAAGAACCAGCGGCTCAAGGAGCTCTACGACTCCTACGTCGAGACCCTGTCCCAGGACATCGAGGTCAAGGTCGACGAGTCGGCGCTGGACGCCATCGAGGTCAAGGCCGTGCGCCGGCCGAGCCTGGGCATCCCGCTGGACGCCGGCCTGCGGCCGCCTCCGGGTGGCGGGCTCCAGGTGACCCCCCCGAGCGCTGGCGAGTAGGCAGCCCCGGGTGAACACGCTGCTGCTGTCGACGGTGCTCTGGTGCACGGGTGCGCAGGCCCAGGAGCTGGTGGACCGGGTCGCGGCGGTCGTCGAGCGCGACGTCATCACCCTGTCCGAGGTCTACGAGCTGGGGGCCGAGTTCATCGAAGGGCGGGCGGAGATCGACGAGCGTGAGCGACGCGTCGCCGAGCTCGAGGTCCTGGACGAGCTGATCAACCGGACCCTGGTGGACCAGGAGGTCGAGCGGCTCGAGCTCCAGGTCACCGAGGAGGAGCTCGATCGCTCCATCGACGACATCGCCCGGCAGAACGGCATCAACCTCGAGCGGCTGCGCTACGAGGTGGAGCGCTCGGGCATGTCCTGGGAGGCCTACCGCAGCGAGATCGAGCAGCAGCTCCAGTTCATGAAGTTCAACCAGACGGTGATCGCCCCGCGCATCACGGTGCCGGAGGACGAGCTCGAGGCGCTCTATCGGCAGCGCTACGTCGACTCCGCCGCAGAGGGCCCGCGGCAGCTCGGTGCCATCTTCTGGGCCTGGTCGGCGGACACCACGCCCGAGGAGCGGGCGGCGCTGGCGCTGGAGGCCGCTGAGGTCAAGGCACGACTCGACGGGGGAGAGGCCTGGTTGGACGTGGTCCGCTCGGTCCCCCAGAGCCCCTATGCAGCCCTCGACGGGGACTTCGGTGCCTTCGAGCGCGGTGAGCTGCTGCCGGAGATGGACGCGATCGCCTTCTCGCTCCAGGTGGGCCAGGTCGGCGAGCCCGTCGCCGTGAGCGCCGGCATCTTCCTGTTGCGGGTGACCGCGGAGCTCCCGCCGGAGATCCCGACCTTCGACGAGGTGGAGCAGGTGCTGCTGGCCGAGGTCAGCCAGGTGAGGGGGGAGGAGGAGCTCGCGCTCTGGGCCTCCCAGGCACGCCGCCGTGCAGCCGTGGAGGTCCGGCTGGCGCCCCCGGCGCCATGAGCCTGCCGCTGGTGATCACGCCGGGAGACCCGGCGGGCATCGGCCCCGAGGTGGCGGTCGCGGCGGCGAGGCGGCTGCGGGTGGACGCGGTGCTGGTCGGAGAGGGCTCCGTCCTGCCCGCCGACCTGCCGCGTGTCGAAGGCCTCGAGACCGCGCCGCCGGGTCTGTCGGTCCTGCAACCGGCTCCCGGGGCCGAGCCGGTCGAGGTGCGAGCCCTGCGGCAGGCCGTGGCGGACTGCCTGGAGGGGCGGGCCCGCGCCCTGGTGACGGGACCGATCCACAAGGCCAGGCTCCGCGGTCGCGGCTTCGCTCACAGCGGCCACACCGGCTTCCTCGGAGAGCTGTGCGACGTGCCGGAGCCGGTGATGGCCTTCGTCGGAGGGCGCCTGCGGGTCGCGCTGGTGACGACCCACCTCCCGCTGGCGAAGGTGCCGGCCGCCGTCACGCCCGCTCGCCTGGAGCGGGTCGTCCGGTGCGCCCACGACGCGCTCCGGGATCGCCTGGCCCTGGCGGCACCGCGCGTCGTCGTCTGTGGCCTCAACCCCCACGCCGGCGAGCAGGGGGTCCTGGGGCGAGAGGAGCTGGAGGTGATCGGACCGGTCTGCGAGGTCCTCCGGGCCGAGGGCCTGGCGGTGAGCGGCCCGGTGGGCGCCGAGACGGCGTTCCTGCGGGCCGTGCGCGGCGAAGCGGACCTCGTGGTGACGATGTACCACGACCAGGGGCTCGCGCCGCTCAAGCTGCTCGACTTCGGCCGCTCGGTCAACTGGACCCTCGGCCTGCCGATGGTGCGCACCTCCGTCGACCACGGGACCGCCGACGACATCGCCGGGCTCGGTGTGGCCGATCCGGCCTCGATGGAGGCGGCGATCCGGCTGGCCCTGGAGCTCACCCGCAGGGGCTAGAGCACCCGACTGAGGAGCGGAAGTGCCTGAAATCACGTGAGCAAGCCAGGCGACGGGAGCAATGCCCCACACCCTCCTAGAGCGCCCTGCTCACCAGATGTAGCAGTCCGAGTCCTCGAACCACATCGGGTCGGCTCCCCAGACCGCGCAGTCGGCCCGCTCCCCGGCGGTGTCGTGCAGGACGAGGTGCCAGGAGACGTCCATGCCCTCCAGCTCCTCGTTCTCGCACTCGGCGTTCGTGGTGGCGCCCGCCACCCAGGCCTGGTCCCCGTCCACCGTCAGGTCGAGCTCGAGGCGGGACCACCAGCCCTCCGGGTCCGACTCGGCGACCGCGACGGGGTGGGTCTCGTCGGTGGGGTCCTCGAGGCGCTCGTTGGTCTCGACCTTGTGGAGCTCGGCGCCGCCGGCCACGCCGACCGTGTGGAAGCTGTAGGTCCAGGCGGTCTTGCCGCACCCCCAGTCGATGGGGTGGGCGACGGTCTCCGGGCTGTGGGGGCCGAGGTCGATGCGGGGCTGCGCGGGTGGACCGCCGGTGTCGACCGTGTCGGTCGGAGGGGTGGTCGGTGTGCTGGTGTCGTCGCCGGCGCCGTTGCACGCCAGGACCAGGAGAAGGGTCACTCTCGCTCCCACCTGTCCGGACAGGCATCGTAGCCCAGGCCCTCGAAGTCCACGACGGCTCCCCCGGTGCGGCAGTCGGTCTCCTCCTCGGTCTCGGGGGCCAGCAGCGCCACGCGCAGGCCCAGGCTCTGTTGGGTGGGGGCGTCACAGAGGAAGGCGGTGGCCGAGCTGCGGGCCACGTCCCGGGGGTCGGCGACGATCGTGAGCGTCAGCTCCAGCTCATCCCAGGAGCCGTCGCCCGCCGACTCGGTGGAGCCCAGCTCGTGCTCCTCGATGTAGACCGTGTCCACCGTCCAGACGAGCAGGGCTCCCGCCGTCCAGGAGCTCGCCCGGGCGGCGAGCTCCCAGCGATCCGTCTCGGTCGAGCAGTCCCAGGTCAGCGCCTCGAAGGTCGGCGTCGAGAGCCGGACCTCCGTGGCGCTGCTGTCGTCCCCTGGGGTCGAGCCCAGACAGGCCCAGAGGAACCAGGCGATCAAGTCCCCTCAGTCCTCGAAGACCTGGCAGTCTTCGACGCCGTCGGTGCCGTCGAAGACCTCCGTGCGGCCCCAGATGGCGCAGTCGGCCAGGTCCGTGGCGGCGTCGTCCGAGTAGACGTCCAGGCGCCAGGCCAGGGTGGGGAGGGTACCGGGCGTGCAGTTGAAGAGGGTCTTGGCGCCGTAGGGGTCCTCGTCGTCGGCGTTCGCGGGATCGTTCTCCTCCACGTCGCCGATGGCCTCGACGTCGATCGCTTCGAGGTAGAGGTTGTCCCACCACTTGTCCAGGTCGTACTTCCACGAGGCGAGCCAGTGCTCCTCGAGCCAGGGCTCCGCCGTGGCCTGCGTGATCGTGAGCCTGGCGGCTCCGACCCAGCCGATGGTGTAGAAGTCGTAGTAGAAGGTCTTGACGCCTTCCTTGTCCTCGCTGCAGTCCCAGTTGATGGGGGACTCGGGCGTCTCGCCCTCCTCGCTGCCCGGGTAGGCCGGGTTCGTGGTGTCGATGCCGATGATCAGCGGGCCGTCGTAGCTCAGCGTGTCGGTGTCGGTGTCGGTGTCGGTGTCGGTGTCGGTGTCGGTGTCGGCCTCGCCGCTGTCGGCGCAGTCGGCTCCGCTGTCCGAGGTGTCGCAGTAGGTGGTGCTCGTGCTGCCGTCGCAGGCGATCAGCGTCAGGCACGCGCCAAAGGCGAGCAGGTAGCTCCTCATGTTCATCCTCCATCTCCGGTTGGCACACCGGAACGCCCGGCAGAGTAGTCCACTCAGTCGCATGTGGCGACAACTCCCTGGCCGAGCCCGGTGTCCCCGGGCTGCCACGCGACGCAGTCCAGCACGCTGTCGTCGTCCTCCAGCGTGAGGGACCACGTCCACACCTGGCCGTGGGCCCGGCAGTCGTGGGTGGTGAGGAAGCCGGGCACGGCGCTCTCCCCGGCACCGGCCAGCTCCAGGGCCGCCGCGAGCAGCGTCCAGGTGCCCCCGGGGTCGGCGTCGGCGACCACCAGGGGGTGTTCTTCGACCTCGCTGGTCTCGAGGTCGCGCGGCACGAGCCTCAGGGTGGCCCGGCCCGCCAGACCCGAGGCCCAGGCCTCCCAGGCGTGGTCGGCGACCGAGCACTGCAGGTCGACCTGGGTCCAGGCCAGGGGGGCCTCCTGTCGCGCGGTGTCGACCGAGTCCCCGCCGGTGCTGTTGCAGGCCACACCGAGGAGCCAAGCGGTCAGCACGCCCTCAGCCTTCCGAAGCCTGTCGGGCGCGCTGCTGGAAGAGCGTGCGCTCCAGCTCCCAGAGCAGCTCCTGGAGGCCCTCTCCGGTTCGGGCGCTGCAGATCATCGCGTCGTGCTCCGCTCCCAGGGTGCCCCAGCGCTCGGGGGGGACGGCGTCGATCTTGTTCACCACGCGGAGGGTGGGGGTCTCGGACACGCCGAGCTGAGCCAGCACCCGCTCGACGGCCACCACGTGGACGGCGGCCTCGTCGGAGGCTCCGTCGATGACGTGGACCAGCAGGTCGGCCTCGACGACCTCCTCCAGGGTGGAGGAGAAGGCCTCGACGAGGTCCTTGGGGAGCCGGCGGATGAAGCCGACCGTGTCCGTCAGGATGACCTCGCGCTCCTCCGGGAAGCGCAGCCGACGGCTCGTGGGGTCCAGCGTGGCGAAGAGCTTGTCCTCGGCGTCGACGCGGCTGCGGGTCATGCGGTTCAGGAGCGTGGACTTCCCGGCGTTGGTGTAGCCGACGATGGACACCAGCGGCAGCCCCACGCGGCGGCGCCGTCTCCGGCGCATCGCCCGGTTCTTGCCCTGGCGCTTGAGCTGGCGCTTGATGCGGGCCAGGCGCTCGTCGGCGCGACGCCGGTTGATCTCGAGGCGGGTCTCCCCCGGTCCTCGCCCCCCGATGCCACCGGTCAGGCGGCTCATCGCCGTGGGCATGACGGCCAGGCGAGGGCGGCGGTAG
This sequence comes from uncultured Enterobacterales bacterium, assembly GCA_964501915.1. GTDB lineage: Bacteria > Myxococcota_A > UBA796 > UBA796 > CAJQPC01 > CAYFPX01. The sequence continues at coordinate 28,395 of CAZCVP010000033.1, forward strand.
CGGAGCTGGGCCAGCTCGACCTGGAGCTTGCCCTCCCGCGTGGTGGCCCGCATCGCGAAGATGTCGAGGATGAGCTGGGTTCGATCGAGGACCTTGAGCTCGGTCTCGGTGGCGATGTTGCGGAGCTGGGAGGGTGCCAGCTCGCCGTCGAAGACCAGCACTTCGGCGCCGAGGTGCATCGACCGCAGGAGCAGGTCCTGGAGCTTGCCCTTGCCGATCACGTAGCGGCCGTCGGGCCGTCGCCGATGCTGCAGGGCCCGGTCCACCACGGTGAGACCGGCGGTCTGCGCCAGCCGCTCGAGCTCGGCCAGGCTGCGCTCGGCCTCGACCCGGTCTCCCAGGCCCACGCCGATCACGATCGCCCGGTCGCCTCCGTCCGTGGCCTCGGTGGCCCAGGCCCGGGAGAACTGGTCCTCGAGGTCGAGGATGAACGCGGCGAAGTCCTCGGTCCAGTGGTGGACGGAGGGCACGGTCGCGGTGTGCCAGAAGTCGTCGCGGTCGGAGCTGGGCGGCAGCAGGTGGCCGAAGTCGATGCGGCCGGGCAGCCCATCCACACCGACCTGGAGGGCGATGACGGCGTCCAGCCTCAGCAGCGAGAGGTCGGTGAGGTTGTCCTTGGACAGCCCCTCGCCACGCAGGTGGGTGACGACCAGCCGCACACCGCGGAAGCGGCTGCCGCCGGCACGGGCTCGGCCGAGGTCGGGGATGAAGATCTGGTGGGCATCGCCCACGATGACCTTCTGAACCGAGCCGAGCCGATCGACGATCAGGCCGACCTGCCGGTTCAGGGCACGGGAGATCTCGGCCAGCGGCCGCGCGGTCTCCGGGCTCAGGAAGCGGCCCTGGGGGGTCCGGCGCCGATACAGCGCCTTGAGCGTCTTGACCTGGGAGGGCTTGAGCCCGGTCGTGTTGCCGTGGAGGACGGGAATCGGTGATCTCGGGGAGGAGAGGGCCCCAATCTGATCGCTTGGGACCTGGGCGTCAAGGAACCTGGACAGGTTGGGGGCCGGTGCAGTGCTTGGTGGCGGCCCCGGCGTGGCGCCGGACGGCCGACTGCAGTAGCCGTGAGCTGGACCGCTCCTGCCGATGCTCTTCACCACCCTCGACTTCGCCCTCTTCCTGCCGCTGGTGGTGGCGGCGTACTGGGCGGTGCCGCGGCGGTACCGCGTGGTGGCGATGCTGCTGGCGTCGATCGCCTTCTACGCGAGCTGGAATCCCTGGTACCTGATGCTGCTGGGTGGCGTGATCGCCCTCTGCTGGAGCGGAGCCCTCTGGCTGGTGCGACGCCGGCAGGCCGACCAGCCCGTGCTGCGGTCCCAGGCGCTGATCATCGTGCTGCTGCTGGTCCCGCTGATCGTCTTCAAGTACTGGAACTGGCTGGGGGGCGACCTCCAGGCCCTGTTCGCGGCCCTCGGCCTGCCCGTGGAGCTTCCCAGCGTCGGGCTGGCGCTGCCGATCGGGATCTCCTTCTTCACCTTCCAGGCCATCGCCTACGTGATCGATGCGGGTCGGGGGGGCGAGCTCGAGCCGAGGCCGGTGAACGTCGCCGCCTTCGTCACCTTCTTCCCCCAGCTCATCGCCGGCCCGATCGTGCGCGGACACCAGCTCCTGCCGCAGCTCCGGGACCCGCCGGACCTGGAGCGCGGGCAGGTCTCCGAGGGCCTGTTCCGCATCGCCAAGGGGGTGATCAAGAAGGTCCTCATCGCCGACGTGCTGCGCGTGGCGATGGTCGACCCGCTGTTCTCCGATCCGGGACGCTTCACGGGGCCGGAGCTGATGGTCGGGCTCTACGCCTACACCATGCAGATCTACTACGACTTCTCGGCCTACACCGACATCGCGATCGGAGCCGGGCTGCTGTTCGGCCTGCGGCTGCCGGAGAACTTCGATCGGCCCTACAAGGCACCGACGATCACCAACTTCTGGAACCGCTGGCACAACTCGCTGAGCATGTGGGTGCGCCACTACATCTACTTCCCGCTCGGCGGCGCCCGGAGCACGGCCGCCTACCGGGTCTACGTGAACCTGGTCGCGACCTTCCTCATCCTGGGGGTCTGGCACGGCGCGAGCTGGAACTTCGTGGTCTACGGCCTGATCCACGGCAGCGTGATGTGTGTCCAGCGCTTCTTCCGCAAGCGCCACGGCCGCAAGGCGGGGGAGGCCCCGCCGGGCTGGTGGCCGTGGACGTGGCGGGTCCTGCTCACCTTCCACTTCGTCGTGGTCGCCCGCGTGCTCTTCCGGGCCCGGGACTTCCCCACCGCCAAGGCCTACTTCCTCGGGCTCTTCGACCCCACCTTCGTCATGCCTCGCTTCAGTCACCTCGGCTGGGCGGTGCTGGTCATCGCCTTCGCGATCCACTTCTCGCCGACGCCGTGGGTCGAGCGGGCCAAGCGGTGGTTCATGGCCCAGCCCGCCACCGTGCAGGCCCTCGTGATCGGGGCGACCGGGGTGGCGTGCCTGACCCTGGGCACGGGTGAGCAGCTCGCGTTCGTGTACTACCAGTTCTGAGCGTAGAATCCCCCCATGCGCTGGCTCCTCCCCCTGTTGCCCTGCCTCGTGGCCGCCTGCGGGGATGACACCGACGACAGCTCGGTCGAGACCGACAGCGACACGGACAGCGACACCGACACCGACACCGACACCGACACCGACGCGGACACGGACGCCGACGCCGACGCGGACGCCGACACCGACACCGACACGGATCCCTACCAGCCCACCGATCCCCTCTTCGAGGCCATCTTCGGCGGCGGGCACTGGGAGACCGGAGACGGTCACTGGCTCGCCGGGAACACCTCCTACCTGGTCGCCATCAAGGGGGACGAGCAGGTCAGCGTGGAGGTGGACGCCAACGTGGGCGAGCCCGGGGTCTCCAACGTGCGGGCCTTCACCTACTACGAGTCGATCCACAACGGCTACGTCTTCAACTACAAGCTCACCTCGGGCACCGCGACCTTCGAGGTGCACGGCCTGGACACCGAGGGGGACGCCCTGTGGGGCGAGCTGAACGGCCAGCTCACCCTCACCGACAGCGAGGCCGGCGGGACCCTGACCGTGGACGGCCTCACGCTCGAGAGCTGGAGACGCTACGGGACGAAGTGAGCGTCGAGCCCACCTCGGAGGTGCGGGTGTCGTCGCAGCCGTCGGGGAGTGGGCCGAACACGCCTCCCATGGCCCGCTGTCAGTCCTCTGGCCAGGTCGCGCGCATGGCCTCGCTGGCACCGAGTACCCAGTCCACCAGGTGTCCCCGCTCGGCGTCCCGATCGGCCGGTGCGCAGGTGCCGCGCGGATCGCCGTCCCAGCCCTCCCGGGTCACCTCGATGAGGTTCTCGATGAAGGCGAGGGGCTCCGGGCCCTCCAGGGTGTCGGCCACCTCTCTCGAGGTCTCCGCCCAGGCGGCGAGGCACTGCGCATCGCGAACGCAGACCTCGGCGAGGGCGCTGCCCGAGTCCGTGTTGTTGTCGCTCCAGTGCATGGCCTCGTCGTCTTCGTCCGGCTGTCGGAAGGTGCCGTCCTGGTCCCACGGGGTCATGACCATCGGACCATCGGTCTGAAAGTAGATCCGGTAGTTGTTCGCCAGCGTCAGGTAGGCGTCGTCGTTGGCGGTCCACTGCTCCACGGCGAACTTGCGCAGCAGCCGGTCCCAGTCGACCAGGCGCCAGAGTTCCTCGCTCACGCCGCCCTCGTCTCCGGCGGCCTCGACCTCGGCAGAGACGGCGGCGATGTCTACCGCGCCGTTGTCCACGCCCTCCTCGAGGTCGAAGAGGTGCTCCCGGCCGCGTCCGAAGTCGAGGAAGAGGGGCCAGGGACCCGCCTGGACGTAGCCGCCGTCGTAGAAGTTGCCGTCGTTGTTGTCGAAGTTCCGCCTCAGCCAGCGGTCGTCCTGGGTCTCCAGGGCGATGGCCATCCCGTAGTCCCGCCCGTTCACGAGGAGCTGGACGTGTCCGGTGCGCGAGGTGGGCACCCCGGCGAGTCCGTTGACGTAGAACGCCAGCTCATCACGAGCGCCGGAGCACTCCTCGTTGGCGTTGTTCAGCGACAGGCTCTCCAGGCCCACGAAGCGCTCACCGCTGTACTCGTTGAAGTCCAGCTCCCACTTGGGCTTGTCGTCGTAGCGGTTGAAGGACCCGAGGCCGCCGCGGAGCCGGATGCCGATCTCGCCGAGGTCCTCGCCGTCGATGGTGGCGCGACCGCGAACCTCGTTGCGGGGTTGGGTGAAGACCCGCTCGGCCCGCAGGATCTCCTCGGCGTCCTCGTCGAGGGTGAGCTCGATGCGGTTGGTGCGGGTCTGGTCGAAGAGGAAGCCGTCGTCGAGGTGCTCCGTCGGCTCGCTCCAGACCTCGGGTCCTGTGCCATAGACCGTGCCTTCACAGCCCACGGCGAGCAGCAGCAGGGCTAGCGCAGCAGTCCGTTCCACGTGAACTTCGTCTCCACGAGCAGGCGGCGGTGGTCGTGGCCGATGGCGCCGTGGAGCACCAGCCCGTAGTCCATGCGGTTGCGCCGGGTGCGCAGCTCCAGTCCGGCGCGCAGCGACAGGGCCCCCCGGGCCCGTGGCTGCCAGGTCAGCTCCTCGTCGACCACCACGGCGTCGGCCCCGCCGGCGAGGTAGCCGCCCGGAGCGACGCACCAGCCGTAGCGCGGCCCCCCCGTCCTGCGGCGGTTGTAGCTGGCCGAGAGCCCGAGCCGCGGCTCCGAGGTCGCCGCGCGACTGAGCCAGAGCTGCACCCGGTCCACCTGGAGGTCGAGGCTCCGGTCCGCGTCGAGGAACCAGCGGAACTCGAACACGAACAGGTCGACCATCGGCACGCGGTTCAGCGGGTGGTGCTGACCTCCGACGGCGAAGGCGAAGCCGAGGGCGTAGCGGGGGACGGGGTCCTGGGTGGGGGGCGCGCCCGGAGGGTCCTGTGCCTCCGCCGTCCCGGGCGTGGCGGCGAGGAGCAGCGGGAGCCAGGCCCACAGCAGCCTGGCCGTCCAGCCCCTCGGGGTACCGTGTCGGCGTGTCACGCCCCGATGCTATCCCTTCGGGCGTCGGTGGCTGTTGCGGGCTAGGAGCCTCGCGATGGGTGCACCGCCACGCCGTGCCCAGTCGGAGGAACCATGATCGAAGTCGGCAGCCCCGCACCGGGCTTCACCCTGAACGACCACCTCGGCCGCTCGGTCTCGCTGGACCAGTTCGCCGGTCGGCGCCACGTGGCGCTCGTCTTCTACCCCCTCGACTTCACCCCCACGTGAAGCTCGGAGATCCCAGCGCTGGAAGCGCTGCTCCCCCGCTTCGCCGCCGCCCACACCCAGCCCCTCGGGGTCAGCGTGGACAGTCACTTCTCCCACGGCGCCTGGGCCTGGTCCCTCGGTGGCGTGTCCCTGCCGCTGCTGGCGGACTTCCACCCCAAGGGTGAGCTCGCCAGGAGCCTCGGGCTCTTCCTGGACGAGGCCGGCATCACCGATCGCGCCACGGTGGTGATCGACGCCGACGGCGTGGTCCGCCACACGCTCTCGGTCGGTCCGGGCGGCAGGCGGGACATGGAGGAGCTCGCCGCCTTCTGCGAGGAGCTCGACGCGGAGTACGCGGGCGACCTGCCGTCGCCGGCCGCCACGCCCGAGGGCCTGCCCGCCGGCGCCGCGCTCTACGTCAAGGACAACTGCATGTTCAGCCGATGGGCGCTGGCGGCCCGCACCAACCTCCACCTGGAGGACAGCCTGGCCGTGGTGAACCTGAGCCAGGATCCGGAGGCCGGGGCGCACCTGGAGACCCTGGGGGGCAAGGCCCAGGTTCCCGCCCTGGTCTGTGGTGAGGACGTGCTGTACGAGTCCGGCGACATCATCGAGCTGCTGGTCGGCCGGACCACCACCCTGGTGTAGCCCCCCGGGCCCCTACAACAGGTCAGCGTCGATGTAGTCCAGGTTCATCCTGCTCAACAGCCGGATCATGTTGTTGAGCTGGACCTCGACAGTGCCCTCGTAGCACTCGACGATCCGGTTGTCCCGGTAGCGCCGCTCCACGTCCTGCTCGAGGAAGTAGCCGTAGCCACCGAACACGGTGATCGCCTCGTCGATCACGTGCTTGGCGGTCTCCGGGGTGTGGTGCTTGACCATCGAGGTCAAGAGCCCCACGAGGTTGGTGTGGCGACTGCCGCGGGCCGTGTCGTAGGTCCAGGCCGCGTGGTAGGTGTTCCACTTGGCGGCCTGGATGTCGCTCCACATGCGCGCCAGCTTGTGGCCGATGGCCTGGAACTCCACGATCGGCCTGCCGAACTGGCGGCGCCCGCGGGCGTGGGCCAGGGCCTTGAGGAAGGCGCCTTCGGCGTTGCCGAGTGCCTGGGCGGCGATCTCGATCCGGCTCTGGTCGAGGAAGTCGAAGACGTTGTCCAGGCCCTGGCCGGGCTCGCCCAGCAGGTTCTCCCGGGGCAGCTCGAGCTGGCGGAAGACGACCTCTCCACTCGACGTCATGCGCAGGCCCATCTTGTGGGGCAGCTCGTTGGTCTCCAGCTCTCCGCCCAGCCAGGTGCCTGGGTCGCGGTCGACGAGCACGGTGGTCATGCCGCGCCCGGGGCCGGCGTCCGGGTCCTGCTGGGCGAGCACGACGAAGAAGTCGGCGTAGGCGGCGTTGGTGGTGAAGATCTTGGTGCCGTCGAGCACCAGCCGGTCGTCGTGGACGTCGACGGTGGTCTGGACCCGGGTGAGGTCCGAGCCGTGGTCGGCCTCCGTGAGCGAGATGGCGCTCACTGCTTCGCCACGGGCCACGGGGCCCAGGTAGCGGGCCACCTGCTCGGGGGTGCCGGCGAATTTGACGACCTTGCCCGGCAGCGACGCGAGGTGGATGGCCATGCCCAGGCCGGAGTCCGCCTTGCAGAACTCCTCGATGACCAGCACGTTCTCCATCACCCCGAGCCCGCCGCCGTCGACCTCCTCCGGGAAGTCCAGGCCGATGAAGCCCAGCTCCCCGGCCTGCTGGAAGAGCTCCCGGGGGAAGCGGTGCTCCAGCTCGTGGACCACGGCCCGCTCGGGGGTGAACTCGCCCTGGGCGAACTCGCGGGCGGCGCGCTTGATGTCCTTCTGTTCACGACTCAGGGAGAAGTCCACGACGGTCCCTCAGGTGGCGGTGAGCCTGGCTTGGAGCACCGGCAGCACCCGGAAGAGGTCCTCGACGATGCCGTAGTGGGCGACGTCGAAGATGGGGGCGTCCGGGTCGGTGTTGACGGCGATGATGGTGTCGGCCTGGCGCATGCCGGCCACGTGCTGGTAGGCGCCGCTGATGCCCAGGGCGAGGTAGACGCGGGGCCTCACGGTGCGGCCGGAGGTGCCCACCTGGCGGCTCTTGGGCAGCCACCCCTTGTCGGCGACCGGGCGGGAGCAGCTCAAGGTCGCGCCGATGGCGTCGGCGAAGGCCTGGATGGCCTCGATCCGCTCCGGCTTGCCGACGCCGCGGCCGACGCTCACCAGGAACTCGGCGTCGGCGATGTCCAGGTCGGCCAGCTCGGCTTCGACGTGGCGCAGGAGCCGTCGGCGTCGTGCTCGGGGGTTGGGGACCGGGAGCGCCACGACGTCTCCGGCGCCCGGGGTCGGCTCGGCCTTGCCACCGGGCCGCAGGGTGGCGACCACGTGGGGGGCCGCGCGAAGGAGCAGGTCTTCGACGACCTTGCCGCCGTAGACCTGGCGGACCGCTCGCAGTGCGCCACCTTCGAGGGACAGCGCCGTGCAGTCCGTCACCAGGGGCAGACCGAGCGCTTCGGCGTGCAGCGGGGCCAGGTCCATGCCCTCGGCGCTGTGGGCCAGCAGGGTGAGGGCGGGGGAACGCGCTGCGTGGGCTGCGTGCAGGGCGTCCAGCCAGAGCTCGGCTTCGAAGGCCTGCTCGGGCGGTTCGGCGAGCAGGAGCGTGTCGGCCACCGGACGCAGGGCTTCGGCGAGCGCGTGGGCGCCGACCAACAGCACCGTCACGTGGTCGCCGAGCTCGCGGGCTCGAGCGATCAGCTCCAGGGTCACCGGCCGCAGCTCACCGCCGCGGTGCTCGGCGAGGACCAGGATCTCCTCCATCTCAGCCTCCCACCGCTGCGCGGATGAGGTCCGCCGTGCGCTCGCAGATGGCCTCCAGGCGGCCCACCAGCAGCTCGGCGCCGCCCTCGCGGACCGGCAGCGACAGGCGGCGCTCCCGCACCGAGGACTCCGGCGGCTCCAGGTCCAGCTCCTCGGCCTCCAGCACCCGGATGGGCAGCCGGCGCACGCGGCGGATGCCCATGACCGAGACGTAGCGGGGCTCACAGATGCCCGTCTGGACCGTCACCAGGGCCGGCAGGGTGAGCTCCACCACCTCCTCGGTGTTCGACTCCAGCTCCCGGTGCACCACGGCGCGGCCGTCCTCGACCTCCAGCCGGATCGCCAGGGTGGCGTGGGGCAGGTCCAGCAACGCGGCCAGCCTCGGTCCGACCTGGCCCCAGCCCGTGTCGGAGCTCTGGGCGCCGGCCAGCACGAGGTCGGGCTCCAGGGGCCGGATGGCGGCGGCCAGGGCGCTGGCGATGCCGTGGGCGTCGCACCCCTCGAAGTCCTCGCTCTCGATCCGCACGGCCTCGTCGGCGCCCATCGCCAGGGCCCGACGCAAGACGTCCTCGGCCTCGTCGTCGCCGAGGCTCACCACCGTCACCCGGCCTCCCTGGGACTCCTGGAGGCGGATGGCGGTCTCGACGGCGTAGTCGTCCCACTCGTTGACGCCGAGCACGAGGTCCTCGAGGTCGAGCTCGCCCTCCCGCGTCAGCTCGAGCTCGGCCTCGGCGACCTCCGGTACCTGCTTCACACACACCACGACGTGCATCGCTGTCTACTCCTGGGCGGCGGCCGCCACCTCGGCGAGGTCCATCACCCGCAGGTCTTCGAGACCGGCGGTCTTGCGCGCATCTTCCAACATCACCAGGCAGCGGGGGCAGGCGGTCACCACGATGCCCGCGCCGGTCGTCGCTGCCTCCTGGATCCGCAGCTCCGGGATCCGCTCGGAGCCGCTCGCGTCGGGGTCTTCGTTCCACATCCGGCCGCCACCGGCGCCGCAGCAGAAGCTCTCCGGACCGTGGCGGGGCATCTCGACCAGCTCCAGGCCCGGGATCGCCGCCAGCACCCGACGCGGGGCGTCGTAGATGCCGGCGTGGCGGCCGAGCCAGCAGGGGTCGTGGAAGGTGGCGCGGGCCTCGAGGCGGCCTTCGAAGGTGAGCCTTCCGGTGTCGACCAGCTCCGCCAGGACCTCGGCGGCGTGGCGGGCCCGGGGCACGCCCTCGCCGAGGGCGCCCAGGTCCTCGCGCAGGGTGTGGAGGCAGTGGGGCGAGGAGGTCACGACCTCGGCCACGCCGTCGAGGCGATCGAGCAGGTCCAGGCCCTTGTCCTCGAAGAGTCCGTCCTCGCCGAGGCGACGGGGGACGTGGCCGCAGCAGCCCTCCTTGCGGCCCAGGCTGCCCAGCGGCACCTCGGCTCGGGCCAGGACCCCGGTGAAGGCCCGGGGGATGTCCTGGGCCCGGGTGTCGACCGCCGCGGTGCAGCCGGCCAGGTAGGCTCGTTCCTCCGGGGCGGGCAGGCTCAGCTCCCTGGCCAGGCGGCTGCGGCTCCGCTTGGACCTCTCCCAGGGGTTGTCGTACTTCTGGACCCGCTCCAGGGCCTCGGCGATGCCGGAGGGGATGCGGGTGCCCTCCTCGATCTCGGCGCGGCGCACGTCGAGCACGACTTCGGCGGTGGCGATGTCGAGGGGACAGGCCTGCTCACAGGCTCCGCAGGCCGTGCAGTGCCAGGCGAGGGCCGGGTCGAAGTCGCGCGACCGGTGGGCCAGCAGGAAGCCACGGGCGCTGAAGGGCTCGCCGGCGATCGCCGGGGGGCAGACCTCGACGCAGCGCCCGCAGTGGGTGCAGGCGTCGGGCCACAGCGGTCCCAGCCCGTGGCCCTCGGGCCGATCGTCGAGGGGGAGGTAGGGGCGGGGACCGGCCACGGCGAGGCTGGCGGGGGCGGCGAGCACGTGGAAGAGCGGGGTCCAGGGCAGGGCGGCCACGAGGCCCAGGCAGATCAGGGCGTGGAGCCACCAGGTGGGGGCGAAGGCGGCGGCGGCGGCTTCGGGGCTGGCGAGGGCGGCGACCAGGGAGCCTCCGAGGGACCAGGCGGCCCACTCGGGCTGCTGCTGGGCGAGGCGCAGGCCTTCGACGGCGAAGCCGGACAGGGCGGCGAGGGCCAGCCAGGCGAGCACGAGCAGGTGGACGGGGCGGTGTTCCAGGCGGGAGACGCGCTGGAGCGTGCGGCGGGCGAAGGCCCAGGCGAGGCCGACGAGCAGGGCCGCACCGGAGAGCTCGCAGGCGGTGGAGAAGACCAGGTAGGTGCGCCCGGTGAGGAAGTGGGGGCCCCAGTGGTCGAGGCCGCTGAGCAGGGTGCCGAGGAAGAGGCCGGTGAAGCCCCAGGCGATCAGCAGGTGCATCAGGCCTGCGGACCGGTCGCCGCGCAGCAGGGGGGTGCCGACGAGGCCGCGGCCCAGGGCGCGGAGCCAGGTGGTGGGGGAGGGCCGCAGGCCGCCGGGGACCTGGTGCCACCGCTGGACGCGACGTGCCAGGCCCCAGGCGAAGAGCGCCAGGCTCAGGGCGGCCAGCGCGTAGAAGGGCCAGGTGGTCTCGATGCCCCAGAATTGCGGCCGCTCGGGGGTCATGCCCACCACGCTCCTCAGGGGATGCCTAACCGCCCCCCCCGCGCGTCCAGGCGACATCCCTTGTGACGAACGTCCCTAAAACCGCCCATAGGGGCCCCGAGCAAACCCCCCAGCCACCCCCC
>CAZCVP010000033.1:39183-50011 GCA_964501915.1 uncultured Enterobacterales bacterium
GGGTCCCCGCCCCGCGCGACTTACTCGGGGTTTCTGCTGTTGTGCGCCCACCCTGCGGGTTCGTCGTCAGAACACCCGGTAGGCGATCAGCTCCCCGCAGTGCTCGGCGTCGAGCTCCAGCGCGACCTGTCCCGTCGACAGCTCGCCCACCACCGGGCCCGGGTCCGCGGTCCTGTCCAGCCTCAGCCAGGTCTCCGAGGGGATCGCCGGGGTGAGCTGACCGTCGTGGAAGACCTCGACGTCGAGCCAGGAGCGCCAGCCGGGTCCGTCGCCGGTCACCGTCCACAGCCCCTCCAGGGTGGTGAACTCCGCCGGGGGCTCCAGGCCCGAGTCCGCCGGCACGTCCACCCTCTCCCAGACCAGCATCGTGAAGGTGCCTTCGTCCTCATACAGCGTGGACAGGGGGTCGTCGCGCAGCTCCACCGGCTCCAGGAAGTCCTCGCAGTCCGCCTCGCCGCTGGTGGTCATCAAGAGACCGACGCGCCCGAGGTCGTACCAGTCGCCCTCGGCCCAGAACGTGTGGAGCACGCTCTCCAGCTCCCGGGGTCCCAGGTCCCCGGTGCTGCCGCCGCAGGCCACGAGCCACCAGATCACGGGCCCGCCGTGTCCACCGGGCCCACGTCCCAGGCTCCGCAGGGATCGGCTTCCAGGGTGCCGTCGTAGTAGGGCACGGCGAAGGACCCCTCGAACTCGTCGACCCTGCGCCGCTCCACCGAGAACCACCCCCCGGCCAGCTCCCAGCGCTGGCCGCCGCCGAAGGCGAAGGCCTGCATCCAGCGGGTGCCCTGGGGGCTCTGGGCCTCACCCCCCCAGTAGGTCTCCTCCCAGTCCAGGTAGGTGGTGGCGTCGTCGACGGTGTCGAACTCCAGGTAGACCGCGAGGCCCTGCTGCACGTACATCAGCCAGGCCGCGTCGCGGACCGCCTCCGGCATCGCCGTGACCTCGGCGCACCCGAGCTGCTCCTCGGTCATGATCACCCAGGCGGCGCCGTCGCCGTCGCCGCTCTCGGGGCTCTCCGTCACGTACGCCGCGAGCTCGGAAGCCACGGCCACCGGGGAGTCCTCGGCGGCCGTGACCTCGGCTGTGGGGTACTCGGCGCTGCAGGCGACGAGCAGCAGGACCACTACTTCACCGGCTCCAGCACCTTCTCGGCACCCAGGCGGTTCACGATCTGCGGGAGGTCGACGCCGAGACCGGCCTTGAGCTCCTCCACCAGGGTGACCGCGTTGGCGGCGCGGGAGTTGCCCTCGGGCAGCACGGTGATGCGGTCGACCTTGACCGAGCCGATGGTGTCCACGAGGCGGCCCATGACCGTCTGGAGCTTCTGCATCAGGAAGATGTCGCGGGCGTCGTCGCCGCCGCTCTCCCAGGTGCGGATCATCTCCTCGAGCACGTTGGCCGTGGCCTTGCCGTCCTCGATGATCTTGGCCGCGCTGGCGCGAGCGTCGGCCTGGGCACGCTCCATGTCGGCCTGGGCCGGGGCGACCACGTCGGCCTGCAGGGCCAGGCGCACCTGCTCCACGCGGGCCTGCTGCACCTTGAGCTCGGCCTCGGCCTTGGCGATCAGCGCCCGGACCCGACCGACCTCCTCGGCGACCAGCGCCTTGCGCATGGTCTGGGTGTCGGTGACTCGCTTGGCGGTCGTGGCCCGCACGATCTCGATCTCGGCGCTGGCTTCGGCCACGCGGGCCATCTGGCGCTGCTCCGCGTCCTTGATCTTGGCCTGGGCCTGGGTCTCGGCCTCGGCGACCCGCGCCCGCTGGATGATCTCGGCGGACTGCTTGCGACCGATGCTGTCCAGGTAGCCGACCTCGTCGGTCACGTTCTGGATCTTGAGCACGTCGAGCACCAGCCCCAGCTTGCGCAGGTCGGCCTCGGCCTCCTCCAGCAGCTTCTCGGCGAAGGCCAGCTTGTCGTTGTTGACCTGCTCCGGGGTGAGCTGGGAGAGCACGCCGCGGAGGTTGCCCTCCAGCGTCTCCTTGGCCGCCTGGAGGATCTCCTTGCGGCTCTTGCCGAGGAAGCGCTCCAGGGCGTTGTGCAGCTCAGGCTGGTGTCCGGCCACCTTGAGGTTGGCGACGCCCTGGATGGTCAGGGGGATGCCGCCCTTGGAGTAGGCCTCGGAGACCTTGACGTCGACGGTCATGTTGGTGAGGTCGATGCGCTCGACCCGCTCGATGATCGGCTTGCGGATCGACATGCCGCCCTTGACGATGCGGTAGCCGACCCTGCGATTGCCGACGACGGAGGTGCTGCCGCTGAAGACCAGCACCTCGTTGGGACCGCAGATGTAGACCAGGTTGCGGACGGTGTAGAGAAACGCGAAGCCGAAGATGCCGGCTACCGCGAGGATGGTCGTCAGGACCAGGAGGATGTCTTCCATCACTTGCTCCCCTTGTTCTCGCTGAGGATGCCCAGCACGTCGACGCCGGTGGTCTCGGTGAGCTCGCGCAGCACCTGGTTGACCATGGCGGGGTAGGCGCCCACGTAGCGGGCGAGGCCTTCGCCATTGCCCCCGTCGAGCACGTGGACCTCACCGACCTGGACGGAATTGACCCGCTCGACGACGGTGCTGAGCACCGTCTCCAGGTTCTGGATGAGGAAGATGTCCTTGGCGTTGGAGCCCGCCTTGACCCAGGCGTCGGTCATGAGCTGGAGCACGTCGGCCATCGCCTTGCCCTGCTCGCCGATCTCGGCGGCGGCGCCGCGGGCGGTGAACTGCGCTGCGATCTGCGCGGCCTGGGCCGGCAGGACCACGTCGGCCGTCAGGCGGGTCTGCTCGAGCTCCTTGCGGAGGGCCTGGAGCTCCTGCTCGGCCTCGGCGCGGGCCTGGAGCGCGGCCTGGGCGGTGGTCTCCTCCTCAGAGCGTGCGGTGGCCTCCAGCTCGGCACTGATCTCGCGGAGCTGGTTCTGGGCCGTGACGATGGCCGTCTCGGCCTGCTGACCGGCGACCTCGCCGGCCTGCCTTGAACTCGCCTCGGTCTGCTCGGCGGTGGACTTCGCCACGCTCTCGGCGACCTCGGCGTCCCGGATGACCCGGGCGATGGCCTGGCGGCCGATGCTGGCGAGGTAGTTGACCTCGTCGCTGACGCTCTGGACCTTGAGGATGTCCAGGTGCAGGCCCAGCTTCTCGAAGTCCTCCTCGGCCTCGTCGATGAGGTTGTGGGCGAACTTGAGGCGGTCCTCGTTGACCTCCTCGGGAGTCAGGTTCGCGAGCACGCCGCGGAGGTGCCCCTCGAGGGTCTCCTTGGCGACCTGCTTGATCTCCTGGGGGTCCCGGCCGAGGAAGCGCTCGATGGCGCTGCCGACCACGCGGGGGTTCGAGGAGACCTTCACGTTGGCGACCGCGTGGACCCGCAGCGGGATGCCGCCCTTGGAGTAGGCGTTCGACACGTGGATGTCGATCGGGATGTTGCGCAGGTCCATCCGGTCGACCCGCTCGATGATCGGAATCCGGATGGCTCGACCCCCGAAGATGATGCGGTAGCCGACGGAGCTGCCGTCCTTGAGCTGGCGCTTGCGGCCGCTGAAGATCAGCACTTCGTAGGGACTGCAGATGAACAGGAACTGCTTGACGAGCACGACCACGAAGCCGAGGACGCCGGCGGCGACTCCTGCTCCGCAGATCAGCCCGACGAGGTTCTCCAACATGAAAGCTCCCTGGGACTAGTTGGGGGATGTGGTGGTGAGAAGGGGGACCGGCGTGACGATGGCGGTGTCGTCCTTGACGGCGACGATGAGCACCGGCTCCTTGACCTGGAGCACCCGGTCCTCCCGCGAGCGGGCGAGCAGCTCGAGGCGCTGGCCCTGGATGTGGAGCGTGATCTTGCCCCTCTGACCGGGCCGGATCGGCAGGGCCACCTTGGCCTCGACACCGCGCAGGGTGGCAGGCCGCACGGTGGAGTCGGCGGTGGCGTGCTTGAGCTTGCGGAAGCTCCAGGCCGCGCCCCAGCCGAGCACCAGGCCGGAGCCGAGGGCGGCGGGCAGGTGCACCACGGTGGCGAGGCCGAGCAGGGTGAGCACCGAGCCGACAGCACCGCCGCTGCCCAGCGCATAGGTCCAGAAGCGCATCGAGAAGAAGGGCACCCAGCGCCGACGCTCCACGCCGTGCGGGGCGTCGGAGGCCACGTGGTCCAGCTCGTGGACGGGGTCCAGATCGTGGTCGTGGTCGTGGTCGTGGTCGCCGTCGACGTCGTGGTCGGCGTCCACGTCGGCGTCGATGTCGACGTCCACGTCGGCGTCGATGTCGATCTCGGCATCGGCGAAGTCGATGTCCTTGTCGACGTCGAAGTCGTGCTCTCCGTCCATGTCGTGGTCGTGGCCACCGAGGATCACGGAGGCACCGATGAGAACCACTCCGAATCCAAGGGCTGCCAAATACGCCGTGAGCATCGTGCCAGTCCTCTACGGGGTCGGGGTCTTCCTATTGCTGCGTCTCGCCCGAGTCCTTCGTGGCCGCCAAGGCGAGGGCGGCCCATCCTGCCATGAAGGACACGCCCCCGAGGGGGGTGATCGCTCCCAAGGCGCGGATCCCGGTCAGGGTCATGGCATACAGCGAGCCGCTGAAGAGCAGGATCCCGGCCAGCAGCAGCCAGCCGCCGATCGGCGGTGCGCGGCGCCAGGACCCCAGTGCGAAGAGCGCCAGGGCGTGGATCAGGTGGTAGCTGGCGCCGGTCTTCCAGGCGGCCAGCAGCTCGGGGGCGACGGTCTCCCGCAGGCCATGGGCCCCGAAGGCGCCCGCGCCGACACCGAGCAGCATCAGGACGGCACCGATGCGGCGCCAGTTCGGACCGTTCGGGGCCTGGGACGGTGCGGCGTGCACAGGGTTCGTTACCGTGGGGGAGGGCAACTTGCCAGAGGGAGGTCCCATGTGGCTGTTGGCGCTCTGGACGGGGTGCTGTCGCGGCGTCGAGGCCCCGGTGCTCGAGGACCCGGGCACCCTCACCTCGCCGAGCAACGTCGCCCTCGAAGTGCCCCTGGAGGAGCTCGCTCCGGGGGTGGACACCGAGGCGCTGTCGGCCTGGGGAGACGACCACGTCGACGCCGTGATCCAGGGCGACGTGCTGCGCATCGTGCCCGAGCCCGACTGGTCGGGGCTCGGAGAGGTCGGACTCATGGCGATCGGCGACTGCCAGACCCACGCCGAGCTGACCTTCGAGGTGGCGATCGGCGACGTGCCGACGGACACCACCGACGTCCCGGACGACCTGCTCTGCCCCACGACCTTCCGCTACGAGGTGCGCGGCGGAGCGAGCGACGTGTCCGTCGCGGGCACCTTCAACGGGTGGGACGCCTCGGCGACCCCGATGGAGGAGGTGTCGGGCGGGGTCTTCGGGCTCACCCTGGACCTGGCGCCGGGGGACTACGCCTACAAGTTCGTGGAGCGCGATGGCGGCGACACCTGGACCTGCGACCCCGACGCCCCCTACTTCCAGTGCGACGAGGGCACGCCCTATGAACCGGAGTGTCCCCTGGGTGCCGACGCCTGCAACTCGATGAAGCGCGTGCCGGACTGTCGCAGGCCGCGCCTGGTCCTGGGCAGCCTGTCGGTCGACCGCGATGCCGGTCGCGCGGACGTCTCGGTCTCCTGGGCACAGGGCCTCGGACACGGGGAGCTCGACGCCTTCGAGGCCACCCTGGACGGCGAGGTCCTGGAGAACTTCAGCGCCGATGGGTCGACCGTGGCCCTGACCGGCCTGTCCGAGGGCCGCCACACCCTGCGGATGGAGCTGACCGACACCGACGGCTTCGAAGCCGAGCCGCTGTACGTGCCTTTCTGGACCGACGATCGGAGCTGGGGGACGGGGGTGCTCTACTACGCCTTCGTCGACCGCTTCGAGAACGGCGACACCTCGCTGGACGGCGCCGAAGGCACCTCCCTGGAGATCACCGACTACCTGGGCGGCGACTGGGCCGGTCTCACGGAGCGCCTCGACTACCTCGACGCGCTGGGCGTCACGGCCCTCTGGATCACCGCGCCCCAGGACAACCCGGCGGGGGCCTGGGGCGAGAAGTGCGGCCAGGACTTCTCCGGCTACCACGGCTACTGGCCGGCCTCCCAGAAGGGCCTCGAGGACCACTTCGGCGACGAGGAGGACTTCCGGACGCTGATCGACGAGGCCCACGCCCGGGGCATGCGGGTGCTGACCGACTGGGTCGCCAACCACGTCCACACCGACCACGCCTGGTGGTCGTCCCACTCCGACTGGTTCAACGACCGCTACATCTGCGAGGAGGACGAGGACGGCGACGGGGTCGTGAACTGGGACCAGCGCCCGGAGACCTGCTGGTTCGACGACTTCCTGCCGGACCTCCGCTACTACGAGCTCGAGCCCCTGGTGCGCTCGGTCGACGACGCCATCGACTTCATCAAGGAGTGGGAGCTCGACGGCTACCGGGTCGACGCCGTCAAGCACATGCCCCACAGCGTCTACACCAACCTCCAGGCCCGCATCCGCGACGAGATCGAGCACGGCTACGCCGGCGGCGACGAGGACTTCTACACGGTCGGCGAGACGTTCACGACCGACCGTGGCCTGGTCGCGGCCTACGTCAACGAGGAGGAGCTCGACGCCCAGTTCGACTTCCCCCTCTACTTCGACATCCTCTCGATCCTCGGCCGGGGGGAGGGCGAGCTCTGGGAGCTGGAGGCCTCCCACCAGCAGAGCGAGATCGAGTACTACCCGGCGACCATGTCGACCTTCCTCGGCAACCACGACGTGGAGCGCTTCATCGCCCACGCCGCCGGCGAGGTCGGCAGCCTGTGGGGTGACGGCATGTGTCCCGACGGTCCCGTGCGGGTCGACGAGAGCGCCCCGGACTGGGACGAGCCCTACGAGCGCCTGGAGCTCGCCTGGACCTGGCTCTTCACCCGCCGGGGCCTGCCGCTGGTCTACTACGGCGACGAGCTGGGCCTGCCCGGCTACTACGACCCGGACAACCGCCAGCTCATGCGCTTCCCCGGGGAGCTCAGCGACCGGGAGCGGGGTGTGCTGGAGCATGTCTGCGCCCTCGCCAATGGGCGCCAGCAGTGGCCGGTGCTGGCGGAGGGGACCGGACGGATCTGGATGGGCTACGACCCGGGCAACGGGGTCTACGATCCGGACCGCATCGCCTGGACGCGGGTCGATGGCCTGGGGGACCAGGTGTTGGTGGTGGTGAACCGGGCCGGCGAGGCCGAGACCCTGCGCAACCGCATCGAGTGGGCGGGGCTCAAGGGGGGCACGACCTTCGTCGACCTGCTCACGGGCGACGAGGTCACGGCCGACGGCGACCTGCTGGAGTTCGAGGTCGGGGCCCGCAGCGCCAGGGTGTGGGTCTCACCGGCCGACGATGGGGAGGTGGACCAGATCCTCGCGGACTGCGCGGCGCTGAGCGGGGGGTGAGGGGGCACGGCTCAGCGGCGTGCGAGGTACTCCACGACACCCCCTTCGATCCGCCACAGCCCCTCCTCGGTGCCGACCATCATCGAGACGTCGTAGGCGAGCGTGGCGAAGATGTGGGCCTCGCTGGGCACCTCGATGGAGGGACTGTCGACGAGGATGGCCTCCAGCTCCAGCTCGTCGGAGGCGAGGTCGCTCCTGGAGAAGACCAGGGGTGCGCTGCCCAGCCAGCTCGGTCCCCAGAGCTCTCCCGTCTGGAGGTCGGCGGTGTAGACGAGCCAGCCGCTGACGAGGATCAGGTCGGGGTCCGTCGTGCCGGGCAGGAGGTAGATCATCATGTTCGGCGAGTCGATGCCGATGTCCGCCAGGGCCAGGGTGGCGAGGTTGTAGGGGTGCCAGGGCAGGTCCGGCGGGAGGCCCATCGCCGTGGCGAGGAGTGCGGCGCTCCGCGCCTCCAGGTCCGGGTCGAAGGCGACCGGCTCGGGGGCGTGGGGGATGATCGTGTCCGGTGCGCTGGCGACGTCCTCGAGGTGGGCGAGGTCCACGGGCTCGCCCTCGCCGTCGGTCCAGGTGAAGTTCGGATCGAAGGCCGCGCGGCCATCGCGGTACCAGCCTGCCTGCGCGTGGAGCCAGCCCATGGGGCGGCCGTCCACCAGCGCCGGGAAGTGGACCGTGAAGCAGCACTCGTTCGACGCGTCCCCGTCGGGGGCCGGGACCGCCAGGTAGACGCCGGACCAGCGGGCGTCGTCAGCGGCGAGGAGCCCGAGGGTGTCCGAGCCCCGGGCCGTCGCCGTGTCCGAGTGCCAGAGGTAGGTGGCCATGAACTGCCGGGCGCCGACCTCGGCGGCCAGCTCCGGCGGGATCTCCAGCACCGGCTCGCCGGCCGCCTGCCAGGCGGTCACGGCCGCGGTGAGGGCCTCCCAGGTCGGGGGGGGCTCGGCGGTGGCCGGAGGCTGCTTGAGGCACCCGGGGAGGCACAGGAGCATCACGGCGAGTCGGCAGGAGCTCATGCCGGAGGCTACCACCGGCCGGGTCGCCACCGGCTGGGGCCGAGCCCTCGTCATCCCCCGGTCAGAGGGAGGTCACGATCTCGGCCAGGTTCCAGACCAGGTAGTGAGGCAGGCTGAGGAGCCGGTAGGCGACCGGTTGTGCCTTGGTGGTGGACAGGGACAGCGCCTGGAGATCGGGCGGGTTGGCGTCACACCGCAGGGCCAGGTCCAGGCCCTTGTCGTGCATGAACTGGTGCAGGCTCTTCATCGACCCCGCGGCCCCGGCCTTGACCTCGACCGGGACGACGCGGCCACTGCACTGGACGATGAAGTCGATCTCCCCCGGCCGGCCGCCGTGCCGCTGCCAGTAGAAGAGCTCGCCACCCACCGGCGATGGGCCGACGGCCAGGCAGAGCTGCTGGGCCACGAGCTGCTCCATCAGTCCGCCTCGCAGGCTCGGCGCGAGCTGGTCGAGCCTCGGGAAGCCAGTCGCGGCAGGCGTGCCGGCGAGAGCGTGAGCCAGGCCGGCGTCGAGCAGGAAGACCTTGCGGTGCCTGGTGCTGGCCTCGGCGCCGAGTGGGACGCCGTTGGCGGCCGAGTGGGGCACCAGTCGACAGACGTGGGCCTGTGCAAGCAGCTCCACGGCCGCCTTGACGTGGTGGCTCTTGAGGCCGTCGCCGGCGCGGGCGTAGACGAACTTCTGGCCGAGCATGCGTACCGCGGCGAGCAGCACGGCATCGAGCACCTCACGCTGGGCTCGGGTCCCGTACTTCGCGAAGTCCGCGCGATAGGTGGCCACGAGGTCCTGCTGGAGCTGTCTGCAGGCCTGGGCGGTTCCTCGGGCGACGTCGGTCTCGACCACCGCCGGCATGCCGCCGACCATGGCATGACGAGACCACAGCTCAGTGGCACGGGTGTGGGCCGCTGGAGTCAGCTCTCGACCCGGGCGCCAGCTCGAGAGAACCTCCAGCAGCTTCCTCTGGCCCTTGGCCAGCAGGTACTCGGGGAAGCCCATCGGCTCGACCTTGCGGAACGTCACCCGCCCGACCGGCATGGACAGGGCGTGGTCGGCGAGCGTGAATTCGAGCAGGGACCCGGCCGCGATCACGGGGAGTTCCGGCAGCCGCTCGTAGAACCAGCGGAGCTTGGCCAGGACCTCCCCGGCCTCCTGGACCTCGTCCAGGAAGAGGATCGCTGTGGCCGGGTCGACGGGTCGGCCGGTCAGCAGCTCCAGCTCGGAGAGGACCTCGATCGGGTCGTTGCTCCGGAAGGCCTGTCGTAGCCGAGGGTCACGCTCGAAGTTCAACTCGACGAGGTCGCGGCCCGCTCGGGGGGCCAGGTCGCGGACGAGCCAGGTCTTGCCGACCTGTCGCGCGCCTCGAAGCACCAGGGGGCGACGCCCTGCGGCACCGAGCCAGTCGATGAGGTCCTGGGTGGCAAGGCGTCTCACGTGGACATCATATCAAACAACGCGTTGTTTCTAGAACCTGGCGATTGTCACGGCAGCTTCAGTGGCCTCTCCGGGGCAGTCGGGTTCGGCGTCACGGTCACGTAGGGCCCCCGCCCGGGATCCGGCGGTCACGGGGGCCGTCGCACCGGCGTAGGATCCCGGCATGTTCCTGCTCCTCCTCGCCTGCACCGGTGACACCGCGACCGACGACAGTGGCGCCACTCTCGACAGCGGCGACACCGGCACGGTGGACGTCACCGACCCGCCCGACTGGTGCGTGGAGGCTGTGGAGGGGGAGCTTCAGGTGGTCGTGGACCACGCCGCCAGTCCCTACTTCATCTCCCATCCCCGCGAGTCCGGCCCCGGGACGCCGACGGTGGTCTTCCTCGGCGGCGGCCAGGGCGACGAAGGCAGCGCCCGCTTCGGTTTCGAGGCCTTCTTCATGCAGGGCAGCGGCATCGGCGAGGTGCGGGCGGTGCTGCCCTACTCCGAGTCCGGCTTCCTGCCCGACGAGAAGGACCGGATCCTGGAGGCCATCGACGAGGTCCACGACTGCTACGGTGGGGCCCGCGGGCCGGTCCACATCGCCGGCACCAGCAACGGAGGCGTGGCCGCGTTCGACCTCGCCTACGACCGCCCGGAGGTCTTCACGACGTTGATGGGCGTGCCCGGCGTCTTCTCCAGCAGCGGCGCCACCAGCGACCTGGACCCGCTGGCGGACCTGCGCGTCTACAACGGGGTCGGGGCGCTGGACACGGGCTGGAAGGGCGAGGTGAAGCGCATCCACGAGGCGATGGTCGCCGCGGGCATGGACTCCACCTACGCGGAGTTCGCCGACCAGGGGCACTCCCCGTCGCTGGACTGGGACGAGTCGGTCCTCTACGACTTCTGGCTGGCCGACTGACAGGGCCCCCGGCCCCGCGCGAGAGACCGATCGCCGATCTGGTCGACGACGCCCGTGCTCCACGCTGGCTCGTTGGAGGGATCCTGACCGGCCGAGAGGCGCCGCC
>CAZCVP010000034.1:0-49853 GCA_964501915.1 uncultured Enterobacterales bacterium
CAGGACCACGATGTCCTCCGCGGTCGAAGCAACGAGCTGATCGCCGACCCGCGCCTCCACCCGCAGGTGGCCCCGCTCCCGCTCGGTCTGGCTGCGGAGGCGGTCCGCGGACAGGAGCGGCCTGGCATCGTCGGTCGACCAGGTGGTCCCGGCATGGACCTCCGAGATGTGCAGCGCCCAGGGCGAGACCACGTCGGGATCGCTGGTGATGCGCAGCGTGATGTCCCGGATGTCCTCCTGGCCCGGACTGGCGAGTGTGACACGGCGCACGAAGGGCACGGCGTTCTGGTGGGCGGCGAGGCAGAGGTGGGGTCGAGCTCGATCCCAATCCGAAGGCAGGGCGCCTGGACATCTGTTTCGTTCGTCATCAACCCACTCCGTCACGCTCGCTCTGACGAACAGAGTCGACGCGCCACCTCATCGGAGCCCGCCTTCGAGGCCCACCGATGGTAGCGGACAATATCCTCTCGCCGGCTCTTGGAACCTCTCTGGCAGCGCTACACTCCCCCACCCTCAATGGAACAGCGATGCAGGATCTCGTCGGCACCCGCCTGGCGCCCATCCCCGGCCACTTCACCGAGCCCGTCCTGGTCGAGGACGCCGAGGAGCTCTCCGCCGAGCTCTGGCAGGTCAAGGTACGCACGATCTCGGGTGTGCTGATCGAGGACATGCTCTCCACAGAGGACCTGCGGAGGGCGATCGACGAAGGCGGGGCCGAGTCCGGTTTTGTGAGCGACGCCGAAGGCCAGCTCCTGCTCACCGAGGCCCGCCGCATTCGCCTGGCCTACGCCCACGACCCGTACTTCGCCGTGTCGATGTCGGGCATCGCGCCCTACCCCCACCAGCTCGAAGCGGTCTACGAGGCCATGCTCCCCCAGGCGCGCCTGCGCTTCCTGCTCGCCGACGACCCCGGCGCGGGCAAGACGATCATGGCGGGGCTCTTGCTCAAGGAGCTGGAGCTGCGCGGCGTGTTGGCACAGGTGGAGGCCCCCAGCGAGCCACCCACGCACGTCGACCCACCCCCGGTGATCGGGGTCCCGCCGATCCCAGGAGGCGGAGGCGCACCTCCTCCTCCCCCACCGCCCTCGAAGAACGACTACCGCTTCACCGTGGGCGCCAACGGGAGCGAGCAGATCATGGACCTGCTCCAAGCGCTCTTCCTGCTCCAGGACTGGGCCAGCGAGGCCTTCCGGGCCCATCTCACCGTGTACGCAAAGGGCGAGTCACCGCTGCCCGAGACCGACCGCGCAGCACTCGTCGAGGCGCTGGAACAGGCGGGCGTCGACATCCAGGCGAGCTGAGACCCGTCGATGACCACGCCACGCTCGACCGCCTACCTCGCCGGTGTTGTCCGCGAGCTCTGCAGGCTGCCCGGCGAGACGGTCTGGACCGAGTTCAAGGTCGACAACGCCGACCCACAGCTCATCGGCGAGTCCAGCTCCGCGCTGGCCAACGGCGCAGCCCTCCACGGCAAGACCCGCGGCTGGATGGTCTGGGGCGTTCGCGACGAAGACCACGAGATCGTCGGCACGGAGTTCCGGCCGGAAGCAGTGCGACGTGGCAACGAGGAGCTGGAGAACTGGCTCCTGCGCTTGCTCCGTCCGCGGATCGACTTCGGCTTCCATGAGGTCGACATGGACGGGGTGCGCGTGGTGCTCCTCGAGATCGACCGGGCAGCCGGGGCGCCGGTCGCCTTCAGTGGCATCGAGTACGTCCGGATCGGGAGCTACACCAAGAAGCTCAAGGACCACCCCGAGAAGGAACGGGAACTCTGGAGGACCTTCGACCGGGTGGCCTTCGAAGAGGGCGTGGCCCAGGAGCGCGCGAGCGCCGACGAGGTCCTGCACAAGCTGGACTACCCCGCCTACTTCCACCTGCTGGAGGTACCGCTTCCCGAGGGTCGCGCCGCCCTCCTGGAGGGCCTCCAGCGGGAGCGGGTGATCGTCCCCTGCCAGGCTGGCGGCTACGACATCACGAACCTGGGCGCCGTCCTGCTGGCACGCCGGCTCGAGGACTTCCCGCGGCTGCGTCGCAAGGCCGTCCGGGTCATCCAGTACCGGGGCACGGGGCGCACCGACCCCCTCCGGGAACAGGTCGGCGGCAAGGGCTACGGCAACGGCTTCGAGGGTCTGGTCCGGTTCCTCGCCGGACTCCTGCCGAGCAACGAAGTCGTGGGCCAGGCGCTGCGCCGG
The DNA here is from genome assembly GCA_964501915.1 of uncultured Enterobacterales bacterium. GTDB lineage: Bacteria > Myxococcota_A > UBA796 > UBA796 > CAJQPC01 > CAYFPX01. The sequence goes on from CAZCVP010000034.1 coordinate 2,193, forward strand.
GAGGTGCCGATGTTCCCACCGCTCGCCGTCCGCGAGCTGGTCGCCAATGCGTTGATCCACCAGGACTTCTCTGTCACGGGTGCCGGACCGATGGTCGAGCTGTTCCAGGACCGACTGGAGATCACGAATCCGGGCGAGCCGCTGGTGGACAAGGAGCGCTTCCTGGACTGCCCACCCACGTCTCGCAACGAGACCCTGGCCTCCCTGATGAGGCGCTTCGGCATCTGCGAGGAACGAGGCAGTGGATTCGACAAGGTGGTCGCACAGGTCGAGATGTTCCAGCTCCCACCACCGCTCATCGAGGTGCCTCCAGGCTTCACGCGCGTGGTGCTCTTCGCGCCCCGCACGCTCGCCGAGATGGACAAGGACGAGCGGGTGCGCGCCTGCTACCTCCACGCCTGCCTGAAGTACGTCCAGCGCGACTTCCTGACCAACTCCTCCCTTCGGCAGCGCTTCGGGATTGAGCCCAAGAACCGCGCCATGGCCTCTCGGCTCATCCGGGACGCCATCGATGTGGGTCAGCTCGCACCCTACGACCCTGGCGCGTCCCCGAGGTTCATGAAGTACGTGCCATGGTGGGCGACCTCGACGCGACGGGACACGCGGTGAGCGAGCATGTTGACGGCCACTTGACCGGGCCCCCACCCGGCCAGGCTCCGCGCATCCGCGATCGTATTGATTTCAAGTGCTTGCATCAGGCCACTCCACTTGATGGGCACTTGACTGGAGGCCCTCGTGGCCTCCCCTGTTGACCCCACCCACCTCTTCGCCACCCTGGAGCGCTCCGGCGCCGGCCTGGCCCTGGACCACAAGGACCTCTGCTTCCTCGTGGCGCTCTCGGTCCACGTCGAGGGTCAGGGCCTGGCCTCGGTCTCCGAAGAGGCCCTGCGGGACGTCTTCGAACGCACCTGGCAGCACGTGGAGCCCGGCGCCCTCAGTGTGCGCAAGGCCGCGACGGAGAGGATCGAGAAGCTGCGCACCCAGCGCCTGCTGAACCGACTCGCCGCGAGCCGCTACGCCGCGGAGAGCGACTACGCGCTGTCCACCCTGGCGATGGCCATTGTGCGCTTCTTCCACGAGGACGAGCGGCTCACCCGCGAGTCCCTCGACGTGCTGACCCGCACCCTGGAGGCCGAGCTGGTCAAGGCGCTGCAGGCGCTCCGAGAGGTGTCGCCCGAGGAGGTGGGCGCCAGAGTGCTCCAGCCGATGCGCGTCAGCGTGAGCACGCTGCTCGGTGGCATCGCGAACCGACAGCAGGGCCTCGACCGGCAGCAGGAGGAGCTGCGGGACGAGGTCACCGAGCGGCTCGGCGGCACGAGCGAGTCCGCCATGGAGGCCTGCGCCACCCTGCTGGAGAGCATGACGAGCACTCTGAAGGAGCTGACCCAGGTGTTGATGCGCGACTGCGCTCGGCTGCAGGAGGTCGTGGAACAGATCGCCCAGACCGCGCGGGCGCTGGACCGGGACGACGTGACCACCGCAGCGGCCGACGTGGCCGACAAGCTCCACCGGGTGGAGGGCTGGGGCCAGAGCCGACTGGACACCTGGACCGAGTACCACGAGCACGTCCACCGCCACATCCGCATGGTCGTGAGCCTGGACCCCAACCGCGCCCTGAGCCACGGGCTGCGGGACCTGATGCGCGACGGCCCCCGGTGGTCGCTCGTGGTGTGCGCCCCCGAGCGCTGGCGAGGGCTCCGTGAGGTGGACCAACGGCGCCCCCCGGTGCGGGTCCGCCGAGAGCTGCGGGAGCGCGAGGAGCTGCCCGAGGAGGAGGCACCGCCCGTGGAAGGTCGCGTCGAGCAGGCCGTCAGGGCGGCACTGGCCGTGGGGCCGACCACCTACGTTCAGCTCGCGCGAGCGCTGCTGCCGGAGACCCCGGAGGGGGGCAGGCAGCGCATGCTCGGCGAGCTGGCCCGCCAGCTCTCCACCCAGGGCGTGGTGGCGCGACCCCGGACCCGGGACTGGCACCCGATCGGAGCCCTGGAGGTGAACGACTGGCTCGTGCACCCGCCCGGGGAGAGCCCATGAGCGAGCGCTACCGGAGCCTGGGTGACGTCATCGCGGACGAGCGCTTCCCCGCCGTCGACCTGGCGCTGCGCCGCGGACGCCACATCGGCCTCGACGACCTGGAGGACTTCGCCTTCCTCCAAGAGACACGCCACCTGCTGCGGGAGTTCTACGACGGCTACGGCTGGCAGCTCGAGTTCGCGGACGAGGGCCTGTTCTTCCTGATCCCGCTGAACGACAGCCTCGGCCGGGCACAGCTCAGCGACAACGCCATGCTCGTGGGACAGGCCTGCCTGCTGCTGCACCTCGATCGGGCGAGCACGCGGGACGCCGGCTGGGTGACGCGGGCGCAGGTCCTGGAGCACCTCGGCGCCGTGCTCGGCGAAGAGGAGCTGGGCGTGCGCCTGACCGGCTCCAAGCGGCGCCGCGAGACGCGACGCATCGACCTGGTCCACCAGCGCCTCGGCGGGGCGCTGAGGGAGCTGCACCGCCTCGGCTTCGTGGTGGTCAAGGGCGAGCGGGTGCAGCTACGGCAGGCGCTGGTGCGCTTCGCGGATCCGGTGCGCGGCGACGGCGACTGGCGGCGACGTCTCGAAGACCTGGTGTTCCGCGGCTACGTCGTCGTGCCGGGGGAGACCGCGCTCGACGAGGAGCAGGACGACGCCTGGACGAAGGGCGAGGAGTGAAGCGAGCCCGCGCGACCCGCCTGGCCCTCGTGAACTGGAAGGGGCTGGTCTACGAGGAGGTAGAGCTTGACCCCGGCGTCACCGCGCTGGAGGGAGAGAACGGCGCCGGGAAGACCACGGTGATGATCGCCGCCTACACCGTGCTGCTGCCCGATCTCAGCCACCTGCGCTTCACCAACGTCGGCGAGACCGGGAGCACGGGAGGCGACGCCGGCATCTACGGTCGGCTGGGCCACGCCGGACCGGCGTACGCGTGGCTCGACCTGCAGCTCGACCGCAAGCGGGTGGTGGCGGGTGTGCTCCTGGATCGCAAGGCGCGGCCTCGCCTGGAGGTCTCACCGTACCTGTTGGACGACGTTCCCTTCGAGGTACCCCTGGAGACCCTGGTGATGCGACGCCACGGAGGCCAGGTCGAGGTTCCCGAGGCCCCGGACATCCCGAACCTGGCCCTGGCGGCCGGGGCGCGGCCAAGGTCCTTCGGCAAGGACAAGAAGGCCTACTTCAGCGCCCTGTTCGAGCTGGGCATCACCCCGCTGAGGATGGCCTCCTCGGAGGAGCGCAAGAAGCTGGACGACATGCTGCGAACCTGCATGATGGGCGGGATCTCCAACGTCCTGCGCACGGGACTGCGGGACTTCCTGTTCGCGGAGAACACCCGGCTTGCGGACACCGTGAAGCGCATGGAGCACAACCTGGCCCTGTGCCGGGACACGCGAGCCAGGGTGAGGCGCAGCGAGGAGCTCCGGCGGGAGATCGGGGAGCTCTACGAGAAGGGCGAGTCGACCTTCCTCTACGCCGCCCACGGTGTCGCGGTCTGGGAGCGGGAGGCGCGGGAGAGGCTACGGGAGCTGGAGTCGGCGCAGACCGCGCTCCAGGACCAGGTGGACCGGGTCGGCGGCGAGCTGGCGCAGACCGAGCGGCGCCTCGCCGAGGGGGCGAGCGAGCAGGAGGCCCTCGGGGAACGCCTTGACGTGGCGAACCTGCGGGTCCAGCAGGTGGAGCGGGCGCTGGAGCTGCTGGACCGGGCGCGGGCGAAGGGGCGGGAGGTAGAGCGCCTGGGGGAGACCTGGCGGGCTGCCCAGGGGGAGCTGGACACAGCCACGGCGGGGCTGCGGATCTCGGAGGGGGCCGAACAGCGGGCTCGCGAGGAGGCGACGACCGCCGCGGAGAACCTCTCCAGCCACCAGGACGCCTACCAGGAGCTCTCCCGCCGCGTGGGTCTGCATCGGGCGGCTGTGGAGCGGCTGGAGCGCGCACGGACAGTTCTGGGCCTCCCTGCCCTCCCCGAGGGAGAGCTCCAGATCCGCCTCGAGTCCACTCGCCGAGAGGAAGCCCGGCTGCGAGACCGGTTCCGGGAGATCGAGCTGCGCGTGGAAGACGCCGAGGAACACGCCGGGCGCCACGCCAACGGCCTGGCCACCCTGTCCCGGCTTCTGCGTCGCGAAGCCGAAGTGACGGACCTGCCCACCGCCTGGGAGCTGCGGGACAAGCTCCGCCAGGCCAGCACTCAGCTTCCTCGCCTGGAAGAAGAGGCGACGAGCGCCGCCCGGACCGCAGGCGAACAACGGCGGGCACGGGAGCGAGCGGCAGCGCTCGGTGTCCCCGACGGTCCGCATCTGAGCGCAACGCTCCAGGGTCTGGAGGCCACTGAGCAGGAGCTCGACGCTCGGCTCGGCCTCGACCTCGTGAAGCAGGCCGAGACCCGAGTCGAGCAGGCGCGACTGGACCAGGAACTGGCCCGAACCCGGGCAGCGCTGCCCGCGTGGCTGAGAGCGCGGGATCTCCTGGATCGGTTGGCCGAGCGCTGGGGTCCGTTCGACAGCAGCGAAGGCCTCGCAAGCGGCCACTCCGAGCTCAAGCGAACCCTCGCCGCCCACCAGGAGACTCTGGCCGAGCGACGTGCGGATGTGGCCGCTCTCACCGAGCGCATCCGAGGCCTGGAGCTCCAGGCCGACCACCCGGAGCACGTGCTGCGTGCCAGAGACGCGGTCGACGCCGAGATCGTGGCCGAGCACTTCGACGAGGTCGCGCTCGAGCGGGCCGCCACGGTCCAGGCGTGGCTCGGCCAGCGGGCCCACGCGCTGCTGGTCGACAACCCCCGCCAGGCCGCCTTGAGACTGTCGACGGCCGGCATCCTGGGCCAGGGAGACGAGGTGCTGCTGGTCCGGGGCCTACCGAGTCTCCCCGAGGCACTGTCGACCACAGATACCGGTGGCGTGGTGGTCACGGACGGACAGGTGACTCGACTCGCCCAGCCGCCGGAGATCCCGGTCCTGGGGCGGGCGGCGCGGGCTCGCGCCCTGGCCGCTCTTCAGCGGGACCTCGCGAGGGCCGAGGCGGCCGAAGAGACCCAGGCGGCGGAGGTCGATCGGCTCACGGCCGATCTCTCCATGATCGAACAGGCCCTGCCGCTGGCTCCGTCACTCGACGAGCCCGATCCCCGTCCCCAGATCGACCGACTGGCGCTGGAGCTCTCGGAGCTGGGCCTCCGATCGGCGGACATCAGCGCCGCGCTCGAAGGCCACAGCAGCAACCTCGACGAGGTGCGCCTCAGGCTGCGGAGGCTACGGGAGCTGTTGCCGACCCTGTCGCTGCTCGATCCTCCCGACTACACCGCCCTGGCCCGCGCGGTGCAGGCGCGACACGGCATTGCCCTCACCGACGCCAAGCGCTGGGAGTCCAGCCAGGCGGACTGGCGGCTCCTGGCCGACCACCGGGATGACCTGCGCAGACCCCCCATCGACGAGGAACAGGCGCGGTCCCTTCGAGATGAGCTGGACGCCGTCTCTACCCAGCGGAAGCGCCTGAGGGACGCCACCGAGGCCCTCGGTGAGCTGTGCCGAGATCCTGCACCGCTGGGCTGGGGCGACTCTGAGGCGATCCTGGTGGAGCGTGCTGCCCTCACCCCGAAGCTGAAGGCCTCCAGCGACCGAGCGAGGGAGGCCCTGGCCGAAGCGGTCACAGCGATGGCGGACGCTCGCCAGGAGCGGGACAACGCCCAGGAGCGGAGAGACCAGGCGAAGGTGAGGCACGATCTTGCCGCTGGCGAGTCCGCCCAGCTCCAAGAGCAGCTCGAAGAGACTGGACTGCCTCTGCCCAGACCATCCCTGCTGACAGAGGCCCGCGCCACCCGGGAAGACCTCCGAGCGCAGCGGGAGACGCTGGCCAGGACCCTGGCGATACTCCAGGAGGCGAAGGGCGGCCTCAAGCGAGATCTGGACCGAGCCCAGAACGACCTGCGCCAGACCACAGAGAGAGTCGCAGGTGCCCAGCTCGAGCACCGCAACCGCAGGACCACCTGGGAGACCTTCGCGGAGTCCGCGGCGTCGGCCGGGCTTCAGCTCGACCCACTGCTGCGCCGCCCCGTCCAGGTCGAGGGCAGCCCCAACCTGTTCAGCGAGGCCAAGGCCCGCTGTGCCGCGATCACCGCGCTGCTGCGGCACACGGAGTCCAACGAGCTGCTCGGGCTGTATGAGGGCATCGGCGACGGCACCCGCGTCGAGCACGTCCGCGCCTGGTCGGCCCTGCGAGCCGAGCTGCACCGGCGGATCCCGCCGGACATCAGCGAGGCCCCCGACGTGGTCGGCCGCCTGGACGACCTGGGACGCCGTCTGCACCGCTTGCGACGCACCCTCAAGGAGCGCGAGCGGGACCTTCGCACCGACGCTCGCCACATCGGAACCACCATCCAGAGCCAGCGACGACGCGCCTACAGCCTCGTGCGAAGCCTGGCGAAGTCCCTCGAAGCCGTCCGCTTCGGGACGATCACGCGCATCACCCTGAGCCACGAGCCCATCCGCAAGATGGACGAGCTCCTGGACGCGCTGTCGGGACAGGTGGACCTGTTCAGCCAGCCGCGGCCGGTCGAGGAGGTCATGGTGGAGCTGTTCGAGAGCATCGGTGGCGGCCGGGTCAGGGCAGCTCGCCTGCTGGACTACCGCCAGTACTTCCGCGTGCGAGTCGATGCGGTGCGGGACGACGGCAGCCACGTCGGCGCCCGCGGGGACCAGATGTCCACCGGCGAGGCCATCGGCATCGGGGCGTCCGTGATGATGGTGGTGCTCCAGGCCTGGGAGCAGCACAGCGCCAAGCTGCGGAAGAAGCGGCAGCACGGCACGATGCGCCTGCTCTTCCTGGACGAGGCGACACGGCTGAGTCCCAAGTCGCTGCTGGTGCTCTTCGACCTCTGCAGCAAGCTGGACCTCCAGCTCCTGATCGCCGCGCCCGAGGTCGCCCGGGTCGCTGGCGGGACCACGTACACGCTCGTTCGTCACAAGGACCGGGTGGACTTCCACGGCCGGAGGGTGGTGAGGCATGGCCTGGGAGAGTGAGTCCGACCGGGCGCTGCTCCTGGAGCTCCGCCTGACCGGCGCCGCACGACGGCGGACAGCCCAGCAGAGCCTGCTGGAGATGCTGGAGAGGCAGGGCTGGGTGGTGTCCACCCCGCGGGCCGACGAGGTCGAGCTGGTCGCCGAGCGCGTCGTGGAGCTGGATCGCATGCTCGATGGCCGGTGGAAGGGTTGGCGGGCGGTCGCTCACGCGCTGCTGGCACGCGAGCTCCCTCCGACCGTGCGCGGTCTCAAGGAGCTGAGGCGTCTGGAGCGGGAGCCACCGCCGATCCCCGCTCGGGTGAGCCTGAAGACCGCGACCTCACAGGTCGCTGAGCACAGCAAGGCCAGCTTGCATCGAGGCCACCTGGAGATGCTCGGAGGAGCTGAGGTGGTCCGGGACGGCACGGTGCTGATGAGGCCGCACGCCGGGACGAAGCTCCGGAGGGGCAGTGACCTGGTGGATGCCTCTCAGCTCGTGGCCCTCCAGGGCATCGTCGCCTTGACCCAGAGGGCGCTGCTGGACGGGACTCGCGTGGTGGGCCCCAGGCCGGGGGCGGTCATGACCGTCGAGAACGAGTCCGCCTTCGTCGACCTGCCGAAGCCCGACGGCCTGCTGTTGGTGTGGATTCCGGGCTGGAACACGCACCTCGCGGTGGAGCTGCTCCGCTCGCTGCCCGAGGGACGCCGACTCCACTTCGGGGACCTGGACGTCAACGGGGTCAGGATCTATCGGCACCTGCGCGAGAGGCTGCCGGACCTGGAGCACTTCGTGCCCGAGTGGTGGGCCGAGGTGGCGGCAGAGGCGCCTCCGTGGCCGGTGGAGTGGCCGGAGGGGCTGGTCAGGGCGAACGATCCTCAGCTCCTTCGCGACCTGGCGGCCAAGGGCCTGGGGTCCGAGCAGGAGGTCGTGGTGCTGGACGGGCGGATGGTGGGGGAGCTCGAGCAGGCCGTCGGACCCGGTCCTCTCTGAGCACGCGGCGTCAGAGCTTCAGCAGCCGAGCCGCGCACCGAGCCAGAGCCGATCGAAGCGCCGAGCGATCACGCCTGCCCCGGCGGTTGACTGCACGCGCTGCGGATGCAAGCTGACCGGCCACACCAGACCCAGCGGCTCCGCGACGACTGACAGCGGCGCTGGTGGTGCCGGAGGCCCTGGTGTGACCTTCGGCGACGACCGGGTCCCGGTCCATCGAGGGCTGAGCCCGATCCGGTTAGTCCCCCCGGCCACAGGTTCTCGGGTCGTGTGCTTGGAACACCGGCCAAGAGGAGGGGGACACCATGACCCATGCTGGCGCCTCGAAGCGTCTGGGCGGCTGTGATCTGGGCAAGTCCACGGCGTGCTTCGCCGTGGGCCGGCTCGAGCGGGACGGCACCCTCGTCGTCGAGCAGACACGGACCGTGGCCCACGATGGACGTCCCTTCGAGGCCTTCGCGAGCTGGTACCGGGAGGTCGGTGCGGCCGACTTCGCCGCCATCGGCGCCACGGGACTCCACGGCCGCGAGCTGATCACGCCGGTGGTGTCGGGCCTGCCCGAGGACGCCTGCGTCGAGGCGGCGCTCCCAGCCAGCGGGCCGCTCAATGTCGTGCGCGTCGGCGCTCGGGGCTACTCCGTCTGGACCCGCGACGCCGCCGGCAACGTCTCCTTCGCCGAGAACGAGCGCTGCTCTTCGGGCACCGGCGAGACGATGGTCAAGATCGCCTCTCGCTTCGGCCTGGCCATCGAGGAGGCCGATGCCCTGGCCGCCTCGGCCACCCGGAGCACCCCGATCACCGCCCGCTGCTCCGTGTTCGCCAAGAGCGAGATGACCCACTTCGGCAACCAGGGCAAGCCGGCGGACGAGCTGTTCCGGGGGTACTTCGAGAGCGTGGCGCGGCACGCGGCCTCGCTGCTGGTGCGGGCGCGGGTCCCCGGGCCCGTCTGGCTGGTCGGCGGCTGCAGCCGGATCTCCACCTTCGTGTCCTCCTTCCGGGAACAGGTCGGCGGCGACGTCGTGGTGCCGCCGAGCGCGCTGGTCCTGGAGGCCCTCGGCGCCCTGCACCTGGCGGCCGAGCACGCCGAGCACGCCCTGGCTGCACCCCTCCCCGCCGAGCCCCAGGAGCTGGTCTCGGCCGGCGAGCGCGGCTTCGGTACCCTCGCGGTGACAGCCGAGCAGCACGACCGGGTCACGCGGCTGCAGCCGGATCCGGTGCCGCCCGGTGCGATGACCGCACCCAGCGTGCTCGGGCTCGACCTGGGGAGCACCGGCAGCAAGGCCGTCCTGACGTCGTTGGCGGACGGTCGCTGCGTGCTCGACCTCTACGACCGCACCCGGGGCAACCCGGTGGACGCGATGAAGCGCCTCGTGGCCAGCCTGCTGGACCGCTGCACGCCGGACGTCCGGGCCATCGGCCTGACCGGGTCGGGACGGGAGGCCGCGGCGACAGTGCTCCGCGCGACCTGGCCAGAGCTGTCCGACCGCATCGTGGTCATCAACGAGATCGTCGCCCACGCCACCGCGGCCATCCGCTGCGACCCCGAGGCCGGGGAGAGCCTCAGCATCGTCGAGATCGGCGGCCAGGACGCCAAGTTCATCCAGGTCCGAGGCGGCCGGATCGTCGAGAGCGACATGAACAAGGCCTGCAGTGCAGGCACCGGGTCCTTCCTGGAGGAGCAGGCGGTCTTCTTCGGAGTGGACCGCATCGAGGACTTCAGCAGCATCGCCGGCCAGGCCACGCGTCCGCCGGACCTTGGGCAGATGTGTACGGTCTTCGTCGCCGATGCCGCTGGCGAGGCCCTCGGTGAGGGCTTCACCACCGGCGACATCTTCGCCGGGTTCGAGTACTCGGTGATCCACAACTACATCCACCGCGTGCGTGGACAGCGGGCCTTCGGGGACCGGATCTTCTTCCAGGGCAAGCCGGCCACGAGCCCAACCCTGGCCAGGACCCTGGCGGCCGTGGCCGGCCGGGAGGTCGTGGTGCCACCGAACCCGGGGGCCATGGGCGCCTGGGGCATCGGCCTGTGCGCCCGGACGGGGCTCGCCGATGGCGAGGGAGCGTCCTTCGCCTTGGAGCGGGTGCAGCAGGCCCGGGTGGTGGGCCGGTCGGAGCTGCGCTGCAAGGACCCCCGGTGTGCGACCTACTGCGTCATCGACCGCACCACGGTCCAGGTGGGCGAGGTGCGCAAGAAGGTCCTCAGCGGTGGCGCCTGTCCCAAGTTCGAGGTCTCGACCGCCACCCGGGTCAAGCTCCCGCGAGAGGCCCCGAGCGCCTTCGCCGAGCGCGCGGCGCTGATCGCCGGCCTGGGCGCGGGGGGCGATCGCGTCGTCGGCATCCCCAACGTCGGTGCCCTCCAAGGGGTCCTGCCCTGGCTCGCGGCCTTCCTCGAGGGCCTGGGCCTGGGCGTTCGCATCCTGGGGTCGGACAAGGACTCCCTCTCCGAGGGCGAGACGAGCTGCTACGCCCCGGACTCCTGTTCCCCCTGCAAGCTGGCCCACGGGGTCGTGGACCCGTCCGTCGACACCGTCGTGTTTCCCAAGATCCTGGACCTGCCCGAGCAGGGACGCGACGGGGGCCGGACCTGCCCGGTGGAGCAGGGCATGCCGGACATGATCCAGCAGTCGCTGTCGGGTCGGGGGCATCCCACCCGAGTCGTGCGCCCAGCGCTCTCGCCCGCCCGGGGGCTGAGGGACGGCGTGCTGTTCGGGCAGCTCTTCCGGCTGGCGAAGGAGCTGGGGGCCCCGGCCACGCGGGTGCCCGCGGCGGCCTACAAGGCGGGGGCGGTGCAGCGGGAGTGGGAGCTGCGCCTGGCCGAGATCGGTCGCCGCACCCTGGACTATTCCCGGGAGCACCACATCCCCGTGGTCGTGGTCTGTGGCTCGCTGCACGTGATCCACGATGCGGGTCTCAACGCGGGCATCCCGGGCATCCTCCGGGACAACGGCGTGCTGGCGCTCCCGATGGACTGCTTCGAGCTGCAGCCCGACACCCCCGAGATGAAGCGCATCGTCTGGGCGGACTCCCGGCGCAGCGTGCGGGTGGCGGCGGCCGCCAGGCAGCTCGGGGGGGTCTACCCGCTGCTGCTGTCGGCCTTCGGCTGTGGCCCGGCGAGCTTCACGGAGCCGCTCTTCGCCGCCGTGATGGACGGCTACCCCCACACGGCCCTGGAGACCGACGGCCACGGGGGACGAGCGGGGTTCGTGACACGCATCCAGGCCTTCCTCCACTCGGTCCGGTCCCACGACCAGCGCCCCTCTGAGGCGCCTCCGGACTGCCTTGCGCTGCTGGAGAAGGAGCCGAGGATCCCGCTGTCGGCCGAACGAGACTCCAGGCTGATCGTGTACGCCATGTCCGACGGCTTCGCGCCGCTCTTGGCCGCCTTCTACCGGTCGGCCGGGTACGACGCCGTCGCGGCCGGGCCCAACACCAAGGCCAGCCTGGCTGCCGGCCGGCGGGACTGCTCGGGCAAGGAGTGCCTGCCGTACCAGCTCGTCTGGGGGGCCTTCCGCACGGCGCTGGAGGACCGGGACCCCGGGCAGCGGACCGTGTTGATGGAGGTCACGCCGGCGGGGGAGTGCAAGAACTGCATGTTCGCGGTCAAGGACCGCCTGTCGCTGCAGCGTCTCGGGCTCTCCGAGGACGTCGCGGTGCGGTACGCCAGGCCCGAGCCCGAGCTGGGGGTCCAGTACGTCACCAAGCTCTTCGCGGGTGTGGTGGTCTGGGACATCCTCTACCAGCTCACGGCCTGGCACCGGCCCAGCGCGCCGGACCGGGTGGACGCCCTCTACCGGGAGCACCTGGCCGCTCTCGTCGCCCACATGGAGGTGCCCGACACCTCCCGGCTGGCGAACATGCTCCTGCGGAGCCCGTGGTGGAAGGGCCTGACCACCCTGCTGGACCGCATGTCGTCGGCCTTCGCGGCGGTCGCGCCAGGACCGGCCGAGGCGGCCCGCACGGTCCTGCTCACCGGCGACGTCTACCTCCGTGTCGACGAGTTCGGCAGCGACGACCTGGTGCGCAAGCTCGGACAGCGCGGTGTCCGCGTGCTGATCGAGCCCTCCCACGCCTTCGTGGAGTACCTGTCCATCCCGCGACGGCCCGGCCTGAAGGCGAGCCGGAGGGCCGCCTTGGCCCAGGCCCGCCTGGCGGAGGGGGCGATCCGGAGGCGCCTCTATGACCGGGTCCGCCGGCTCCATCCGCAGATCCCGGACTCGGACGTCGCCGCCTCGGTGCGAGCCAGCGCGGCGGTGATGGGCCGCTTCCCCGGCGGCGAGACCTTGACCACCGTGGGCAGCGCCGTGCACCACTGGGACGATCGCACCTGCGACGGCGTGGTCGTCGTCGGCCCCTGGGGCTGCGGGCCCACCCACCTCTCCGAGAGCCTGCTGCGGCACCAGGTCGAGATCCCGACCCTGTTCGTCTACAACGACGGGACGCCGATCGACGCTCGGAGGCTGGACGCGTTCGCCTTCCGCCTGGGACGCATGGAGCGGCGGACGGGCGACGGGTAGCCACGAGCAGGGGCCGGCGCCTGGATCGCCGTCGACACCCACGCCGAGGGGTGGCGATGCGGCGGTGGGGGATCGGAGCCGACGGGGAGCCGGATTAGAGAGAGACGATGGTGTGGACCACGTCCTGTCTATGGATGCTCGCCTGTCGTCCCGGCGGGCTCGACTCGGGCCCCGACGAGACCGCCGACAGCTCCTCCACCGAGGCCCCGCGCTGGGTCTGGGGCGACCTGCACGCCCACAGCCGCTGGTCCTACGACGGCTGCGAGCTGCCCGACGACGGCTGCCGGCCCGTCGGGGAGCTGCCCGCGGAGCAGTTCCACGCGGAGGCCGAGGCCGCTGGACTCGACTTCGTGGCGCTGACCGACCACGCCGAGGTCTCGAGCTGGTACCCGGACGGCCTGGACGGTCCGGTCCACGACATCTGGGAGGGCCAGCAGGCCGCGCTGGCGAAGAGCAGCGGCGTGCTGGCCCTGCTCGGCTACGAGTGGACCTGGCAGACCGGGGAGCTTCGCGACGGACGCTCCGTCGGCGGTCACCGCACCGTCCTGCTCTCCGAGCCCGCTGCCTGCGCGGCGGCCCGCGTCCGCTCGCCCCACCCCGTCACCGGCACCATCGAGGTCCTGAGCGACGGCACCTTCTACGAGCAGGGCGACGTGGTCCAGGTGGACACACCCGGCGCCCTCTGGGCGGCCCTCGACGAAGCCGCCGAGAGCTGTGGACTCCGCTGGCTGACCTTCGCCCACCACACCGCCCTGAGCAGCCCGCAGCCCACGGACTGGGAGGTGGCCGAGAACGCGCCGGTGCGGGAGAGGCTGGTGGAGATCGTCAGCGAGCACGGTGTGGGCGAGTGTGCCCTGCTCTCGGAGGAGGGCTGCTCCTGGCGCGTGAACACCGCGCTGGACCACGTGCCGGGAGGGGCGGTGCGCACCGCGCTGGGCGCGGGCTTCCGGCTCGGCTTCACCGGGGGCACCGACAGCCACGACGCGAAGCCGGGCAGCCTGGACGATGGTGGGGGGCCGGTGGGCTACTGGACCCAGGTCACCGGCAACCTGGAGCCCCTGGTCCTGCCGACCCAGGGGGGGCTCACCGGCGTCCAGGTGACCGGGGAGCTGACCCGGGAGGGCCTCTTCGACGCGCTGGAGGCCCGGGCCACGGTCGCCACCTCCGGGCCGCGGCCGGAGCTTGAGGTCTGGATCGAGGACAGCGCCGGCGAGGTCCGACCGCCGGGGGCCGAGCTCACCCTCCAGGAGGGCCCCTTCGTCGTGCGCGTCGGTGGCCTGGAGGCGTCGGTGGAGGTCGTCGACGCCGACGGCTCGGACGAGGTGGGCCTGGTGACCGAGGCCGAGCCGCTGAGCTGGACCTGGGAGCCCGAAGCCGGGGGGTGGGCCTACCTGCGGCTGAGGATCGGCGAGGGCACGGAGGAGGAGCGGATCTGGGTCTCGCCGTGGTGGGTCGACGAAGGGTGATCGCTGGGCTCAGCCCGACTCGGGCCCCCGATCCGTCAGCGCGTCCGCCTCCTCGTCCCGCCCCAACCCCCGGAGCTGCTGCTCGGCGAGGGCGAAGGCCGCGGTGGCCCGCTCCTCGTGGAGACCCTGCCGCGCCACCTCGCCGGCCCGACGGGCGAGCCTCGCCATGTCCGGTCCGACGAAGCCCGAGCGCGCCAGGGCCCGCCTCGCCGCCAGGAAGTGCCGGTCCCAGGACCGCCAGTCGGCCTCCATGCCGTGACAGATCGCCAGCCCCAGATCGACCCCGGACATCAGCGCGTGCCCCGGGTCGACGCCCTGCTGCCTCCAGCCCAGCTCGAGCTGCTCCCGCATCGCCACGAAGTCGCCTCGCTCCAGGTCGATCATCACCAGGTTCAGGCGGCTCACCAGCACGTCGAGGGGACGATCCAGCGAAGCGAAGAGGTCGAGGGCCGCGCGGTAGCGCCGGATGGCCTCGTCGAGCTCCCCCCGCAGGCGGGCCACCTCGCCGAGCTGGGTGAGGCACTTGGCCGCCAGGGCCCGGTAGCCCAGGCGACGCGCGACCCCGAGGCCTTCCAGGGCGTGGTGCAGCGTCGTGTCGAGCTCCCGCCGGCGCCAGGCCACGGTCGCGCACTCGTGGTGGGCACCGACCTGTCGGGCCGGCAGGTTCGCCTCCGTCGCCAGCCGCAGCGCCTCCTGCCCGTGGGACCAGGCCTCGTCGAAGCGACCGAGGAACTTGTAGCTCTGGCTGAGGTTGATGTGGTTCTGTGCCTCGGCGTCCCGGTCCCCCACCGACGTGAAGAGGGCACCCGCCTCCTGGTAGAGGCACAGGGCCGAGCTCAGCTCCCCCTGGCGGTAGGCCATGCGGGCCCGCAGCGCTCGGACCTGGGCCCGGGTGTGGGCCCAGTCGTAGCGCTCGACGTCCTCCTCGATCCGGTCCAGCATCTCCTCGACCGAGCTCTCCTCGTGGGACCAGGTGGCGAGCTGGGCACGGGTCACGGCCAGCTCGCCCCAGAGGGGCTCCGACGGGGGCCAGCCCAGCGCGTCGAGGACCTCTTCGGCCTCCTCGACCAGGCACAGGGCCCGTCGGGACTCGCCTCGCTCGACCCGCCAGTGGAGCGCCTCGAGCAGGGGCGTCAACGCCTCGGCGGACAGGCCCGCGCTGCGGAGGTGGCGAGATCGGCGCTCGGCGACGGCGGCCCCCCCCCGACCCTCGAGCAGCTCCGCGCACCCCTGGTGCAGGGTCGTCGCGCGACCGTCCAGGGCCGCGAGGACCTCGATGGTCTCTCGCAGCATGCCGTGCGAGAAGGCGAAGCCCTCCTTGGGGCGCACGCGCACCAGGAGCTGGGCCTCCAGGGCCTGCAGCAGACCCCGACTGGCGGTCACGCCGAGCCGCCGGCAGAGGGCGACCCACTCCTCCCGGACCACCTCCTGCCCGAGCACGGCCGCGGCCTGCAGGGCGATCCGGTCTTCGCCCGGTCGCGTCGACAGCAGGTGCTCGACGCGCTCCGCCCAGACCTCGCCCAGGGCCTGGGGGAGGACCGGCGAAGCCTCCGGCCCCAGGTCGAAGCCCTCGGGGGTCCCCACGAGCAGGCCGCGCCAGGCCCAGTCCCGCACGAGCTGGACGGCGAACAGGGGGTTGCCTGCGGTGCGCTCCTCGACGCGGGTGGCGAGCTCCGGGCGCAGACAGAGGAGCTGTCGCACCAGGGCCCGGGAGGCCTCGCGCCCCAGGGGGCCCAGCGCCACGCGACGGGCTTCGGGACGGCGACCGAGCGCCGAGATCAGCTCCAGCACCGCGGGCCGCTGGGCCAGCGCCTCGTCCCGCACCGTCAGGACCACCAGGGTCGGACAGGGGGGAGCGCCCTCACGGAGCAGGAAGTCGACGCAGGCCAGGGCATCGAGGCCCCACTGGGCGTCGTCCACCCAGAGCACGACCGGGCGCGTACAGCCGCGCCGACCGAGGTGGCGCTCCAGGACCCCGTAGCGCTCGCGGGCGCTGCCGAAGGCCACACCCACCCGGTCCTCGGGCGCCCCCATGAACGCAGCCAGGGCCGCTGCTTCATCGACCGGCCAGGCCCGCCACCGGCGCGCAGTCGGTCCTCGAGGTGCTCGATCAGCGCCTCGCCGTCCAGCCCCAGGCAGCGCAGGGACCGGGCCAGCATCGGGCCGAGGCCGTCGGCACCTCCGCCGCCGGGACCGTGGACGGCCTGGAGGACCTCGGCTGCGCCGGTCTCGTGGGCCCGCTCCGTGAGCCAGCGCGCCAGCCGGCTCTTGCCGACCCCGCTGGGGCCGTGGAGCACGCACAGCCGGGCCTGTCCGCTGTGGCCCGCGTCGACGAGGGACTCCCAGAGGACCTCGCGCTGCGCCTCGCGGGCCACCAGGGGCACCACCCGGTAGCGACACAGCTCCAGGCCGGTCCCCGCCAGCCAGGTACCGTCCACCGGTGCCCCTCCACGCCAGGAGGGCGGCATCGGGGCTGGCGCCGGAGGCACGGGCGGCGCCGCCTCCCAGTCCACCCTCAGGGCGCCAGGGAGGGTGCGCAGGGCCGCCGCCGCATCGGCCGCCCGCTGGTAGCGGGTGCCCGGGTCCTTCCTCAGCAGCAGTCCGAGCCAGTCGCCCAGCCCGCCGGGCACCTCGAGGTCCGGGGGCAGGGCCGGTAGCGGTGCCTGGAGATGAGCGTCGAGGATCCCGCCCGGGTCGGCGCGCCGGTAGGGGGCCGCGCCGGTGACCATCGCCCAGGCCACGCACCCCACCGCGTAGAGATCCGTCCACGGCCCGAAGGCCCGCCACTCCCCCCGGATCTGCTCCGGGGCCATGTAGCTGGGCGTCCCGGCGGTGCGCATCGCGCCCGGGCCACGCTCCTCGCGGTTCCCCAGGTGGGCGAGCCCGAAGTCGGCCAGCACCAGGTCCCCGTCCAGTCGAGCCAGCAGCAGGTTCGACGGCTTCACGTCCCGGTGAACGATGTTCCGGGCGTGAGCATGGGCCAGGGCCTCCAGGAGCTGCAGCAACAGGGTCCGACAGCGAGGCCAGTCGAGCCTCCCGAGCAGCTTGCGGAGGTTGGTCGCGAGGCGATCCATCACCAGGTAGGGCGCACCGGCGGGAAGGAGGCCGTCGCTCTGGTCGCACACCGCCTGGGGCACCTCTCCGTGGTCCCGGATGCGCACGATGTGCGGATGGGAGAGCGCGGCGATCGCTCGGACCTCCGTGTCGAAGGCCGCGCGGTAGACCTCGTCGCGGGCCGCAGCGACCGTGAGCACCTTGATCGCCACTGGCAATTGGTGGTCCCGGTGGCGACCGCCCCAGACGTGGGCCATGCCTCCGCGGCCAAAGGGACGGTCCAGCTCGAATGGGCCCAGTGTGGGCATGCGGAGCACCCAGGTGGTCTCGGGGGAGAGCGGACTCTATCGGGCCCCGGCCGAACCCGGAGATCGTCCCGGCCGGGAGCGAGGAGGGCGGAGCCGCATGGCTTCCGGGCGGCGGAATCGTCAAGGAACGGCGGTCACAGGCGCTGTGCCGGGAGTTTCTTGACACGCCTGGCGGGTCGCTCGGCCCTCGACACGACTCGTCTGGGGGGAGGCTGTCTCACTCACGTTGGGCGGTGCCAGCGGCGTCTGTGGCACCCCAGGCGCGCACAGAACGGGTTGGCGCCGTGCCAACGGCGTCTGTGGCACCCCAGGCGCGCGCAGATCGGGTTGGCGCCGTGCCAACGGCGTCTGTGGCACCCCAGGCGCGCACAGAACGGGTTGGCGCCGTGCCAGCGGCGTCTGTGGCACCCCAGGCGCGCACAGAACGGGTTGGCGCAGGGGGTGCGGGCGCTGCAGGCGTTCCCTCGGACGCCCTACCGGGCGCCCTCGGGCCCGCCGTAGACCCCCATGTCGCTCCGAGAGCCGTCGGGATCGCTCCACTCCGGGACTCCGGCGTCGATGGCCGGGCTGCCGGCCACCAGGTGGAGGTCCGAAGCGGAGGGATCGTCGTGGTTCAGGTCCTCGAAGCCGGGCTCGGCCTCCAGGCTACCCTCGGCCTCGAGCACCACGAGGTCCTCGGGCGGCCGATCGGGGCCGCAGCCGTCGTGCACGAGCCGCCGGCAGTCCTCGCAGGTCGCCCCCCAGGAGAGGTTGTGGCTGACCTCAAGGTCCTGGACCAGCGCCAGCGCGATGTCGAGGTCGTAGAAGACGTTGTTGCGCAGGCTCAGCAGGCCGGTGGTCTTCTGACCGCAGACTGGCTCCTGCTCGATGCGGATGGAGCCCCCGAGCAGCACGTTGTTGTGCAGCGACACCTCCACGTCCTCGGGCAGCGAGCCGCTGTCGCTGACCAGGAGCGAACCGGCGCTCCACAGCAGGCTGTTGCGGATGGCCAGCTCGGCACCGTCGGAGTCCCGGAGATCCACCAGGGCGTCGGGACCGCTGAGGATGGCTCGCACGATCTCCACCTCGACCCCCGCGTCCAGCAGGCTCGAAGCGATCACCACGCCGCCCAGCTCGATGTCCTCCACACTGACGTAGGTGGTGCCCCCGGTGCCGCCCCTCACGGTCAGCACCCCGTCGAGCACCGTCTGGCTCAGGTACACGTCCACCCGATCCCGACCCTCGGTCTCGGGGCGCACGTCGACGGAGGACAGGACGCTGCCCGAGATGTCGGTCGCCGCGGTCAGCACGAGCGAGCCGCTCCCGGCCACCACGTCCACGAGCACGCCGTGGCCCTCCATCTCCAGCTTGTCCGCGGCCGTCACCGCCACCAGCTCGACCTCTTCGAAGGCCCGCACGGTCCCGGCCTCGACCGACTCCGCTCGACTGTCCCGCACCGTGAAGCGCTCGGAGACGACCGCCACGACCTCGGACTGGCGGGCGCTCACCTTGCCCTCCACCACCACGTCGCGCAGCACCGAGTTCCTCAGCGACATCTCGCCGTCCAGGACCAGGATCGGCGGGTCGGCGGGGTCCTCCCCCCGCATCAGGGTGTCGTTCTTGAGGTGCAGATCCCCCACGACCTCGTAGGTGCCGGGGGCCAGGATGATCTCGATGCCCGTCTCCCGCGCGGCCTGCTTGACGAGGTAGCCGAGGTTGGCGCACTCGCCGGGCACCTCGACCCGAAGGTCGAAGAAGGCCCCCGCACAGGCATCGGGCGTGATCCCGGTGGTGTCCTCCCCCGTGCAGCCGACCAGCAGCCCCACCAGCAGGCCGGGCATCACGAGCTCCCCGAAGTCTCGACCGCGCCCAATCATCCTGTTCATCCCGTGGACCGGCGCGGAGTATCGCCCGCCGGAGGACCGCGCTAAGGAGTAAGACCATGTCGGCCTGGATCCTCCTCTACGCAGCCTGCTCGGGCGATGTGACCCCCTGCGAAGGCGGCGGCGAGCCCGTCGACAGCGCCTGCCCGGAGACCACGAGCTCCACCGAGGACTCGGACAGCGGTGACACCAGCACCATCGACAGCCGCGATCCGGCCCTGCCCCCCCTGGCGCCCGAGCCCGAACCCCTCACCTTCCCGGAGACCGTCGGCAACCTGACCATCGCCGTGCGCACGGCCGACACGACCTACGCCGGCACCGACGACAACACCCTCTCCCTCTGCCTGAACGAGACCGCCTGCTGGTCCCTCGATGTCGAGGACGTCGACGACTTCCGGGTCGGGGAGCTCGACGTCCACCACTTCGAGGAGCTCGCCCTGCCCCGGGCCAGCGTGGACCGGGTCGAGCTCCGATCGATCGACGGCCAGGACCAGTGGCGACCCGAGTGCCTCTCGGTCCAATTCGATGGCCAGCCGGTCTACTGCGCCGACGGCCTGAGCGAGCTGAAGTTCGGCATCGAGGACGACGAGCTCTCTTCCTGGACGGACCCCGAGGGACTGCACCTCGGCTGCTCGAGCTGCTACGAGCGAGCCGTGACCCACGGCCCGATGCTCGGGGCCCTGGAGCCGCACCTGGCCCGGATCTGGATCCGCTCCGAGGCCACGCGTCGCCTGGGGCTACGCCTGGCTCTCACCTCCGACGCGCTGGAGACCGAGGGGGTGGTCGCCTGGCAGGACCCCTCGCCGGAGCGCGACTACACCGCCGTCTTCGAGGTGCCCGGCCTCACGCCCGACACCCTCTACCACGCCGCTGTCGAGGTGAACGGGCTGCTGGACGGGACCTCCACCACCTCTTTTGTGACCCCGCCGCTGGAGGGCACCCGCGGCGACACCACCTTCTCCTTCGGCTCCTGCACGCGCGACGACGACCAGCCGATCTTCGACGAGATCGCCGCGGACGACCCGGACCTCTTCCTCTTCGTCGGCGACAACCACTACGCCAACACCGAAGACCTCAACAGCCTGCGCTGGTTCTACCGGTGGGGACTGGAGGTCCCGGAGCGGGCGGCCCTGCTCCGCGACACCGTCACCCTCGCCACCTGGGACGACCACGACTTCGTCGGCAACAACACCGACGGCACGGACTCCGGCGGGGAGACCGCCCTGCGGGCCTTCACCGAGTACTGGGCCCACCGCTCCTACGGCACCGAGGAGGCGCCCGGCGTCTTCCACACCTACAGCTGGCGTGACCTGGACTTCTTCCTGGTCGACGACCGCACCTACCGGGGCATCGAGGACAGCCTGCTGGGCGAGGCCCAGACCACCTGGCTGCTCGACGCCCTGGAGGCCTCCACCGCGACCTTCAAGTTCATCGTCTGCGGCAGCCAGTGGACGCCAGACGGAAGCTCCGACTCCTGGGCGGCCTTCCCCGATGCCCGCGCCGCGCTGATGCAGGGCCTCGTGGACCGCGGCATCGACGGCGTGGTGCTCATGAGCGGCGACGTGCACCGCTCCGAGTTCCTGTGGCGGGAGAACCCCGGCGGCCACGACCTGCTCGAGCTGACCAGCTCACCGCTCGCCAACACCAACGCCGGCTGCACCAGCCCCGAGGGCCAGCTCTTCTGCCACGATGACGGCAACTACTACGTGCGGGTGGACCTCTCGACCGACGGCGACGACCCCTGGTTCGTGGCGTCCATCGTCGACGAGGCCGGCAACGACCTGGACTCGGTGATCGTGCACCGCACGGAGCTGGACCTGCCCTGATCGAGGTCCCTACAGCCCCTCGGCCGCCAGCCGTCGCGCCTCGTCCAGGTAGAAGGCCCGGTGGTCGAAGGCCTCGACGATGCCGGCGATCTGGCCCACCTCGTCGAAGTGGTCCGCCGGGAACTCGCCGCGGAAGTCGCCCCAGACGGCGGACTCCACGGGCACCATGCCGTCGTTGTCCCCCGCCAGGAGCGCGTTGAGCCAGAAGCTGGTGCCGAGGAAGGGGGTGACGATCTCCCCGCCCCAGCTCGCCTGGCAGTCCCAGTCCAACAGGCTGCAGGAGTGGCCCGCCCAGGAGGTGTAGATCACGCCCGCCACGTCGGGCACGTCCTGGTTGAAGGCGGCCAGGGCCTCGGTCGTGAGGTCGGCGAGCTGGTCCTCGGCGGCGGCGTCCCCCAGGCCCAGCCAGCCCATCAGCTCCGTCAGCACCGCGTCCACCGTGGCGGTGTCGACGCCCGCGACCTCGTAGAGGCCCAGCGCCACGTCGGCGACCGGCGTGCCGTGATGGGGGGTCGAGACCGTGGTCACCGACACGACGCGGTCGCTGCCCAGGGCGCTGGCCACCAAGCGGGCGTCCAGGCCACCCTGGCTGTGGCCGATGAGGTTGAAGCGACGGCCCAGGCCCTCGGCCACCAGGGCGTCGATGTGGTCCATCCACTGGTCCGACCGTCCGGCGATGCCCGCCACGCCGTCGACGGCCGGGTTGGCCGAGGCATAGCCCCGCTCCGCCAGTGTCTCGGGGATGTCGTAGAAGTAGGTCAGGACGTCGAGGTAGGCGTCGGTGCCGCCGGCGCCGTGCATCAGCAGGACCGGGTAGCGCGTGTACTCCAGGTCACACCCCTCGAAGCAGCCCAGGTCGAGCCCGTAGGCGTGGGCGGGGGCCTGGGGGTCGGCGGGCTCCAGCCGGACGAAGTGCTCGCCCGTCGCGCCCAGGGTCACCCTCACCGAGTCCAGCGGCTCCATGACCCGCTGCTCGAGCACCGGCCGGCCCAGCAGGTCCACCACCTCGACGGTGGGGGGCTGTGGGTGGTCCCAGTGCACCAGGGTGAGCACCAGGGTCTGGCCCCCGGCGCCGGCGAGGGCGTGGACGGGGGCGATGCAGCGGTCGCGTACCGCCTCCACCTGGCCCTCCTGGGCCAGGAAGGCCCCCTCGACCCGGGGCAGGGTGCCGGCCGCCGTGGTGACGCAGCGGAAGGCGGCGTGCTCGGCCGGGGCCGTGGTCTCCGAGTCCACCGGGTCGACCAAGGCCTGCCCGTCGAGGACCACGACGCCGCTGGTGCAGGCCGCGAGCCCCCAGATCGAGGGAAGGGCGGGGAGCATGTCGCGGATACTACAGCAGGTCCCGACACTCTGGAGCGCTTCGAGCGCCGCTCTACAGGTCCTCGGGCACCAGGGTGATCGGATCCCCCTCCTCCTCGTCCGCGATCAGCGGCCCGAGTCCGAGGCCCACCTCGTCGACCCGACCGATGAGCACGCTGATGTTGTCATCGGATCCGGCGGCGATGGCCCGCTCCATCAACGCCGTCGCCGCGGCCTGGGGGTTGTGCCGCTCGACGAGCACATCGTTGATGCGGTCGTCGGACACGAAGCCACAGAGACCATCGGAGCAGAGCAGGAAGCGGTCTCCGACCACGAGTCGCATCCGCCCCGTGTCGAGGCCCGGATCGATCCGGATCTTGTCGTCGTCGCCGATGCCGCGGGAGCCGTAGACGAAGTTCTGGGCGAGGTAGCCCGCGTCCGGGCCCAGCGTGCGCCCGTCCCGGCGCGCGAACTCCCCCCGGGTGTGGTCGCGGGTCAGGCAGCGAAGCTGGCCGTCCCGCCAGAAGTAGAGCCGGGAGTCCCCGACGTGGGCCCAGAGCAGCTCGCTGTCGAGCACCCAGGCGCTGGTCAGGGTGGTGCCCATGCGCACGGGACCGTGCTCAGCGGCCTTCCGCCGCAGTCGGCGGTGGCAGGTGAGCACGTGGTCTCGAAGCACGTTCTCCGGGTCCTCGGAACCCGGCTCCCTGGCGGCCAGGCGGGACATGGCCTGCACGGCCGCGGTGCTCGCGAGGTCGCCGTCCCGGTGACCCCCCATGCCGTCGGCCACCGCGATCAGCACCCCGCAGGTCTCCGCCTCCTTGACCTCTTCGGCGTCACCCTTGCGGTAGCGGACCTGGCTACCGCGGCAGACGAGGTAGTTGTCCTCGTTGCGCGAGCGACCGCCTCGCTCTGTCCCGATTCCGGTGGTGCACACGACCCCGATGGTCAGCCGATCCGGCACCTCGGGAGGCTATCACTGCGCGCCGCTGTGAGTCTCCACGGTGTGGACCCCCGAGTCATGGACGACGGTGTGCTCCAGGCGCGCCTCCGCCGTCACGACGGCACTGTCCCAGACGACGCTGTCCCGCACTCTGGCTCCGCGGCGCACGACCGCTCCGGCCCCCAGGATCGCGCCTGGCCCGACCACGACGTCCGCCTCCAGCACCACGCTGGGACCGATCCAGCAGGGCCCCTCGATGCGAGCGCTGGTCGAGGCCTCCACGGCGTCCCGGCTCCCCCAGGTGCGGTCTCCCCTGCGGGCGAAGGCTGCCCGGGGCATCGGGTCCAGCACCAGGGGCAGCTCCCCCGCCAGCGCGGCCCGGTTGGCGGCCAGGTAGAGCTGCGGGTTGCCGAGATCGACCCAGGTGCCCGCGTGGCGCAGCGCCCGCACCCGTCGCCGGGGCACCAGGTCGCCATAGGCCGTGCGCACGACGCAGGCCTCGCCCTCCGGGACCCGCTCCAGCGCCCCCTGGTCGAGGGCGTGGATGCCCGTGAAGTGGGTCGTGCGATCGACGGCTCCGACCGGCTCCGCGACGGCGAGGCCCACCAGGTCGACCACGGTGTCCGTGGCGTCCGCGGCCACGATCCCGTACTGGGGGCCCCCTCGGCGCAGCGCCATCGCCGCCGCCCCCGGGCCGCCCGGCACCGCCTCGATCAGGGCCCGCAGGTCCACGTCGCTGAGCACGTCGCCGTTGACCACCACGAAGCGGTCCGCGAGGTGCTCCCGGGCGTGCCGCAGGCCACCGCCGGTGCCCAGGATGCGCGGGGACTCCAGGGAGACCACCAGGTCGAAGTCCTGCCGCTCGGCCCAGGCCTCGATCGCCTCCGGCAGGTGGTGGGCGTTGACGACGGCCCGCTCAAACCCCTGGTCCTGCAGCCGGGCCACCGCCTGGTCCAGCAGCGGCAGGCCGCACAGGGGCACCAGGGGCTTGGGGCGGTCGAGGGTGAGGGGACGGAGGCGGGTGCCGAAGCCGGCGGCGAGCAGGAAGGCGTCCGCCGGGGGCCTACTCAAATCGATCCAGCAGGTTGTAGTAGGCGAGGGCGGCGCCAGCGTAGCCGGTGCCGTAGGGCGCGGTCTGCACCAGGTCGTCGAGGCCGTTGTCGTCGAGGTCCGACGTCAGGGTGTTCCAGCCCATCAGGTCGTCCTGGGCGATGGAGATGAACTCCACCACCGAGTCGCTCGCCGAGACCGTGCCCCCGGCGACCACGTCGGGGCCGTGGTGGATGTAGGTGCGGCTGTTGAGGCCCCCGAGCTGGATGTCGCCGACGCTGATGACGACCAGGTCGCCGACGCCGTCACCGTCGAAGTCGCCGGCCTCCTCGGCGCTCTGGAGGTGGCCGAGGTCCTCGATGCCATAGACCAGGTACTCGGCGATGTCCGCCGCGTCGGTGTCGTTGGACAGGGCGGTGTAGACGTGGCCGTCGATGACCGCGACCGCACCAGCCTGCCAGGTGCCCAGGCTCTCGTCGCCGTGGTGGCCCCAGAGGCTGACGACGATCTCGTCGTAGCCGTCGCCGTCGACGTCGGGCAGCCAGCCGTTGAAGTTGCCGGCGCCTTCCTCGGTGGCTCCGGTCAGGCCCACCACGTCGTGGGGTGTGTACTCGCCGCCCGGCGAGGCGAAGAGGTCGGCGCCGGAGAACGGTGAGACCCGACCGTCGCCGGGCCCGGTGTAGCCCGACTCCTCGTCGGCGGGCTTGGTGTCGCTGCCGAACAACAGGTCGGCCACGCCGTCGGCGTCGAAGTCCAGGCCCCCGACCGTCTGCCCGCCGTAGTGGGAGGCGTCGCTGACGCGGGCCGCGGAGAAGGTGGTCGTGAGGTTGCCGCCGGTCTTGATGCGGCCGCTGGCGTAGACGGTGATGTCGGCGGCGTTGATGAAGGCCGTGCCGACCGCCACCTCGGAGGCCCCGTCGCCGTTCATGTCGCCGAGGGCCGCGACGTCGGCGCCGGCGTAGTCCATGTGGGCGGACAGGGTGGCCCAGGCCGCGCTGGTGCTCGCCGTGGTCGTGAGGTCGCCGGCCGAGAAGACGTAGGCGCCGCCGTAGGTGCTGCCGAAGGCGCCCAGCGGGGCTCCGACGACAAGGTCCGGGTACCCGTCCCCGTCGAGATCGCCCGGCCCCGCGAGGTCCCAGCCCAGGTACTCACCGCTGCCATCGACCCAGCCCAGGGCCGCCGAGGTGAAGCCGCCGTCCGGGGCGTTGGGATCGAGCAGGTAGACCCGGCCGCTGTAGCCGAAGTCCTTGGTGCCGTAGCCACCCACGGCGAGCTCAGGCGTCCCGTCTCCGTTGACGTCGCCGACCATGTCGCCGCCCAGGCCGACCAGGCCGTCGCCATCGCTGAACCAGTCCCCCGACCAGGTGAGGTCGGCGTCGCGACTGTTGAGGCCGTCCACGACCTCGTCGCAGTCGTTGTCCACACCGTCCCAGGTCTCCTTGTTGCCCGGGTAGGTCAGCGGGTCCGTGTCGTCGCAGTCCTCACCCCCGTCGGGGCTCGAGGGGTCCTCGTAGCCGTCGCCGTCCTGGTCGTAGTCCGAGTCGATGTGGCCCGAGCAGTCCCCGTCGATGCCGTCGTACCAGATCTCGTCCTGGTCCGGGTGCACGTCGGGGTCCTCGTCGTCGCAGTCGTTGGCACCCTCGCCACGGCCGTCGTAGCCGTCGCCGTCGCAGTCGTTGGTGTCCTCGACGCCGTCGCAGTTCTCGTCGATGCCGTTGTAGCAGACCTCGTCGGCCCCTGGGTAGATGGTCGGGTTGCTGTCGTTGCAGTCGTCCCCGTCCTCCATGCTGTCGCCGATGTAGCCATCGCCGTCGACGTCCACGAGGTCGCCGTCTCCAAGGCAGTCGTTGTCCTTGCCGTCGTACGGGATGTCGTTGGCCCCGGGGTAGGTCCAGGGATCGTCGGGGTCGCAGTCGTCTTCATCCGGCACGCCGTCGCCGTCGCGGTCGGGACGGTCGTCGACGTAGGCGGAGTCTTCGGTGGCCGTGTCGGTGTCGTCGGCGCCGCAGGCGAAGAGGGCGAGGCTCACCAGCAGGGTGGTCGTCACGGGGCACCTCGAGTAGGGCAGGACCAGTGTGCCCTAACCGACCGTCGCTGCGCAGCTTCAGGCTGTGATGGAGGTCACCCGAACCACCAGGCGAGCAGGCGGAGCTGCCAGCCCATCAACAGGCCCGCGTGGGCGTAGGCCACCCGCCCCTCCGGATCGACGAGCACCGTCGTGGGCACGATGTCGACGCCGTAGGCCGAACGGGTCGCCCGGTCGGCGTAGAGCACCGGGTAGGTGAAGCCGAGCTGCTCCACCGCGGCCGGCACGCCCTCGGGCCGGTCGTCGGTCGCCAGGCCCAGGACCACGACCTCGGGGTGGTCGTCGGCGAAGGCGCTGAAGGCCGGCACCTCCATGCGGCAGGGACCGCACCAGGTGGCCCAGAAGTTGAGCACCACCAGCGAGCCGCGGTGCTGCTCCAGGGAGACGGCGGCGCCTGCGAGGTCCGGCAGGGCGAAGGCGGGGGCCTGCTCGGGCAGCGACGGCGCCCGCAAGGTGCCCAGGCCGGTGAAGATCACCAGGGCGAGGAAGAGACTGAGCAGGACCGACCGCAGGGTGCGCCAGCGCTCGCCGGACTTCGGCTCGCCGAGCAGGGTGTCGAGGTCGTCGGGCATCGGGGGGTCATAGCCTGCGCGGCTCCAGGTCCCCGCTCCACCCTCTCAAGCCAGGAGAGGATTCCGGCAACGGAGTCCACCGAAGCGGGAGAAGTCCCGGTCCGCGGTCAACAGCTCGGTGACACCGTGCTGGAGGCAGAGGGCGGCGATCCGGGCGTCGTGGACCCGCGGCCCCACGATGGAGCCGCTGACCACCAGCTCAGCCAGCCTGTCGAGGTGCCTGGGGCCCTCACCGACGAGGACGAGCAGCGGAGACGCCGTCCACGAGCGACAACAGGCCAGGGCCGTCTCCACCTCCGTGGGCGGTCGCCAGATCCTGGGGTGGGTCACCACCGCGAGGAACTCGTGCACGCAGGGCCAGGGAATGCACCAACGCCTGTCCCCTTCGACCAGGGCCGAGAGACAGTCGAGCGCAGCACCGTGGAAGGGGCTGTCGGAGCGGTGGGCGTGGACGAGGAGGTTGGTGTCGACCCCGATCACGACCCCCGACCCTCGTAGATGGTCTCGCTGAGCCGGGACCAGTCCCCGGCTGCGAATTCGGGGGAGAGCCCCTCTCCGTCGACGATGACAGGCTCGAAGCGCACGGCGGGAGGGGACTCGGCCTGCAGTGCGAGACGCAGCCCCCGCTCGACGAGCTCCTTCAGAGTGATGGAGCGGGCGCGGGCGACCTCCCGTGCTTCGTCCAGCAGGGCGTCGGCGATGTCGAGGGTGGTCTTCATGTTGCTAGCAATATCATAGCAACCCATAGCCCCATAGAGAAGGGGGTTCCCGCCCCTGGACCGGCTCGGGCCGGAGGCATCGTCTGCATGGTCCCGGAGCGGCTCCTCACCAGACGCCGGCCCGCTGACGAACATGGGCTCCTCCTGGAGGCGACGCCGTCCATGCGGCGGCTCCGGAGGACCCATGCACGCCCGGTGCCCGGGGGGCGCCAGGCAGCACGAGCTGTCCTTGCAGCCATTTGTGTCGATCAGGACAGCCGCCCTGTCACCCCCTGGCGGCAGAGGTCGCCCGTGGACAAAGGTCGCCCAGGATGGTCTATCTTCGCCGACCTTTGTCCGATTTCGGGCTCCAGGCGGACGAAGGTCGCCCAGGATGGTCCATCTTCACCGACCTTTGTCCGATTTCGCGTTCCAGGCGGACGAAGGTCGCCCAGGATGGTCCATCTTCGCCGACCTTCGTCCGCGGGGTCCGCGCGGCGGTCTGGGAGCCTCCCCCCGCTCCGCGCCGCGTGGACGAGCCCCTGGGCGACGACCCCCCTGCGGATCAGCCCGCCTCGGACCGCTCCATGCCCAGCCGCGCCATGAGCTCGTAGAGAGCCGAGCGGTTCATGCGGACAGCGCCAGCATCCGATGAAGGGCGGCCGCATCGGGCGGCGTGATCCGATCGACCACGCAGGGTACGGTCTCCAGGGCCGCCTCCCGAGCCTCGCGGACACCGTCGGGGTCCATGGCCCCGAAGGCGGCCTCGCCCCGGTTGGCGTGATCGAGGAAGTCGACGATGGTGACCGGCTCCTCACAGGCGGCGGCGGCGGGCGAACCGAGGGCCAGCAGCCCGAGCAACGACATCAGCGCGATCCTCACGACCTACTCCACCACCACCCAGACCCCATCCACCAGCCGCAGCTCCCGCGTCGGCCAGTAGTCCAGGTCCGCCTTGAGCGTGAGCACCCGGACCACGCCGTCCAGGTCCTCGGTCATGATGCGCACGGCCTCCCCGTTTCCGACCTCCGCCACCGCGTCGAGGAAGGCCCCGAGGTCCGGAGTCGGCCGACCGTCGACCTCGACGATGCGGCGGGTGGCCCGCAGGCCGTAGCGGGAGGCCGGGGAGCCGTACCAGTACCAGGCCACGTAGACGCCGCCGGTGACGTCGCCCCGCTGGGCGGCGACCTCCGGGTGCGGGTCGTGAAGGAAGGCACCACCCCAGATCGCCGCCCGCTCCACACCCTGCCGGGCCACGGGCCGGGTCTCGACCTCGATGGACTGCACCTCGCCCTCGCGGAAGACCGACAGGGTCAGGCGTGGGGCCTGGCTGGCCCGCTCCAGCTCCAGGAAGCGGGTGGCCGGGACCCCGTCGATCGCCAGCAACAGGTCGCCGCCCTGGAGCACCTGGGCGGCGTGGGTGCCCCCGTAGAGCCGGGAGATGGACAGCACCTGCTTGCGCTCGGGGTCGTGGGCCTCCAGGACCTCGGCCCACTCCTGGGACAGCCCCAGCTCCCGCGCATCCGCCATCGCCACCAGGCGCAGCTCGGCGCCGAGGATGCGGGTCTCGGTGGCGGTGCTGCCCGGGTAGGGCGCCGGGAGCTGCTCGAAGACCTCCACCGGCAGACCCCGGAACCGGGACTTGGCGGTGCCCCCCTCGTCCCGGTGGAAGCTCGCCCAGATCGCCAGCACGTTGCCCTTCTTGTCGGCGAGCACGCCGCCGACACTGGAGACGCTGTCCTCCACCCGCACGACCTCCAGGTTGACGTCGCGGTGCTGCGGGGGACTGGGCAGCGGGAGCAGGATGGGGTCGATGCGGGACACCCGCGTCTGGCGGCTGACGACGCGGTGCTGGCCGGTGAGGGCGACGAGCCACA
This sequence comes from uncultured Enterobacterales bacterium, assembly GCA_964501915.1. Taxonomy (GTDB): domain Bacteria; phylum Myxococcota_A; class UBA796; order UBA796; family CAJQPC01; genus CAYFPX01. Next base: position 31,745 of record CAZCVP010000034.1, read on the forward strand.
CGTCATCGCCCGGCTCCAGGGGCTCCGGGAGGAGCCGCGCCGAGGTGACCGGGGTGTCGCCGAGCAGCGCCGGATCGTAGGAGATCATCGCCACGTTGTGCTCCGGGTGGACGAACACGACCTGACCAGGGATCCGCACCGAGCCCCCGACGGTCAGGGTGAGATCCCCCATCCCGATGGGCACGGTGTCCCGGTCCGCCAGCACGAGGCCCCGCTCGGCGTCGACCACCAGCCCTGCACCTCGGAAGGTCGCACCCCACACCCCTTCGGCCCGGTAGGGGATGTCGAACTCCACCATGATCAGCGAGTGGGCCAGAGCCGATGCGGCCTTGCTTCCCGACGCCGACAGGGTGGTGGTCGCCGGCTCCAGGCGTGGGGACTCCGGCGGCGGGGGCGGGTCCTCACAAGGCCACAGCCCCGTCTCGTCGTCCCGCACGCAGCGGCGCAGGGGGAACCAGCGACGATCGATGGTGATCACCGCCACCTGTTCCCGCCCGGGGTGGTCCGCCGAGGCATAGCGCAGCGGCACCCGCTGGCGATCGGGGAAGGCGATCAGCGCCTCCCAGAGCTCGTCGAGGGTGGACACCTCGACGTCACCGATCGACCGCAGCAGGGCCCCGTCGGGCACGTTGGCGGCATAGAGCATGTAGCCGGGGGCCGCGACGTAGAGACCCTCGACCGGCACGACGTGGTTGCGCGCCTGCTGGTACGAGAGCTCGTGGATGACCCCTCCCCCGACCTCGACGTAGGCGGAGGCGGTCAGGGCGTGCAGGTCGTCGACCTCCAGGGTGACCGACCGGGGCACGCCGCCCCGCTCCAGGCTCAGCGTGACCTCCTGACCCACCCGCTCGTCGAGGGCGGCCTCCAGGGGCACGAAGGCCGTCACCAGCTCCCCGTCGAGGCGGACCAGCACATCGCCCGCCTGGAGCACGCCGTCGCCGGGGCCCCCGGGCACGGTCTCGCGAACCACCAGCATGCCGACCGCGTCGGGAGAGGCCTCTCGGACCTCGGCCTCGGTGGCCTCGACCAGACCGAGGCGCCGCAGCTCGTCGTAGGGCGTGTAGCCGAAGCGGGTCTGGAGCGAGCCCCGCGGCACGGGCTCCGAGGCCCTCAAGGCCTCCAGCGCCCGGACGACCCGGTCCAGGGGCAGGTAGTAGGACGCCGCGGCCGAGCGCTTGCTGCCCGCGTTGAGCCCGATGACCTCGCCGTCGACGTTGAGCACCGGGGAGCCGCTCGAGCCTCCCGACGTCCCGCTGGCCGCCTGGAGGTAGAAGGTGTTCCAGTCGTTGTAGTCGTTGTTGCCGTACCAGGGGGCCTGCCGGTCCAGGCGGGCCAGGGTGCCGCTGAGGATGGAGAGCTTCTCGCCGGCGTCGTTGCCGACGACCCGGATCTCGGTGCCGACCTTGGCGCCCGCCGGGTTGAGCGGCAGCTCGACCACCTCCATGTAGCGCACGGCCTCCGGGTCGAAGCGGAAGAAGCCGAAGTCGTGCACCGGGTCCCGGTAGATGGCCTGCAGCGGCACCTCCTCGTGGTTGAGGAAGACGGCCTCGGCCACGACGGGTCCGCCCTGGACCAGGTGGCGGTTGGTCAGGATCAGCCCCTGCTCGGCATCGACGATGAAGCCGGTGCCCACGGAGGTGCTGGCGGACTCGGTGTCGAAGGAGCGGGTCCCGGAGACCCGCAGCGAGACGACCGCCTGGGTGGCGGTGTCGAGGGTGTTCTCCCAGTCGGAGGCGGCCTGGGCCGGGAGCACGGCGGCGAAGAGACAGAGCAGGGCGGCGAGCATGGACGGGAGGCTACCAGCGGGCCGCCGGGCTGCCCGCGAGGTCAGCGGGCCAGTCGCCAGATCCCCGCCCGCTCGGCGGCCCGCGCCGCACGCCGGAGCTCGGCGGGTGTGGGGCGCCGATCGAGCTCGCCGAAGCGCGGGCGTCCCTGGCGATCAGGCACACCGACCCGGTGGGCCGGGCGGTACTGGCCCATCAGGTTCACGAAGGTGTCCGCCGACAGCACCTCCGCCAGCCAGGCCAGGATGGACCCGGTCTGCTCGAGCTGCCCGGGCATCACGAGGTGGCGCACGAGCAGGCCCCGACACGCCAGTCCCCGGGGACCGAAGCGCAGCACGCCCACCTGGCGGTGCATCTCCATGAGCGCCTCCCGGGCCCGCCGGGGGTAGTCGGGCACCCCACTGAGCGCCCGGCCCGTCTCGGGGTGCCAGACCTTGAAGTCGGGCATGTAGACATCGACCACGCCGTCCAGCAGGTGGAGCGAGCTCAGGGCGTCGTAGGCGCTGGAGTTGTAGACCAGGGGGAGGTACAGGCCGGCAGCGGCCGCGAGGGCGACGGCCTCGAGCACCTGGGGCACCACGTGGGAGGGAGAGACCAGGTTGATGTTGTGGCACCCCTGCCGCTGGAGGCGGAGCATCGTCGCGGCGAGGGCGGCGGCGTCCTGGACACGGCCGACCGTGCGCTGGGAGGTGTCGGCGTTCTGGCAGAAGACGCAGCGCAGGTTGCAGCGGGAGAAGAAGACGGTGCCGGAACCGCGCCAGCCACGCAGGACGTCCTCCTCGCCGTGGTGGGGAAAGGCGCTGGCGACCCAGGCGTGCCGACCCGTGGCGCACTCTCCCCGGGCGTCGCCGAGCCGGTCGGCCTCGCAGGCCCGGGGGCAGGCGGCACAGCTCCCCAGCGCCTCGACCGCCTGCGCGGCCCGCTCGGTCAGCTCCCCGGTCCGGGCGAGCTGGAGGTAGGCGGGCTCGTGGTCCTCCAGCAGGAAGCGGGACTCGGGCGACGGCGGGACCAGGGCCACCCTCGAACCCTACTGCGACGGCGCTCCTGGTCGCACCTCCCCCGTGCGCGAGGTGCCGTAGCCCCCCAGCGCGGCGACCCGGTCGCGGAAGGCGTCGGACGCCACCACCTCGAGCAGCCGCTGGACACCAGGGTGCTCGAAGAACGCCTCCGGGATCACCAGCTCGTAGTCCTCGGTCGCCACCGGCACGAAGTCCAGGTCCAGCGCCCGCGCCGCGGCCCGGATGCCCAGCCCCACGTCCGCGGCCCCCGACAACACCGCCACGGCGACCGCCATGTGGGTGTACTCCTCGACGGCGTAGCCCCTCACGTCGGCCGGCTCGATGCCCAGGCGACCCAGCTCGTAGTCCAGCAGCACCCGGGTCCCGGAGCCACCCTGCCGGTTGACGAACTGGAGGTCGGGGCGGGACAGGTCCGCCAGACCCCGGATGGCCTTCGGGTTGTCCCGCGGCACGAGCAGCCCCTGCTGTCGCTGCACCAGGTGCACCAGCCGCACCGGCGCCTCGCCCAGCACCCGCCGCACCACGCCCGAGTTGTAGGTCCCGTCAGCCGGGTCCAGCAGGTGGGAGCCAGCGAGGTGGCAGGCCCCGCTGCGCAGGGCCCTGAGCCCCCCGAGGCTGCCGACGTGGCTCGAGGACAGCGTCACCCCCGACCCGCGGGCCCGCAGCAGATCGGCCAGCACGTCCAGGCAGAGGTCGTGGCTGCCCACGCACACCAGGTTCTCCTCGACGACCGACAGCGGCCGCAACAGCTCCACCGACACGTCCTGGTCCGCGTGCACGCCCTCCAGGTTGGAGGCGATGCGCAGCAGCCCGTCGGCCTGGGTGAAGCTGCTCACGGTGCCGGCACCCCGGGGCAGCGGCGCCGCCACAAGGCAGTCCCCCACCCGCCCCAGGCGCACGCGCACGAACTCCTCCATGCCGAGCCGAGAGGCGACCTTGCGGGTGGGACGAGCCGTGACGACGGGCCGCCGGGGCTCCGGCTGGTGCTGCATGTGGGCCAGCAGCGGACCGACGAACTGGTCGAAGCACACGATGGCCGACACCGGGTAGCCGGGCACGCCCACCACCGGGGTGTCCTCGACGTCCGCCAACAGGGTCGGCTTGCCCGGCATCACGGTGACGCCGTGGGCCAGCACCTCGCCGATGCCCGCCAGGGCCGCGCGGGTGAAGTCCTTGGCACCGGCCGAGGAGCCGCCGATGATCATCACCAGGTCGTGGTGCTCCACGGCCTCGCGCACCGCCGCCCGGAGCTGCTCCAGGTCGTCCGGGACCCGGGCGTGGCGCACGTAGGTGCCGCCCACGGACTCCACCAGCTTGCCGAGCATCGTGCCGTTGAACTCGACGATCCGGCCCGGAGGAGGTTCCGCACCCTCCAGGTCCTCCGGATCGACCAGCTCGGCCCCGGTGGGCATCACCACCACGGAGGGCCGCCGCAGGACCGGCACGGTGAAGCGACCGCCGGCCATCAGCGCACCGACGTCCGTGGGCGCGACCCGGTGGTACCGGGTGAACAGCGGCTCCGTGGCGACGATGTCCTCGCCGACGCGCCGGACGTGCTGCCAGGGCCAGGCCGGGGCCTCGATGCGCACGTCACCGGACTCGAGCACCTGGACCCGCTCGATCATCACCACCGCGTCGGTGTCGCCCGGCAGCACCTCGCCGGTGTTCACGAAGAAGGCCTGCTCGCCCACGACCAGGTCCAGCGGCCTGTGCTCGGCGGCGCCGAAGGTCTCCCGGGCTCGCACGGCGATGCCGTCCATGGCGGCCCCGTGGTAGCTGGGCGCCGACAGGGTGGCGGTGACCGACTCGGCCAGGACTCGACCGACGGCGTCCGCGACCGGGATCCGCTCGGACCCGAGCCGCTGCTGGCCGTCGAAGCGCTCGAAGAAGCGATCCCTGGCCTCGGGCAGCGAGGTCATGGCCAGGTAGACGTTGCGCTTCATGTCGATCCCGTCACAGCAGGCGCACCCGGACCTCGGCGCCGCGGTCGAGCCCCTCGGTGTCGCGGTCGATCTCCACCAGGCCGTGGGACTGCACCATCGAGCGCAGCACCGCCGACCGCCCGAGCACCGGGTCCGCCCAGAGCTCGCCGTCGCGCTCCTCGACCCTCACCCGCAGGAAGTCGACGCGGCCCTGGACCGAGGGCACGTTGCGGCTGAGCCGCGCGGAGAGCTCTGGGCGTGGCGCTCCCCGCTCGACCCGGCCACCCAGGTGCTCGACGTAGGGGCGGACCAGGACCTCGAAGACCACCATCGCCGAGGCCACGTGTCCGGGCAGTCCCCAGACGGCCTGGCCCGGTGCGGCGCCGACCCGAGCCAGGATGGTGGGCTTGCCGGGCTTGATGGCCACGCCGTGGACCAGGACCTGCGCCTCCGGGAGCGCTGCGAGCACGTCGAGGGTGAGGTCCCGCGTGCCCACCGAGGAGCCCCCGGACAGCAGCACGGTGTCGGCCTCGGCGAGCCCGCCCCGGCAGGCAGCCAGCAGGGCGTCGAAGTCGTCGGGGACGATTCCCAGGTACCGGGGCAGGCCCCCGGCACGCCGGACCAGGCCGGCGAGGGTGGTCGCGTTGACGTCCCGGATCTGGCCCGGTCCCGGCTGCTGGTCGACGGCGACGACCTCGTCACCCGTCGACAGGATCGCCACGACGGGGCGCCGACGGACCTCGACCCGGGAGTGGCCCAGCGCTGCCAGCAGGCCGCACTCCTGGGGCCGCAGGACCGTGCCCTGTGGCACGGCGAGCTGGCCGGTGCCCAGGTCCTCGTCGGCCTCGACCACGTTCTGACCCGGGGCCACGCTGCGGGAGACCTCGACGTGGTGGTCATCGAGGGCCTCGGTGTGCTCGACCATCACCACCGCGTCGGCCCCGACCGGGATCATGCCGCCGGTGAGGATGCGAGCCGCCTGGCCGGGTCCCACCCGGACCTCGGCCCGGGCCCCCATCTCGACGGCCCCGACCACCTCCAACAGCGAGGGCCCGCCCTCCGAGGCTCCAAAGGTCGACGCCGCCTGGACCGCGAAGCCGTCCATGATCGAGCGGGCGAAGCCGGGCAGGTCGGCGTCGGCCACGAGGTCCACCGCCAGCACCCGGTCCAGGGCCTCGACCAGGCCCACCGTCTCGCTGTCGAGCGGTGCAAAGCTCGGTGCGTGCAGCCTAGCCTCGGCCAGCGAGACGACCTCGAAGAACTCCCTCATCGTGGCTCAGCCTCCGCTCATCGAGGGCACCAGCTCGATGGTCGAGCCGGGACCCGGGACGCGGGTCCGGTCGGCGCTCAGCTCGCCGTCGAGCACGATGCCCATGAACTCGTGCTCGGGGATGCCGAGCAGGGCCAGGTAGTCGGACAGGGGGGCCCCCTGCCGGTAGGGCACCCGGAGCTCCTCCTCTCCCCCGTTGTGGTAGCGAAGCTGGGCCGGGAGGAGCACGAGCAGCCCCTCAGGCACGGGGGTCGAATTCCTGGAGCCCGAAGCGCCGCACGGTCTCGGGGGTGGGGACGCCGTCGGCGTCCCAGCCGCGCAGCTCGTAGAGCGCGCCGAGCATCAGCTCCGTGTCCGGCAGGACCCCCGCCGCCAGGCCGTCGGGCTGGGCTTCGTGCTCCAGGCGAACCGGCAGCCGGTCGTCCTTCCGCCGCACGCCCACCCGCACGTTGTAGAGCCGCTTGAGCTGGATGAGGCGCTCGCCCATCACCATGAAGCCGTCCCGGTCCAGCTCCAGGCCCGTCGCCAGGCTGTACCACTCGGCCAGCGGTGTGGGTCCCACCCGCCCGACGAAGAGGAACTTGCAGTAGCCGAGGGGGTTGAACATCGACAGGTAGTTCTGGGTCGTGTAGCAGAGCTTCGCCATCTCCGGCGTGGAGTGGTGGTCGACGAAGGGCTCGTCGTAGCCCAGGTCCGGCGCCAGCACGCCGCGGCCGATGAAGTAGCTCAGCGAGTCCAGGTGGCAGGCTCCCCGGCTGGCCGTGGCGTAGTTGGGCGCCATCGACACGTGGGCCCGCGGGTCGTGCATCGGCATCTCCAGGCCCTTCACCTCGATCGTGAAGGCCTCGGAGCCCCCGCCGAGCGCCGCCGCGGCGGGACGGCTGCCCTCGCCCAGCAGCCGCCCGAGGTCGGTGCGCTCGCCGATGGACCGCGTCAGCTCGATCAGCGCCCTGCCGTCGCCCCAGGTCAGCTCCAGGCCCCCGGTGTCCGAGGCATCGACCAGGCCCTTCTCGTAGGCCTCGAAGGCGAAGGCCACCACGCCGGCGGCGCTGATGGTGTCCATGCCGTACCGGTTGCAGACCTCGTTGGCCAGGATGATGGGCTCGGGCTCGTCGATCAGCAGGTTGGACCCGAAGCCGGCGAGGGTCTCGTACTCCGGCGCGTGGCCGATGGTGGCCGGGTAGTCGCCCTCGGGGAGCTCCACCTGCTTGTGGCAGCGCACGGGGCACATGTTGCAGGTGCCGTGCTTGGTGGGGTACTTCGTCATGAAGGTCTGACCGGCGATCCTGCGGGCCCCCTCCTTCCAGGCCCCGCCCTGCCAGTTCTTCACCGGCAGGTCGCCGTGGTACTCGACGGCTTCGACGCCACCGGCGGTCGACCAGTCCCGCAGGCCCTTGGTCGCCGCCATCATGTCGGCCCTCAGCGCCTTGATCGAGGCCTTCAGGCCCGGGCCGTCCGCCAGCAGGGGCTTCTTCTTGCCCGAGGCGAAGATGGCCTTGAGGTTCTTGGAGCCCATCACCGTGCCCATGCCACAGCGGCCGGCGGCGCGGGCCTCGTGGCCGTCCATCATGATCGCGGCGAACTTCACCCCTCGCTCGCCCGCCGGCCCGATCGACGCCGCGCGTCCCTGCTTGCCGTGGCGCGCCTGCAGCACGTCGTGGGTCTCGAAGGTGTCGAGCCCCCACAGGTCGTCGGCGGGCAGGATCTCGCAGCCCTGCTCGCTGACGGCGAGGTAGACGGGCGCGTCGGCGGCGCCCTTGATCACCAGGCCGTCGATGCCACAGCACTTGAGCCGGGCCGGGAACTGGCCGCCCCCGGAGGACTCACCCCAGATGCCGGTCTGGGGCGAGCGGGCACAGGCCAGGACCTTGGGCGTGACCGGGGCGCCCGTCGCGACCATGGTGCCGACGAGCAGGTACAGCGTGTTCTCGGGGCCCAGCGGGTCGACCGTCGCCGGGTCCTGCTCGCGCAGCATCATCGCCGCCGCCAGCCCGCTGCCACCACCGAAGCGGCGCAGGTCCTCGGGGTCGATGGCCACCTCGGTCACGGTCCGCTGGGTCAGGTCGACTTCGAGAAGGGCACCATGGGCTCCGTACATGAGGGGCTCCGGTCGGGGACAGGAACCGTATCCAGAGCGAAGGGCGGTGGCGACGGCCCGGTGGCGAACCACGCCGCCCGATCAGCCCCGACGCACGCCTCCGACCCGCACCCGGAAGGGCTGACGAAGCCGCCGGTAGCGAGCGAAGTTGCGCAGCCGCTCGATGAGGATCTGGCTCACCTCGGTGCCCGCTGGCGCGAGCAGCATGCCGTCGCAGGAGACCAGGTCCTCTTCCAACGTCATCTGTTCCATCAGGTCTTCGACCTCGACCCAGCGCCGCGTCGGATCGGCCTCCTGCCGCGCGCCGCCCGACCTGGCGTGCACGGCGTCGAGGACCTGGGGGTCGTAGGACCCGTTCCTCCGGCGGAGGGTGGCCAGTGCCCGCTCGGGCTCCAGCCCGGCCCAGGTCAGGCGCTGCTGATCCAGGACGACCCGGATCACCCGCGAGGCGAGGGGGATGTCCATGCCCTGGACACCGTCGCGTGGCAGGCCCCGCCCGTCGAAGTCCTTGTGGCGGTAGGCCAGGATGTGACGGGCGAGCTCGAGGCCGGGGAGGCGGGCGCACAGCAGCTCCGGCACCTCTCTCGCCCGCGCGACCCGTTCTCGTTCCGGCCGGGACAGGGCCTTTGGATCCATGCGACTCAGCCAGCGCCCCTCGGGCAGCGCGAGGGCCTCCAGGTGGCAGAGCTGCACCGCGGCCCGGACCTCCCAGGAGGGATCGACGCCGAGGGCTCGCATGACCTCCACGGTCGTTCGCTCCGCCTCCACCGCCGCTGCATGGGCCTCGGGCCGCACGAGCGCCAGGGACCCGATCAGCGCCCCGGTGGAGGCCTGACGGGACTCCCCCAGCCGCGCGTGTTCGACGACCCGGGACTCGTGCTCCGCGACAGCTTCGAGGAGCTCGTGACCGACCCGGGCCACGTCCCAGGAGGTGAGCGCCAATCGGGACACCAGCCCGCCGTTGAGCGCGTCGATGGCGTGCGAGAGCGCGCTGGGATCGGCCAACCCGATCCGCACGACCCGGGGACACTCCGCACGCAGCAGCTCCAGCCAAGCCTCCTGCTGGGGGCTCGTGCTGACGAGATCGACGACGGCAACGGCGAGGGCCGGGTCGGACAGCACCCGCGCCGAGTCCTCGAGGGTCCCTGCGGGCTCCAGCACCTGGAGCTGCCGCGCCGCCGCGCGCTCCAGGGCGCGGAGGCTCCGAGCCGGGAGGCCCACGCACAACAGACCGGGTCTCGACGGACCTCGAGCCGGGGGATTCCGGGTGGGGGACAACCTCGACCTCCAGGTCAGCAGCAGCTCAGTGAAGTCCCGAAATCCGTCTCCGCTGCCCTCAGAGCGATGACAGGACACGACCGGGCCGGGTCAGGGGTAGCAGAGGGACGAGCACTCGGGCGGATACGGGTCCAGGCCCTGCGGGAGCTCGTCCTCCAGCGGGATGTCCAGGAAGTAGTGGATCCAGTTGTTGATCCGGGTCCCGTGGATGTCGCAGTCCGACGCCAGCGGATCGGGGAGGTCGTGGCACCACAGCTCCTCGCTGGGTGGATCGAAGTTCTGGACGATCCACTGGTAGGTCGGGGTGTCCGGGTGGATCTCCTGGGCCCAGGCCAGCTTGGTGGGGGTCCAGTGACGCTTGCCCGGAGCGGGTGCGTAGTCCTCCTCACCAGTCCCAGCCGCCCGCGTAGGCGACCGTGGACATGACCAGGGCGATCGAGAGCACGGAGAGACGGACTCGCACAGACACCTCCAGGTGGTGGGCCATCACAAAGCAAGCTCCATGCCGGCCCCCACCCCCAGGTGGGGATCCATGTGTTCTGCACTTCAAAACGGCGTTATCAGGAAGTTCGCGCACATGTTGCCCACCGGGATATGCCCATCTGGACATGTCAGGGTCCATCGGGAATTGAACTTTGGACATCTCTGCTCACCCCGAGCGGACCCTGGTGCAGGTCGCACGCCACCGAGACCAAGAGGTGAGAGGATTGAATCGACTGGTCGATCGCTACCTCCCGCTGGATCCCGACCCGACCTCCCCCACGCCCCTGGTCCTGGACCAGCTCACGGGAAGCCGCCGGGTCCTCAAGCTGGCCGAGGCCGGCTCCCCCCAGGCTCGCGCCCTGGCCCAGGAGGCCGAGGTCCTCGCCGACCTGGCCCACCCCTCCCTGGTCCAGCTCACGGACCGCTTCGACGACGTCGCGGGCTTCACATCCTCCGAGCGGGTCTCGGGCCTGGCGACGGCCTGGATCCCGGGCCGGACCCTGGCCGCGGCCCTGCGCGACAGCGGGGTCCTCGAGCGCATGACGGCCTTCGGTCGCCTGGTCGACGCCGTGGCCTACCTCCACCGCCGCGGCGTGCTGCACCTGGACCTGAAGCCCGCCAACGCGGTCCTCGGTCCGCAGGGTCCCGTCCTGCTCGACCTCGGCTCGGCCCGGAGCCGCCACGCCGGCCCGGAGGTGGCCGGAGGGACCCTGGCCTACGTGGCGCCGGAGATCCTGGACCAGCAGGCCGCGAGCACCGCGGCGGACATCTACAGCCTCGGCGTGCTCCTCTTCGAGATCCTGGCCGGCCACCCCCTCCAGGCCGACGAGGACTCCGAGACCATGCGGCGGGAGATCCTCGCCGGCCGCAGGCCGCCGCTGCCGGGGGGCCCGTCCCCCCTGCCGGCCGGCCTGGTCGACCTGGTGGACCGCATGCTGGCGCTCGACCCGGCCGGGCGTCCCCCCACCATCGAGGCGGTGAGGGTCCGGCTGGCCGCGCTCGGGTTCCCGGCGCCGAGCGACATCGGCGCGCCACCGTTCGTGGGCCGCGAGGCCGAGCAGCGGTCCCTGGAGCGCGCTCTGGAGCAGACCGGCCAGGTGGCCCTGGTCGGGGCCCCTGGCAGCGGTCGATCCCGCCTCGTCAGGCGCCACCACTTCTCCGCCGGTGTCCCCGACCGGGCGCTGCTCGACCTGACGCGGACCTCGTCGCGGGTGGAGCTGCTCGACCGCCTGTGCACCCTGGCCTCGGAGACCGCCCCACGCGTGCGGGTCTACCTCGGTCGCAGAGAGCGCGCCGACGACGCCGAGATCCGCGCCCTCACCGCGTCGGTGCCGGCGCTGCTGCGCCTGGGCCACCAGGTCGTGTGGGCCTGCCCGGAGGCCGTGCACGGCTGGCGGGCCGTGCGGCTCGGGGCCCTCACCGCCCTGGACTGCGCCGGGATCGCCGCCTTCGCCGGGACGGCGCCCGGGCCACGCCTGCGCTCCGCGGCGACCCGGGCCGCCGGCCAGCCGGGTCCGCTGCTGAGTGCCCTCGGTGCGACCGAGCCGGCGACCCACCTGGGGCCGGACCCCAGGCGCGCCGCGGAGGTGCTCGCCACCCTGCCGTCGCCGATCCCCGCGGAGCTGATCGCCCGCCTGCCGTCCCGGCTGCAGGAGCAGCTCCCCAGGCTGATCCAGCGGTGCCTGCTGCGCCCTCACGGCGATGGGGCGCTGGTGCTGCTGCTGCCCGGCCGTGACGCCGAGATCCACCCCGAGCTGCTGCCCGCCCTGCACGAGCTGCTCGACCAGGAGGACCAGGTCTCCGACCCCCTCTGGACCGCCCTGGTCCGGGCCCGCACCGGAGATCTGCCGGGAGCTGCGGCGGGCTTCGAGCGGGCGGTGGCGGACGCCGGCGATCGTCGCCAGGAGCTGCTCGAGCTCGCCACCCGCCTGGTGCGGGCGGACCACCGACCCGCCGTGGAGGTCCTGGCCGGCCTGCACTCGGAGGACGGCGACTGGGACCGGGCCCACGACCTGCTCCAGGGGCTCGCGGACCCGACTCCCGGGGAGCTGCGCATCCAGGCGAGCGCCCTGAGACGCTCCGGCAGCCTCGCCGAGGCGCTGGCCCTGGCGGCCGAGCACGCCGCCCGCACCGGCGCGCCCGAGCTCTGGGTGGAGCTGGCGAGGTGCCGTCTCGCGGAGGGAGACCTGGGGCAGGCGGAGCACATCCTGGCGCGTCTGGACGTCGGCGGGGGCGAGCCCCTCTTCGGCGCCGTGCTGGCGCTGAAGCTGGCGATCGCGGTCCGGCGCATCGACGCCGGCGAGACGCCTCCGGGCCTCGAGACCCTGCTGCTCCAGGTCGAAGACCTGGTCCGGGACGCCACCCTCTCCGCCGCCTCCCTGTCGGCGGCAGGACGCATCCTCACCCGCCTGGGAGAGCTGGAGCGAGGGCAGTCCATGCTGGCCGAGGCCGCTCGCCGGGCCGACCGGTCCGGGGACGTCAGGCGGGCGGCGGGCGTTCGCCTGAACCGCGGCAACGTCCTCCAGAAGCTCGGCCGTGGCGACCAGGCCCGCGAGGCCTATGAGCAGGCCCTGGCCATCGCTCGGCGGTCCGGTGATCGCCACCTGCTGATGCGCCTGTCCTGGTCCCTGGCCGAGCTCGAGCTGCGGGCCCGCAACCTGCCGGAGGCCGAGGTCCACCTCCAGTCCTTCCGCCGCCAGACCAGCGACGAGGACGCCGGCGAGGTGGGGGCTCGCGTGTCCCTGCTGGAGGCCGGCCTGGCCCTGGCGAAGGGAGACCCCGCCCACGCCGCCGAGGTGCTGCAGGCCATCGATCCGGAGGGGCTTCCCGCCGTCCCTCGCCTGGACCGCACCGAGACCCTGAGCAAGGCCCTGCTGGCGCTGTCCCGGCCTCGCGATGCCCTGGCGACGCTCGAAGCCGGTCCGGTGCCCTCGGGACGCTCCAAGCGGGCGCTGTTCACGGCCCTGCGGGGCCGCGCCCACCTGGCCCTGGGTCGGGAGGCCCTGGCGGAGGCCCTGGCCGAAGTCCCCCCCAGGTCCGACCCCCTCACGCGCTTCGAGTCGGGAGAGGTCCTGCTGGCCGCGGCGGGCGAGGACCTGGACCCGGGCTCGTTCGCCGAGCGGAGGTTCCTGCTGGACCAGGCGGCCGGCCTCCTGGGCGGGACCGCCGCCGCACGCGCCGCGACCCTGAGAGACCGCCTGGTCGACGCCCCCGCCGGGTCGCTGACCACGATCGTGGCGCTCACCGAGGCGATGCAGGACCCGGTGGCCTTCCCCGGGGCCCTGGCTCGTGTGGTCTCCGAGGCCCTCGGCGCCCACCGGGTCCTGATCATGGCCCGGATCCCCGGCCTGGGTCGACAGGTGACCTACAGCGAGCTGACCGGCGCGGAGGCGGCCGGCATCGGCTCCGAGGTGCTCCGGCGGATTCGCTCGGCGGACGACTACTGGCTCGCCGGCGACGCCTTCGCGGACCCCGGCCTGCGGGAGTCCTCCGACACCGTGCGGACCTTCGAGATCCGGTCCCTGCTGGCGGTGGCGATCTCCCGGGAGGGTCAGGACGAAGCCGTCGGCGCCCTCTACGTCGACGATCTGCACCGGACGCATCGCTTCGGTCCCGACGACGTCGTGCTCATGCAGCGGCTGGCCCGCGCCGTGGGCCAGATGCTGCCCTGGCTACCCGGCGGACGGCGGACCCCACAGCCGGTGGAGCCCCAGGAGGTCCTGGGCGTGCTGCTCGCCGAGCCTCGCCAGGTCCAGGCCTTCGAGGACGCGGTGCAGATGGTCTCTCTCCAGCGGGAGTCGAACCTGCTGCTGACGGGGCCCACCGGTGCCGGCAAGACCTGGTTCGCCGAGCGTCTCTCGCGGGAGGTGCTCGGCCTGACGGGCGTGGAGTCGGTCGTGCTCCGACCCGGCGACCCGCAGATGCTCGTCACCCAGCTCATCGGCGCCCGCCGGGGGGAGTTCACCGGAGCCCAGGAGCGCGGGGGGGCCATCCAGCGCGCCCTGGCTCGCCGCAAGGCCCTGTTCCTCGACGAGGTGCAGGCCCTGGACGACCAGACGCAGCAGATCCTCCTGCCCCTGCTCGACATCCCCGGCCGGCGCTTCGGTGGTCTCACCTCCTCCGCCGCCCCCCTGACCGGTCCCCTGCACGTCATCCTCGGCACCAACCAGGACGTGGACGCGGGGCGGTGGCAGGACCACTTCCGACCGGACCTCTGGTACCGGATGTGCCGTGCCCGCTTCCACCTGCCGCCCCTGGTCGAGCGCGGCCCCGAGGTGGTCTACCGCTACCTGGCGACGATGCTGCGGGGCCAAGGTGCCACGGTGCCCGAGGAGGCCTTCGAGCCCGCCGCCCTCCAGCGGGTGACGGGCTGGCACTGGCCGGGCAACCTGCGACAGCTCCACGCCTTCTCCGAGCGAGCGGCCCACCGGCTCAGGCAGGCCCCACGCCAGCTCTCGGCGGGAGACCTGCCCGGTCTGGGCCTCGACGGCACGCCGGAGCCCGAGCTGCACCACGAGCCCGAGGGACGCTGGGACGCGGGCCTGCGCAGCGAGGTCGTGCTGGCCGCCCTGCGACAGGCGGGCTGGGTGCAGTCCCGGGCCGCCCAGGCCCTGGGCATGACCCCGTCCGGGCTGAACAAGTTCCTGAAGCGACACGGCCTGCGAGAGGAGGTCCGGGCCCGACGGGCGGCGAAGACCTGACCGAGCGCGACATGTCCGTTTGGCAATTCGCCCCCTGTCGGACATGTCCGTGTGTCCGTTCCGGCGAGCACCCGCCAGCGCACGACGGACCGGTATCCGACCTTCGCGGCCTGTTCCTCCGCACCGACCCAGGGTGTCCGGGCCGGCACGGTGCTTGCGACCATCTCTCGGGTCGAGTCAGGCAGGCGGGCCGAGCCTCACCTCGGCCGGGACGCGGCACCAGGGCCCTCGGAACGTGGACTCGTGAGCGTTCCGGGGGCCTTCCTCCGAGGCTGAGCGCCCACCGACGTCCTACTTGAGCATCTCCATGCCTACGAAGGTCCGCTCCGGGCGCCAGTCGGACAGCACCATCTCGTCGGCCTCGGTCGCCGCGTCGGTCAGCTTGCGGGCGATGAGGGCTCCCAGGCCGGGCCCCAGCATGAAGCCCTGCCCGCACATGCCGACCGCCAGGAAGAGGCCCTCCACCTCACCGCTCGGCCCGACGATGGGAGAGCCATCCGGCGTCATCGGGTAGAGGCCACGCCACACCCGGCGGACCTTGAGGTTGGCCAGCCTCGGCAAGAGCGCCACCATGCGTCGGGCGATCTGCGGCAGGAAGACCGAGGTCGAGCGCCGGTCGGTGCCCAGGATCGGTGGATCGGGGGTGATGCAGAAGACGAGCTGACCCTCGACGTTCTGGTAGAAGTAGAAGTTCTTCGAGCCCACGTCGGGTCGCAGGTCCACGACCATCGGCTCCATGAACCGGGCGACCGGCTCGGTGATGCCCGCCTCGTGGCTGTCGGGCACGACCGGGACGTCGACCCCGGCGGTGGCCGCGACGGCGGTGGCGCTGGCGCCCGCGGCCAGCAGCACGGCGCCGGCGCTGTGATCGCCGCTGCGGGCCCTCAGCCCCCTCGCCCGCCCGCCTTCGATCCGGATCGACTCCACCGGGTCGTGGAAGAAGAACCGGGCACCGGCTCGCTCGGCCTGGACGCGGAAGGAGTGGGCGCAGCGCAGTGGCGAGGCCGAGCCGTCCCCCGGAGAGAAGGTGCCGCCCAGCAGGCCCTCGCTCTGGATGCCCGGCACGAGGTCCTCGATCCGGTCCGCCGGGTGCCAGTCGATGTCCAGCCCGAAGCCCCGCTGCTTGACGACCAGGGCCTGGAGCAGCTCGGAGATGGGCTCGGTGTAGGCGACGAAGGTGTAGCCGCCCTGGTACCACTGCACGTCGTCGCCGGTGGTCTGCTCCCAGCCCTCGAGGATGGCCAGGGACTCGGTGCAGACAGCGATCTTGGCGCGATCGGCGTGGGTCGCCCGCACGCCGCCGATGGCCGCCCGGTTGTCGCCGCGGCCAGCCGAGGCCTCGGAGTCGAACACGGCGACGGAGAGCCCCGCCCTGGCGAGGAAGTACGCCGCGGGCGTGCCGACCGAGCCCGCCCCGATGATGGCGACATCGAAGGTGCGGCTCATGACTCCTCCGTGCCGGCGGCGAAGACCCCCAGCGGGACTTCGACGAACAGGGGGCGCGGCGTGTTGGGGGTGGTCTGGCCGGGGTCGACGCCCAGCTCGCGGAACAGGCGCACGATGTGCTCGGGGCAGTTCTTGCCGCAGCAGGCGCCCATGCAGACCCGCAGCTCGGCCTTCATCTCGTTGACGTCGCGGGTGCCGTCCCGGATGGCCTGGCGGATCTCGCCGGCGGTGACGTGCTCGCAGCGGCAGACCACGACCTCGTCGGGCAGCAGGCCGGAGACGTCCAGCTCCACGGCCGGGGCCACCTCGGCGGGGTCCTGGACCTGGATTCCGGCGATGAGCTCCGCGGTCCCCCGGGTGGCCCGCAGCCGCACCAGCCGGGTCTGGTCGGCGAACTTCGGCTTGCTGACGCCGGTGACCAGGAAGCGACCCAGCAGGCGGCCCTCGCCATCGGTCCCCAGCACCTCGTCGCCCTTGGCCACCTTGTCGCGGCTCTGCTCGAAGGCCACCGTGACGGTCGGGAAGTCCGGGTCCCTGCGGGTGTCGACCAGGGTGATGGCCAGCCCGGGACAGATGGCGACGCACTTCACGCAGGCCGAGCAGTTGGGTCCCGTGAACTCCGGGATGCCCAGGATCGGATCGCCCTGCATCTCGATCGCGTGCTCCTTGCACACGGTGTGGCAGGGGTTGCAGGGGATCTCCTGTGTGCAGCGCAGCACCGGGTAGACCCCCAGGCCGTGGGCCCGGGTGGGGGGCTCGGTCACGGGGCCGGGGTGGGCCTTGAGCACCTCGAGCTTGTCCTCCCAGTCCTGGGGGACCTGGGGTACGTCCACGCCGATCTTGGCAGCGAGGCGCAGCGCGGCGATCTTGCCGCCGAAGGTGGCGGCGGAGGCCTCGGCGATCTCGGCGGCGTCGCCGGCGGCTTCCACGGCCATGCCGAACTGCTCGGCCTGGCCCACGAACTCGTCGAGGGGGGAGAGCCCCACCGCCACCAGGACGGTGTCGACCTCGTAGGAACGCTCGGTGCCCGGCACCACGGCGAAGTTCCGATCGACCTCGGCGATGGTCACTCCGGTCACGTGGTCCTCGCCGTGGGCCGCGACCAGGGTGTGGGAGGTGTGGATCGGCACGCCGAGGCGGCGGACCTTGGCCGCGTGGACCTCGTAGCCCCCGACCCGCGGCATCGCCTCGGCCAGGCCGACCACCTCCAGGTCCGCCTGCAGGGCGTGGTAGGCGGCGATGATGCCCACGTTGCCGCCGCCGAGGATGAACAGCCGCTGGCAGGGCTTGACCAGGTCGCGGTTGAGCAGGGTCTGGAAGGCCCCGGCGCCGTAGACCCCGGGCAGGGTGTGTCCGGGGAAGGGGAGCTGCTTCTCGCGGGCGCCGGTGGCGACGAGCAGCCCCCGCGCCTCGACCAGCCCGTAGGACCCCCCGGTCACGATGCCGACCTTCTGGTCCGAGAACACGCCCACGGCGGTGGTGAGCAGGCGCAGCTCGACGCCGGGCAGGGCCGCGGCCTCCTCCGCCAGCTCGCGGGCGATGTCGACGCCCCGCGTCCCGGCGCGGGAGTCCTCGATGGAGCCGAAGAACTTGTGGGTCTGGAGCACCAGCTTGCCACCGGGCCGGTCCTTGTCGTCCACGATCAGGACCGACAGCCCCAGGCGACCCAGCTCGACCGCCGCCGACAGGCCGGCGGGGCCGGCGCCGACGATCAAGACGTCCACCTGCTCAGACCGGGTCTCGCCGATCGTGGGGACCTCGCTGATCACGGGAAGGGCGGGGGCCTCGTCGCAGGAGGTGACGATCATGCCCTCGGTGGCCGCCACCATGCAGGACTTCACCGCCACCCCGTTGGCGACCACGGTGCACTGGGCGCACTGGCCGTTGGCGCAGAAGAGGCCGAGGGGAGCGCCGTCGCGGGGGTGGTGGCCGAAGACGTGGATGCCGGCGGCGAAGAGCGCCGAGGAGATCATCTCGCCGGGTCGCGCCATCCGTCGGTCCCCGTTGAAGTAGAAGGGGACCGTCGGCTCCCCGTAGAGCGGGGGGAGGACCGGGGGGACCTCGATGGGGTGTTAGGACATGGTGGTGCCGGGGTGGGTAGTGCACAGG
>CAZCVP010000035.1:0-36530 GCA_964501915.1 uncultured Enterobacterales bacterium
GGTCTGGCCGTGGACCTGGTCGTGGTCCTGGTCGTCCACGAGGCGGTCGCAGTCGTCGTCGTGGCCGTTGCAGGCCTCGGGGGCGTCGGGGTGCACGGCGTCGTCTTCGTCGTCGCAGTCGACGTCGACCGGGTAGCCGTCCTGGTCGGCGTCGATCGGCTCGGTGCCGGTCTCGCCGCTGTCGCTGTCGACGGCGACGGTGGCGGTGTCGTCGGTCACGACCAGGGTGCCGGTGTCCCCTGTGTCATCCTTGTTGCGACAGCCGAAGGTGAGCAGGGCGATGAGCACCAGGGTGGACATGGGACCTCCGACGTCCGGCCAGTCTACGTCGACCGGAACGCCGGCTGGTCTTTGGGGGTCGACTCCTCGATGATCCCCTGGCTGCTGGCGGTGTCCGTGACGGCCTGGGCGGCGGAGGTCCGCATCGTGGCCCCCGCGGCCGGGTCCGCGCTCGACCGCGACCACGTCGAGCTGAGCGTCGAGGTCCACGGCGAGCCGCTGACCCACTACGCGGTAGTGCTGGGTCCTTCGGGGGACACGGTGGTCGTCGAGACCGACGAGGCGGGGCTCGCCCGGCACGCGGAGTGGGTGAGGCTGCGCCCGAGGCCGAGCCGGACCTGGCGCCACCTGGAGGTCGACCTGCGAGGCCCCGTGGACGGCGTCTGGGGTCCGGGTCCGCTGGGTCGGGACCGGGTGGTGCTCCTGGACCTGCGATCCTGGGCGCCCACCGAGGTCCCCCTGCTGGCCGCCGACCTCGTCCTCCAGGACGGCCTGGAGGTGACCCTGACGGCCTCGGGCCTGGACGCCATGGAGGACCCGCTGGCCCTCGAGGTGCCGGCCGAGCCCCTGGCCCCCCTCGACGCCGTGCTGGCCCGTCGCATCGGGGCCGGCGTGCCGGCGGCCGCGTCGAGCTCCGATCCGCCGGTCTGCCTGCCGCTCGCCGAGGCTCCGCCGGAGCTGCAGGCGGCGGTGGCGGCCGACGCCGCGGCGCTGCTGGCCGGGGGCACGGCGATCGTCGGCTGCAAGAACGCCCTGGACTTCCAGGCCCCCGGCGCCTGGCAGGCGGCGGTCGCGGTCCACGGCTACGAGTGGCGTCCGGGCCTGCCGTCCCGGGCCGACCTCGAGGTCTGCGTGGACCGGGCCGAGGCCTCGCTGGTGGAGCTCTGGACCTGGGGCCACGGCATCGCCCTGGAGAGCGCCGACGACGCCGTGCTCGCCTGGACCACCCACGAGTGGCCTCGCGGGACGGTGGACGTGGACCTGGAGGCCTGGCTGGTCTACCGGGGCGACACCTACAGCGAAGGGCCGTGTCCCCTGGCTCCGGCGCGGGAGATTCCGCCGGCAGAGAGCCGCTGCGAGGACCTGCCCTTCGGAGCCACCTCGGCGGCGGGTCGAGCGGTGCCGGTTGGCCTGGCGCCCGGCGAGGAGCCCGCCTGGCTGGCGGCGTGGCAGGACGACGTCTCGGTCACCGAGATGAGGGCCGGCTGGCTGGACGTGGAGGCCTCAACCCTGTGCGGTCACCCGGTGCTGGCGCCGGAGGTCGAGGCGCTGCTGCCCTCGGTGGCCGCGACGGCGGCCGCCGTGCTGGACGGCGCCTGGGACGAGGGGCGTCCGGATCCCACCCAGCTCTCGGCTGGCCTGGAGGCGGTGCTGGGGAGCTGGGAGCTGGACGCCGCGACGGACGGGCTGGTGCTCGAGGCGGAGCTGACCAGCGTGGTCGAGCGGCGCGTCGACCCCGACGACGCCTGGGCCGCCCAGGGCATCACCGCCCGCTACGACACCTGGGCGGCCCCATCGGAGATCTCCGAAGAGCCCCGAGCGCCGATCTATGCCCCGGAGGTGCTGGCGGGTCCGGAGACGGGGGGCGAGACCTGGTGGAGCACACCGGTGGACGCGCGCATCTCCGTCGGTCTCGGGGCCCTCAACCAGGTCCTGGCGGCCTCCGCCGATGCCGGGCTGCTGGCGGGGCAGGAGGCCCTCGACGGGCCGGGGGAGCTGCCCCTGGACGCCGGGCCCTGGGTGCTGGACTGGCGGGTCACCCACCGGCCCCTGGTCGACGACGTCGCCGGAGAGGAGGAGGGGGAGGGCACGCTGAGACTCGAGGTGCCGGACGTGCGGGTCGAGCTGAGGCGGCCGAAGGGGGAGGTCCTGCTGACCCTCGCCGTGGACCTGGTCGACGAGGACTTGGGCCTGGGCCTCGGCGCGGCGGATGGGGCGCTGGAGCCGGAGCTGGAGCTGCAGCTCGACGCCGTCTGGGTGCTCTCCCACCGCCTGGAGGGCTGGCCCGACCTGGGAGGGCTCCTCGACGCCGGCTGGGACACCCTGATCGAGATCGTGGAACCGGCCATCGCCGAGAGCCTGGCGCTGCTGCCCATCCCGGAGTTCCAGGGCCTCGAGGTGGCGCCGGACGAGGCCCTGGCGTGGCAGCAGGCGGAGGCGCCCTATGTCGAGGACGGGCTGGTGGTCTTCGGGGCCTGGCTGACGCACCCTTAGCGGACGTCCACTCGCGCCCACCACCTGTGCGACCGTCAGCTACCCTGACCCCGTCCCCCTCCGGTGCGCCCATGCTGTTCACGACCCTGCTGGCCTGCGGCGTCTCGACGCTCCAGGTGGACCTGCCCGCCGCCGACACCGCGGCCGTCGACTCGGGGGAGACCGACACCGCCGACACCGGCGACACCGGGACCGACACCGGCGACACGGGCACCGAGGAGGTCTGCGAGGAGTACCCGAACGTCCCCCTCTACGACGGCAGCCCCGCGGAGGGAGAGCCCTGGAGACCCCGCTGGATGATGCCGGGCTTCGTGGCCGCCGTCGACGACAGCGAGCTCCACGACCTCGTCTGGAACGGCTCTCCCGTGTCCAGCTACTTCACCGTGAACGTCGCCGACGAAGGCGGCGAGAGCTGGTGTGCCATCTACTACGACCTGTCCGAGTCGGTCCCGGCGGCCCAGCCCTGGCTGACCGACACCGGGGGCCTGCTCTTCGACGCCTGGGACCTCGTGCTGCGGGACGGCTACACCGACTGCCCACCGATCGCCGCCAACGAGTGGGGCGTCACCGACCTGCGGGACCTCATCGAGCAGCACACCTGGGGCTGGGCCTTCGGCGAGTCGATCCGGGTGGCGGAGTACCTGGCCGCCAACACCGACGACTGGGAGGTCTTCTGGGAGCCCCACCTGGTCGGCGGCTACGTGGTCAGCTCGGCCTACGGCGACGACATGGCCTTCGAGATGGCCTATGCCGTGGGCATGGAGGCCGACTGCGGGGTCGCGGTGCTCGACTGGAACGGCGAGCCCACGTACGTGCCCGCCGTGGACGAGGGCCCGATGCCCGCGGCGATCTGGCAGGGGGCGTCGCTGTACGCGATGGAGCTGGAGTACCTGAGGTAGCTCTTCGAGCGCCAGCCGCCGCTGTCGGGGTGAGCCGTGCCGCTGCGGCCACTGGGCCGCCAGCGCGCTCTCGACCGCGGCGGAGCGGGCCTTGCGAGCGAGGGTCGTGGTCGGGCTGGGGTGAGGTTCTGGGGGGAGAGGCTCCCGGCTTCCCGTGGTCTCGGGCGTCGTCGGGCCCGGGCCCGGGGACGGGCAGCTCGGGGTGTCGTGGAGCCGTTGAGGGTAAGGTCTGATGCGACTATATTGGTCAGATGAGGTCAAGATGAGCACGGCAGTCAGCATCTCTCACGCAAAGGCCCGCCTCTCGGAGGTCGTTCGGGCGGTGCGGACGCGGGGTGAGGAGACGATCATCACCGTCGATGGAGTGCCTGTGGCGCGGGTGATACCGGTGTCAGCCGGGCCTCGACCGCTCACCGATCCCGAAGTGGCCTCGGTTCGTGCGCTGATGAAGAGCCTGTACCGGCTCGAGCGACCGCCCGGTCCCTTCGACGCGGTGGAGCTGATCGCCGAGGGCAGGCGGTGAATCCCGTCCTGGATGCTTCGGTCTTCGTGGCCACGATCTCTCCGGCCGAGCGCCACCACGACCAGGCGCGGGCGCTGTTCGAGAGCCATCCAGACACGCTGCCCTATCTCGTTCCGGCGCTGTTTCGCGTCGAAGTGATCTCCGCGCTGTCGCGCCGCGGCGAGGGCGATGAGGTCATCGACCTGGTCGACGCGCTGGTGCGGGGTCCACGATTCCACGGCTTTCCCGTCGATGAAGCCCTGCTGGCCCAGGCGACCCAGGTCGCTCGTGCGGCCGGGCTCCGGGCGTACGACGCGGTGTACGTCGCGCTTGCGGTCCTCCAGGAGGCGCCGTTGTACACGCTGGACCGGGATCTGCACGCCCGGGTCGCAGCAGCCTGCCCGGGCGTCACGGTGAAGGCTGGCGCATAGGCTTGGACCGCGCTCGTCGGTGTGGGGGTCTTCGCGGGGCGCGATGCTCCAGGGCCGCCCGGCTCGGCGACCGAAGACCGACCGGGCTCGGGAGGCCTCCCGGGGTCGACCCGCCTGGATGGCCTCGGCGCCTCGCCGGCACCGTCGACCCCGACGCCTCCTGAGCCGCCGTCCTCGAAGCCTGGACGAGCCGCCCCCTCGAAGAGCGCCGCGAGGCGCTGGACCGCCTCCTCGACCACGTCACCCTGTCACCCGGCGGGGTGCGGATCACCTACGGCTAGTGTCACCATGAGCCCCCCGGCCCAACTCCTCGGGCTGCGCCCTCCAGAGTCTCCACTTGCCTCCGGCGAGCTCGCTGTGGCGTCCCTGCGGGGACTGTCCGGCCTCCGGCCTACCAGTCGCCTCCGGGCCCGCCATAAGCCCCCATGTCCGACCGCGTCCCGTCCGGATCGCTCACCGACGGATCCCCCGCATCCACACACGGGCTGGAGCCGTCGAGGCTGAAGTCGTCGCTGCCCGCGTCGACGAACACCGGGTCCTCGGCGATGTTGCCGTTGACTCCCGTCTGGTCGCCGAAGGTCCGGTTGTAGCCATCGTCGCCGTTGCCCCAGACGTCGTTGTAGGCCCAGACGTCGGGCATGTCGCCGCGGATGCGCACGCCGTCGCCGCCGCTGTTGTGGCTGATGATCATGTTGGTGACATCGAGACCCGGCGAGTCGTTGACGTCCAGCACGCCGCCACCCTGGGCGTCGTTGTAGCTGAAGACGGAGTTGACGAAGGTCCCGGTGCTGCTCTTCCGCATGAAGAGGGCGCCGCCGTCGTCCGTGGCGGTGTTGCCCGTCACCAGCACGTTCTCCAGGATCAGCTCGGCGTAGCGGGTGACGGAGATACCGCCCCCGTCCGCGGCGGTGTTGTCGGAGACGACGCTGCTGCGGAGGGTGACGCTGTAAGGGTTGTCCTCGATCTCGAAGCCGCCGCCCCACTTGGTGACGCTGTTGCCACTCATCACGCAGTCGACCACCTCCTGGGCGTTGAGGTTGTCCCACATGTGCAGCCCACCGCCGTGGCGGGCCGTGTTGTTCACGAAGACCTCGCGGTAGACGTGGCCGCCCTCGTTGTCGATCTCCAGGCCGCCGCCCTGGTCGCCGGCGTAGTTGCCCTCGTAGTAGTTGTCCTCGAAGGTCGTGTAGCCGTGGCAGCTCTTGATGCCGCCGCCGTCGTCGCCAGCGGTGTTGTTGATGACGGTGTTGCCCCCGAAGGTGCCCGTGGCCCGGTGGAGCCGCGCCGCACCGCCGTCGTCGCTGGACGCGTTGCCGTCGAAGAGGTTGTTGGTGACGTCCATGGCCATCCAGCGGGCGTAGAGCGCCCCACCATCGCCGGGGGCGTAGTTGCCGGTGAAGGTGTTGCTGTCGAAGCTGCCGCCGGTGGGCTTGTAGAGGTAGGCCCCCCCGCCGTAGGCGTAGGAGTAGTTGGAGTCGAAGGTGTTGCCCTCGACCTGGGGCTCGCTCGTGGCGTAGAGGCCGCCACCGTACTGGGTGGCCGTGTTGGAGGTGACGTCGTTGCCGCTGAAGAGGACGTCGTTGGCCTTGGAGATGTAGACCCCGCCACCGCGGCGGGCGGAGTTGTCGAGCAGGGTGTTGTTCTGGAACTCGCCGCTGCCGCGCTTGAGGTAGGCCCCGCCTCCCCGGTCGGTGACCGAGTTGAGGTAGAAGGTGTTCCCGGTCGCCACGAGGTCGCAGCGCTCCGACATGAGCCCGCCGCCCCGGTACCCGGTGTTGGCCTGGATCGTGTTGTCGGTGAGGGTGAGCTCGCCCTTGTAGCAGTGCACCCCCGCCCCCTGGGACATGCTGTAGCCACCGCTGATGGTGAAGCCCTCGATCGAGACGATCCCGTCCCTCCCCACAGCGATCGTCGTGCCCGCTCCGGAGCCGGAGATCGTGGTGGAGCCGGCGCCGTCCGTGGCGACCAGGTCGACCCCGATGCCCGAGATCGAGAGGTTCTCGTAGTAGGTCCCGGCGCAGACCTCGATGGTGTCGCCATCGCTGGCCGCCGCCAGGGCCGCGCTGATCGTCGCGTGATCGCCGCTACCCGGACAGACCGTCAAGGTGGCCTTGATCTCCGCTTCGTGCCCGAGACCCTCTGCCTCCAACTCCGGCGCGCAGCCAGAGAGTGCGACCGCCAAAACACCGAGAGACAGGGGCAAAGCTCGCCTTGGTCCCATCCTGGACTCCCTTGGTTCCACCCAGTGCCCGTCCAGGGCACCGACGTAGGATACCCCCGATATCGGCGAGATCGAACGGCCTTTTTACCCCCACTCGGAATCAGAGAGCCAGGCTGCGGTCGCTCCCGCTCAGGCTCTGCCAGGTCTTGCGTGCCTTGTAGAGCTGCTGTGCGCCGGCCTGGATGCCGGCCACCGCGTAGCTCAGCGAGCCCGGGTTCCAGAACTGGCCCTCGATGAGGTCCGCGTCCCGGTCGACGAGACCGGTCTCGACAGCGAGCTGGTGGAGGCGGCTGTGGGGGTAGATGCGGATCGGCTGCATCATCAGCAGGGTGAACATCCGCATGTTGCCGCCGAGGTGCAGCTTGGCCTTGGCCAGGAAGGTGAGGATGCTCATCAGCGAGCGCCAGTCCTCTCCCGGGCTGTTGAGGAAGAAGCTGTACTCGACGTCCATGTCGTACTTCTTCGCGATCCGGTAGCCGTGGACGAGGTCCTTGTGGCGGAAGTTCTTGTCCAGGTTCTTCAGCATGCGGTCGTCGACGTGGTCCGGGCTGAAGGAGAGCAGTCCGCAGCCGGCACGCTTCAACCAGATGAGCAGCTCGTCGGGCAGGGTCACGGCCTTCTCGTTGAACCAGGCCGACCACCGGACCTCGAGCCTGCGATCGACGATCTCCTTGCAGATGTCGATGGCGTGGCGGACCGGGATGTTGAAGATCTGGTCGCAGAAGAAGAGGTGCTTCAGTCCCCACTCGTAGACGAAGACCTCCATCTCGTCCACGACGTCCGAGGGCGGGCGCTGGCGGACGGCGTTGCCGAGCAGGTAGGTGTCGCTGCAGTGGGAGCAGTGCAGCGCACAGCCCCGCTTCGACTGGAGGCCGACGCTCACGTACGAGCTCTTCGCGTAGGGCTCGAAGGGCACCAGGTCCTTGCGGGTGTGCTCCAGCGCCGCGAAGTCCAGCGAGGGGGGCTGGCCGGTGTAGGTGATCTCGCCGCCGTCCCGGTACCAGAGCCCCGGCACCCGCTGTGGTCGATCGAGGTTGTCCAGCAGCAGCGGGAAGCGGGTGTCGCCCTCCCCCCAGACGCCGAAGTCGACCTCCGGCAGCTTCTCCATGAAGAGGTCGCTGTAGAGCGAGAACCCGGTGCCGCCGATCACGATCCGGGCGCCAGGTGCGGCGCCGCGGATCGCCTGGACCGTCCGCTGCTGGGGCTCGAAGTCGTCGTTGTGCAGGCCGGGGGTGGCGACCTTGATGTTGCGCAGGCTGATGCCGACGACGTCCGGCTGGAACTCGGCGACCTTCCGGGCCACCGCGTCGTAGGGGTCGGCCTCCTCTCGCACGAGGTTGGCGTCGAAGATCTCGACGTGGTGCTCCTCGGGGAGGTGGGCGGCGAGGTAGTTCAGGCCGATCGGCCAGACCAGCTCCATGTCGAGGGCTGTGAAGGCCTGGACGAGCAGGATGCGCATCGGTGACCGGTGTCTCCGGGGACGGTGAGAAGGGCGCAGCCTAACCGACGGATCCGGGCCTCGCGCCCCTGTCGGAGCTCAGCCGTCGGGCGTGACCCGGCCCTCGACGCGGCTGCGCCGGGGCACGCCCTCCGGGAACTCGAGGACCTCCAGCACCACGAAGAGGCGCGGTGGTCGCGCGATCACCGGCTCCAGGGCCACGCCGACGCTCAGGTGCGAGCAGCTCTCGCAGAGCAGGTTGCGGAGGTGACCCGGGGACAGGCTCACCATGTCCAGGGCGTCCTGCCAGGTGGCTGCCGCGGCGAGGTCCTCCCGGTGGCGGGCCCGCGGGTGCCAGGAGGCCGCCGCCCGGGCCGCCACGCCACCGGTCACGCCCTCGATGCGGTGGGCCACGGTGCCGTGGGAGGCCATCCAGGCGGCGTGCTCGCGGGCCAGGGACTCGAAGGGCAGGAAGCGCTCGAGTGGACGCAACCCGGCCTCCCGGCGCAGGTCGTTCACGGCCCCGTAGAGCGCGTCGGTGGCCCCGATCGGGTCCCGGGGACCGTCGACGGCGCGGGGCAGGGTCACCGGGGGTGCGGGCGAGCCCTCGACGTGGTGGGTCCACCACAGCACCACCTGCGTGTCGCGGTCGGACCGAGCGACCACCTCCAGCCGGTAGGTGCCCGGGAGGTGGAAGTCGTCCACCCACAGCGCCCGCTCGGTGCTGAGCTCGTGGGCGATGACCGGACCGGCGGGTGGGGCGACGAAGAGCACCGGCTGCGGCACACGGCCGAGCACGTCGCCGCCCCCAGGGTCCAGGACCTCGATCGCCACCGGCACCATCTCGTCGAGGTCGAGGTCCCGGGGGATGGGGTCCAGCAGCGCCGGGCGGTGGGCGATGGCGCCGATCCACAGGGTCGTGTCGTCGCCGTAGGTCCGGCGAGCCAGGGCGACGTCGACCGGCTGAGGCCGGGACAGCGCGGCGATCTCCAGCTCGCGCGCCAGCCGCTCGGGCCAGGCCCCGCCGGTCAGCTCCCGCGCGAACCGGGCGTTGCCCGGGTAGCCGGCGGCGGACCTGGCGTCGGCCATGGCCGCCGGCGTGAGGCGGGCCCCCCGGTCGGTGGCTGCCGCGGTCAGCAGGCGCACGGCGTGGGCCAGACCGCGGTCCCAGGTGGCGCCCGGGACCCGGTCCAGCAGCCAGGCGGCCTCGGCGCTGGCGGCGGTCGGGTCGGGCCGGAAGCGCACCTCTTCGCGCCGCTCGGCCGAGGTGGCCGGAGGGCGACAGCCGGCCAGCAACAGCCCTGCCACCAGGAGCCAGGCGCTACTCCTGGGCAAGGTCGATGACCAGGGAGACCCCGCCGGGTCCGATCGAGGTGGCGAGGCCCACGTACTGGAGGTCGGGGTGGACCAGCTCACCCCGGTGGTCGACCGACCAGTAGAGCTGGTCCAGGCAGCTCGGCACGCTGGGACCGGTGCAGGCCAGCTCCGCGACGTGGCCGCCCATGCCGAGCTTGCCGAGGCGCTCCTCGGGGGGGGGGAGGGGGGTACCGGCGGTCCAGGCCGCCAGGGCCCGGGCGGCGGCCTTGTCCAACAGCGGGTCGGGTTCCAAGACGGAGACGTCGAACTCCGCCCGATACTCGTCGAGCACCGTGAGGGCCTGCTCGCTGGCCGTGGCGGTGTCGGCCGGGGTCTCGTGGACCCAGGGGTAGGGGGCGTCCGCGGGGGTGAGCATGTCCACGTAGAGCGGCACCACGGCGGCTCCGGACCCGGTGCCGAGCTCCAGCAACCACTCCCCCTGCTCATCGAGCAGGGTCGGTCCCTCGGTGATCTCGCCCGAGGGAGAGGCCAGTCGGTAGGCCAGCTCGCCGCCTCCGACCGCCTGGGCCTCGAAGCGGGCCCCGAGGACCTGCTCCCGGGCGAAGGACTCGAGATCGACGGTCGGTGTGCTCGTCGCCCAGACCCAGACGTCGCCCGCCGAGCCCCGGGCCCGCGCCACGCCCACCGCGGCGGCGCCCTCCAGTCCCGCCGGTCGAGCGGGGACCTCGCCGTTGGAGACCTCCTGGACCACGACGTCCTGGACGGGATGGGGCCAGCCGGACCGGTAGGCAGCCCAGCGGACCTGGGGGTGGTCGATGGACTGGCCGGCGGTCAGGTCCAGGGCCAGGGTCGCGGCGGCGCCCGAGAGCCCTTCGTCCCAGGCCAGCCCCTGGGCCAGCAGGGCCACCGCCTCGTCGGGCGAGGCGCCGTGGGACCAGGCGTACATCGGAGCCGCCATGGCCGGCAGCACCGGCACGGCCGGTCCCAGCGCAGCACCCTGCTTGGGAGGGCAGGCCATCATCATCAGCAGGAGCACACCGGCACCCTATTGCAGCGGGGAGGATTGGGGAACGCCTGCGTCCTCCCGGTCAGTCCGGTCGATCGCCGGACAGGAAGCGGGACAGAGCCGCCGTGGTCGACTCGTTCCCCGCGAGCTCCACGAGGCGGTCCTCGAAGGAGGTCCCCGTGCTCACCGGTCCGACCAGCTCGGCCTGGATCCAGGGACCGACCTTGGCGTTGCCGATCACCGGCTCGCCGACCGCCGCCGCCACGACCTCCCAGAGGGTGGCCTCGGTGGGATAGGCGAACAGGTAGTTCTGCACGTAGCCGGGGAAGTTGAGCATCAGGCTGGACTCGAGGAACGAGGTCCAGGCCAGACCCTCCGCGGTGACCGGGGCCGCCCAGGACCAGCCCCGCAGGGAGCGCTCCAGGTCTGCGGCCTCCCTGGCCAGGCTCTGCCAGGCGCCGGGCCGCTCATAGAGCCGCCGCTCGACCTCGGTGCAGCCCAGGTACCAGGTGATGATGTCCACGGCGTCGGGCTGGAGGCTCGCGGCGAGCGACACCCGCTGGTCCTCGGGAAGCTCCGGCACGTACCGACCGTGGTAGTCGGGCAGGTAGACCATGCGCTCGAAGAACTGGCCATAGCCCTCGAACCAGGGGGTCGGTGGCTGCCAGAGCACCGGCGAGGCCGCAGCCTCCGGGGGCAGCATGCGCCACCAGCTCGCCAGGCCGAGCTCGTGGGTCAGGGCCCGGTAGGGCCAGGGGCCCCACCGCGAGTCCACGCTCATGATCACCGCCGCGTGGTCCGGCGGCTTCAGGGGGTAGCTGTAGGCGCCGGGCCGGACATAGCGGGAGGGGCCGGTGTAGACCTGGATGCCGTCGATCGACAGGCCCAGGTCCGAGAAGGCGGAGGCGACCCTCGACTCCGCGAGGTCGGCGTCGAACCACCCCGTGGCCTCCGAGAGGTCCGTGTCCAGGCCCGCGAGGCGGTCGAGCAGCGGATCGTGGGCGAAGTCCATCGGCAGCCCGCGGGCCGCGGCCGTCTCGCTGCGGGCTCGGGCGCTCGCTTCGTTGATCGGCCTCACCAGCGCGGTGAGCTCGGCCGCCATGGCCTGGACGCGCTCGGGGGTCAGCCCGCGGTGGAAGAGCGCCAGCTCCCAGTAGGAGGAGAAGCCCTCTCTGCGGGCCACCTCGTTGCGCAGACGCACCAGCTCCTCGAGCTCCGTGCCGACCCAGCTCATCCGGTTCTCGACCCAGGCCTCGGCGAGGGCCTGGCGGGTGGCGATGTCGTGCTCGTCGGCCCCGCGGGAGACGCGGTCCCAGCGACCGCGGAGCTGGATCTCGACCTGGCCGTCCTGGGAGGTCCACGAGCTGTCCTCGTTGCGGAGCTCGTCGATGCGGGCCAGCAGCTCGGTCTCCCGGGCCTTCTCCTCCTCGGTCCAGGAGCGGAGGAACACGGCGTGGCGGGCAAAGGCCTCGGCCCGGTTCGCCACCTTGGGGTCGGCGTGGCCACGGGCCTGCTCGAGCAGGGCCCGGAAGGTCGGGTCCCGGAAGAAGGCCACCCGGTGCTGCTGGCGCCGGATCTTGCGGTCCCGGGCCTCCCTGTTGAGGACGTTGCGGGTGGTGTCCGTCTCCGCCACGCCCAGTCGGTTCATGATCAGGGCGTACTCGGCGTCATAGGCCGCCAGCGGGTCCGCACCTGCGAAGGGGTTCTTGTCGGGAGCGCAGGCCGTCAGCGCGGCGAGGAGGAGGGCGAATCCGGCGGACATGGCGGGATGCTACCCCGACCTGGTTACCATCCCGGCTCCGATGGGCGGTGTGCGCGTGACCAGGTTCAGCGGCAGACGATCCGGGCCCGGCGAGCTGCTGGATCTCGTGGAAGCCCGGCTGATCCGGAAGGTGCGCCACCGGGACCCGACCGCGCTCGCTGCCCTGTGGGAGCGCATCGTCGACGACGCGTGGTCCGTGGCCTGTGCCCTGGTGCCCGAGGGGCAGGCTGTCGCCGCCCTGCTCTCGGCGCGCGATGCGCTGGCCGCCGGCGCTCAGCACCTTCCGGCCGACCCCACCTGGGTCGAGATCCCCTTCGAGAAGCTGTTCGTCGCCCTGCACGCGGCGCTGGAACTTCCGCCGCTCTCGGGCATCGACCCCGACCAGTGGATGGTCTCCAGCCCGGCTCCGAAGCAGGGAGCCATGCACCGGGATCCGGAGGCTGCGCGGCGCGCCGTCCAGGCCGCCCCCCCGGAGCTGCGCCTGATCTACCTCTTCACCCTTCTCACCCCCTGCACCCACGAAGCGGTCGCCCGCTTCGCGGGAGTCCGACCGTCCGTCGTGCGCCAGGCACGAGCGGCGGCCACCTGGCGGGTGATCGGGGAGCTGCAGCGGTGACCTCCATGGACCGAGCCGACATCATCCGCCTCCTGCCGTGCTACCGGGCGGGCCAGCTCGAGGGCGCCGAGGCCGACCGCGTGCGGCGTGCCCTGCACGACGACCCCTCCCTCCGCGAGCTGCTGGCGACCATCCAGGACGCGGAGCGCCTCTGCGCCGCCACGCATCGCCGTGGAGCCCCGGCTGACCTGCGCGGCCTGGGTCCCGCGCCGGCGGCGGGGCCGCGAACCCTGGCGGGCATCTGGAGTCTGCTGGCGGCGGTGGTGGTCACCGTGACCCTCATCTTGTGCATCTGGACCCAGGCCAGCAACACCGAGGCGACTCCGGAGCTCGATCCCCTGGAGCGCCTGCTGCACGCCGCCTGGATCGGCTCCCAGGAGATGATCGAGGAGAGGCATCCCGGTGAGCTCCAGGGCAGGCTGCTCGCCGCGGGTGCCCCGGCGGTGCTGTGCGTCATGGAGGCGCTGGGGAGCCAGGGGCTCGCCCTGGAGGGGGCCATCTGGGACGGGGAGCGGGTCGCCAGGGTCTGGGTCGGCCCGGGCGGGGATCGGGTCGTGACGGTGACGGGGGCCCCGATCGTCATCCAGCGCACGCCGGACCGGGTGTCCCGCCCGGACGAGGGCAGCGGTCCGACCCTCCAGGGTCACCAGCTCCCGGGCTACGGCCTCGTCTACTGGGAAGAGCACGGACTCGGGCACGCCCTGCTCGCCCGCTCCTCGCTGGACGGCGTGACGGAGATCGCCGCCCGGCTGCTGTGGGAGGAGCAGGGCTGATCGGCGCGGCGGGACCTCTCGTGTAGACTCTGGCCCGAAGGGAGCCAGCACGGCCTCCCGCCTCCCGTCCTCCGGAGAGACGATTCATGGCTGAAGGCCCCGGATCCCAGCGCCTCGGCGAGCTTCTGGTCCGCGAGAAGCTCATCACCCCCCTGCAGCTCCAGTCCGCGATGGAGGAGCAGCGTGGCCAGGGTGGCCGCCTCGGGTACCACCTGACCAAGCTGGGCTACATCGAGGAGAACGAGCTCACCGCCTTCCTGTCCAAGCAGTACGGCGTCCCGAGCATCAACCTCGCCGAATTCGAGATCGACCCCGAGGTGCTCAAGCTGGTGCCGAAGGAGGTGGTCATGCGCCACCAGGTGATCCCGGTGAACCGCGCCGGGAACACCCTGATCGTGGCGATGGCGGACCCGTCCAACATCTACGCCATCGACGACGTGAAGTTCGTCACGAACCTCAACATCGAAGTCGTCGTCGCCTCCGAGCAGTCCATCGCCGAGGCGATCGAGAAGTACTACACCTCCAACGTCACCTTCGAAGACGTCATGATGGACTTCGCGGAGGAGGACGAGGAGTTCGAGATCGAGGAGGTCGAGGAGGACATCAACGTCCTGGACCTCGAGAAGTCCGCCGGTGACGCCCCGGTCGTCAAGCTGGTGAACCTCATCCTGCTCGACGCCATCCGCAAGGGCGCCAGCGACATCCACTGCGAGCCCTACGAGAAGCAGTTCCGCATCCGCTACCGCATCGACGGCGTGCTCTACGAGGTCATGAAGCCGCCGGCCAAGCTCAAGCACGCCATCACCTCGCGCCTCAAGATCATGTCCAACCTGGACATCGCCGAGCGCCGCCTGCCCCAGGATGGCCGCATCAAGCTCAAGATGGGACGCGGCAAGGAGATGGACTTCCGCGTCTCGGTCCTGCCCACCATGTGGGGGGAGAAGGTCGTGCTCCGACTCCTGGACAAGTCCAACCTCCAGCTCGACATGACCAAGCTGGGCTTCGAGGAGCGCGCCCTGGCCGAGTTCAAGGTCTGCCTGGCCCTGCCCTACGGGATGATCCTGGTCACGGGCCCGACGGGCTCCGGCAAGACGACCACGCTGTACTCGGCGCTCAGTGAGCTCAACAAGTCCACGGTGAACATCTCCACCGCCGAGGATCCGGTCGAGTTCAACCTCTTCGGCATCAACCAGGTGCAGATGCACGAGGACATCGGGCTCAACTTCGCCGCGTCGCTGCGGTCCTTCTTGCGGCAGGACCCGGACATCATCATGGTCGGTGAGATCCGCGACTTCGAGACCGCCGAGATCGCGATCAAGGCCTCGCTCACCGGTCACCTCGTGATCTCCACCCTGCACACCAACGACGCCCCGAGCACCGTCTCCCGCATGCTCAACATGGGCATCGAGCCCTTCCTGGTCGCCAGCGCCGTGAACCTCATCGGGGCCCAGCGCCTCGTGCGCAAGCTCTGCGTGGACTGCAAGCAGCCCGTGGAGATCCCCGGGGAGACCCTCATCGAGATCGGCGTGCCGCCCGACCAGGTCGACGAGTTCCAGGCCATGCGCGGCGCCGGCTGCCGGACCTGCAACAACAGCGGCTACAAGGGGCGCATCGCGGTCTACGAGATCATGCCGATGACCGAGGAGCTGCGCGAGTTCGTGCTCAACGGTGCCTCCACCATGGAGCTCAAGCGCGAGGCCATCCGCCAGGGCATGAAGACCCTGCGCATGTCGGCCCTGACCAAGCTCGGCGAGGGCATGACCTCGATGGAAGAGGTCGTGCGCTCCACCGCTCCGGACTGAGTCGAGGCCTCAGCGCTCCAGCAGCCGGAAGCCCTGGTGGTTGAAGCTGCGGATGGGGGTGTCCTGCTGGATGTCGAGCAGGATCTCCGGCGTGTCCCCGGTGATCAGCTCGGCGCGGCAGTACGGAGCGTCGGCCAGGTACTCGCGGACCTCCAGGAGGTGGTTGCCCTGTGGCACGAAGGCCTCGAGCTCCTCGTGGCCCCGGATCCGCGCCAGGAGCGAGCCGTTCACGTAGAGGTCGGCCCACTCGCCGTCCTTGGAGCGGATGCGCAGCGAGACGCGCTCCACGCCCTGGCTGAGGTCCCAGCCGGTGCTCACGTCCCAGCCCGTCTTCTCCCACGGGGGCACGGGCCGGTCGCCGGCCGGCGCGGAGTCCGGGCCGCCGACCTGGGCCCGGCTGCGGGCTGACTTGCGCGCCTCGATGTCCATCGGCCAGAGACCGCCATCCGCCATGCAGCTCGTGAGCTGGCTGTTGGCGATGCTGACGGTGATGCGCTTCGCGTCGCCGGTGTCGAGGCGGGCCCGGCAGTAGCCGTCCCCGGAGATCTGCATGACCTCGAGGATCAGGGGGCCGGCCGGGGCGAGGACCTCCAGCTCCTTCTCCTGGTTCAGCTCGGCGACGGGACGCCCGTTCGCCACGACCTCGAGGCGGTCCTCGTCCAGGTTGCGCAGCCGGAGCATCACGCTCCGCTGGCCCGGCGCCACCGGCGGGGGTCCGAGGGTGTTGCGGCGCTGCGGGCCCAGCTCGGAGAGGTCCGGCGTGTAGTCGTCCACCGCCCAGGGGCGGGCCTGGGCCCGGCGGTCCGCCCACGAGATCGCGCTGTTCGAGACCTCGTCGTCGGCGTCGGTCGGCGGTGTCGAGACCGGGTGGCTCCGCGCGGCCGCGTCCGTCACGTCGCTCAGCACCTCGGAGGTCGGCTCGCGGCTCAGCTCTTCGTCGATCTCGAAGTCGAAGCGGTCGGCCTGGCGCTCTGCCATCATCTGCACGGCGTGCTCCGAGGACGCGGCCTTGGCCTTCTTGCGCTGGGCCAGCCTGGCCTTCTCCTCCTCGAGCCGCTCGCGCTCTCGCTTGCGGGCGATCGTCTCGGCCTGGCCCAGGCGCAGCCGCTGGGTCTTCGAGAGGCCCTTGTCCAGGATCTCCCGCTCCCCCTCGTGGCGGACGGTGCGGACCCGGCGAGAGCCTCGGCGGGTGAAGCGGCGGATGGTGAAGTCGGTGAGCGCCCGGCGCTTCCAGATGTTGCGCGCGAGCCAGATGACGAGCCCCGCGATGAGGACGATCCGGAACCAGAGAAAGAAGGACTCGGCGGTCATCTGGGCTGGGGCTCCAAGCAGACTCCGGGGACCGTCCATCCTACAGCGGGCCTCGGCGCAGGGAGTCCCGCCGGCGCGCCGGGACGGGCGGACTTCGCCCCGACGGCCGCCGTCGCTTGCAGCGACAACCCCCGGTCCAGTAGACTGCGCCGAGGGCGAACCACCCAGGAGGACTCGTCCATGCCGGTCTTTGCCTATGAAGGGCGGACATCCTCTGGCGAGGTCAAGAAGGGCGAGGTCGAAGCTCCGGATCAGGACGCGGCCCGCACCCGCCTGCGCCAGATGCAGATCAGCCCCACGAAGGTGAAGGCCAAGGGGGGACTGGGGGGCGCCTCCCTCTCCCTGCCGAAGATCGGCTTCCTGAAGCCCAAGGTCACCACCAAGGACCTCGTCATCTTCGTGCGCCAGTTCGCCACGATGATCGACTCCGGACTGCCTCTGGTGCAGTGCCTGGAGATCCAGGCGGCCCAGGCCACCAACCCCACGCTCCGCGAGCAGCTCTCGGTCATCAAGGAGTCCGTCGAGTCCGGGACCACCTTCGCCGACGCCCTGAAGAAGTTCCCCCAGACCTTCGACGACCTGTTCCGCAACCTCATCGCGGCCGGTGAGGTCGGCGGTATCCTCGACACCATCCTCAACCGCCTGGCGACCTTCCTCGAAAAGAACGAGAAGCTCAAGCGGCAGATCAAGGGCGCGATGACCTACCCGATCATCGTCATGCTCGTGGCCGGTCTGGTGGTCACGGTCCTGCTGCTCAAGGTCGTGCCCACCTTCGAGTCGATGTTCCTCGAGTTCGGTGGTGCGCTCCCCGGTCCGACCCAGATCGTCGTGAACCTCTCGAAGTTCATGCAGAAGAACTTCATGTTCATGGGGGGTGCCCTGGTCGCCACGGTCTACGCGGTGCGCTTCGCCTACGGGACCCCCCGCGGTCGGGTGATCTTCGACGGCATCTTCCTCAAGCTGCCGGTGCTCGGCGAGCTGCTCACCAAGGTCGCAGTCGCCCGCTTCTGCCGCACCCTGGGGACCATCGTCGCGTCCGGTGTGCCCATCCTCGACGGCTTGGAGATCTGTGCCCGGACGGCGGGCAACAAGATCATCGAGGCTGCGGTGCTCCAGGCCCGGGAGGCGATCTCCGAAGGTCGCAACATCTCCGATCCGCTCTCGGAGTCCAAGGTCTTCCCCGAGATGGTCTGCCAGATGATCTCGGTCGGTGAGAGCACGGGTGCGCTCGACATCATGCTCACCAAGATCGCCGACTTCTACGACGACGAGGTCGACCAGGCCGTGGAGAACCTCACCTCCATGATGGAGCCGCTGATCATGGTGTTCCTCGGCATCATCGTCGGCGGCTTCGTCGTCGCCATGTACCTGCCGATCTTCACCATGGCGAGCGCGATCGGCGCGGGGTGACGGAGCGCGCAGGCCCACCGCGGCCGGGACACGGGACGGCCTCCCAGGCCGATGACGAGATCCTGAGGCGTCGGGTCGTCTTCTACATCCTCGTGCGGCTGGTGCTGGCGACCCTGTTGTTGGGCTTGACCGCGGTGCTCGTGGTGGGGCCGGACACCCAGATCCTCGATCCCCGTCGCTACTTCTACCTGGTCGCTGCGACGTACCTGGTCATGGGCCTGTCGGCGGCCGGGCTGCCGGCGCTGGGTGACCTCAAGCGCTTCGCCTGGCTCCAGCTCGTCGCCGACACCGGCATCATCACCGCCCTGGTCTCCCAGACCGGCGGGACCGAGAGCATCTTCACGCTGCTCTACATGCTCTCGATCGTGGCCTCGTCGACGCTGGTGTACCAGCGGGGGGCGCTGATCCTGGCGAGCATCAACTCGGTGGTCTATCTGTCCCTCGGCCTGCTGCAGGGGATGCAGATCGGGCCGGTGACCCGTGCGACCTTCGGCTCCCCCGGGCCGCTGTACGCGGAGGTCCTGCTCACGATCTTCGGCTTCTTCCTGGTGGCGATGCTGAGCGGTCAGCTCGCCGAGCAGCTTCGGGCCGCGGGTCGGCAGCTCATCGCCGAGGAGGCCTACAGCCGGAGCCTGCAGGCCGAGCTGGCCCAGGTCGCGCAGATCATCCGCTCGGGGCTGGCCGTCGTCGCCGCCGACGGCACCCTGAGATCGGCGAATCGCCGGGCCCTGGAGCTGTTCCCCGGCCTGGAGAGCGCCAGCGCCGGAGACGTCATCCCCGGCTGGGACGACCACCCGATCGGGCTCTGGGAGGTGCCGGTCCAGACCGAGGACTCCCTCCGCAACGTCATCGTGACCCGGACCCTGATGGCAGACGGTCGCAACGTGCTGACACTCGAGGACGTCACCTCTCTGAGGGAGATCGAGCGGCAGCTCCAGCGGGAGGAGCGCTACGACGCGGTCGGGCACCTGGCCGCAGCCATCGCCCACGAGGTCCGGAACCCGCTCGCCAGCCTCTCCGGCGCCGTCCAGCTCCTCCACAAGAGCCAGGCCGACGACGCCCTGCACGAGATCATCCAGCGCGAGGTCGTGCGCATCAACGAGCTGGTGACCGAGTTCATGGAGGCCGCGCGCCCGGGTTCGCTCCACAAGGGACTCTGCGACCTCGGCCGCATCGTGGACGAGGTGGTGGAGACCTTCGCCAAGGACAACCGGTACCGGGAGTCCATCCAGGTGGTGGTGGACCTCGAGGACCTGCCGCCGCTGCTGCTGGACTCCGAGCGCATGCGCCAGGTCCTGTGGAACCTCCTGCTCAACGCGGCCCAGGCCATGCCGGCCGGCGGCTTCATCCACGTGAGTGTCGTCCAGGTCGGCGAGCGGGTGCGGCTGATGGTCGACGACGAGGGGGTCGGCATCTCCGAGGACGACCTGGAGCGGGTCTTCGACCCCTTCTACACGACCCGGCAGGGAGGGACCGGCCTGGGGCTCGCCACCGTGGAGCGGGTCGCCCGGGAGCACGGCGGGTCGGTCTGGGTCCGGTCGGAGCCAGACGGCGGCACGGCCATCGCGATCTGGCTACCCGTTCCCGAAGACCTCCCCACCGACGAACTGCCCGCCGAGGAAGCCCATGGCTGACGAGCGCATCCTGGTCGTCGACGACGATCTCTCCATGCGTCAGTTCCTGCCGATCCTGCTGAACCGGGAGGGCTTCGTCACCACCGTGGCCAGCACCGGCGAGGACGCCCGCAGGCTGTTGTCCCGGCGCCCCTACGACCTCGTGCTCACCGACCTGAACCTGCCGGGCATCAGCGGCATGGACCTCCTTCGGGAGATCCAGGGCACCTCGGGGCTGGAGATCCCCGTCATCCTGATCACGGGGTACGGCACCGCGGCCTCGGCGGTCGAGGCGATGAAGATGGGCGCCGCGGACTACGTCCTCAAGCCCTTCGACAACGACGAGCTGCTGATCAACATCCGCAAGGCCCTGGGGCTGAAGCGGCTGAAGCAGGAGAACCTCCAGCTCCGCAAGGAGCTCAAGGAGCGCTACTGGTACGGCAACCTGCTGGGACGGTCGGCCGCCATCCAGGAGGTCTACGACATGGTGGCGCGGGTCCGGGACTCGCGCATCAACTGCCTGCTCTTCGGCGAGTCCGGGACGGGCAAGGAGATGGTCGCCCGGGCCATCCACTACTCGGGGGCCCGCCAGGAGGGACCCTTCGTCGCCGTGAACTGTGGCGCGATCCCCGAGACCCTCATCGAGTCCGAGCTCTTCGGGTACAAGAAGGGGGCCTTCACGGGTGCCGTCCGGGACAAGGTGGGCACCTTCGCCGCCGCGAACACCGGCACCCTGTTCCTCGACGAGGTGGCGGACATGCCGCTGCACGCCCAGGTGAAGGTCCTGCGGGCGATCGCCGAGCGCAAGGTCTCACCGGTGGGTGGCGTCGAAGAGGTCCCCATCGACGTGCGCATCCTCGCGGCCTCGAACAAGGACCTGGACGAGGAGGTCCGGGAGGGCCGCTTCCGGGAGGACCTCTACTACCGGCTCAACGTGGTGCGCATCGAGCTCCCGCCGCTGAGGGAGCGGGACGGGGACGTGCCGATCCTCGCGCGCTACTTCGCCACCGAGTACGCCGAGGAGT
This sequence comes from uncultured Enterobacterales bacterium, assembly GCA_964501915.1. GTDB lineage: Bacteria > Myxococcota_A > UBA796 > UBA796 > CAJQPC01 > CAYFPX01. Next base: position 20,620 of record CAZCVP010000035.1, read on the forward strand.
ACGAGAAGGACATCCGCGGCATCTCCCTGGACGCCATGCGGGTCCTCGAAGCCTGGGCCTGGCCCGGCAACGTGCGGGAGCTGAAGAACGTCATCGAGCGCGCGGTGGCCCTGGAGGCCGGCGCCGAGATCTCGCGGGCGTCGCTGCCCCGTCCCCTGCGAGAGGCCTCGGACGCCCGGGCCATCCAGACCGCGGACTCGAGCAAGGACGTCCTGCCCGCGGAGGGGCTCGACCTGGACGCGCTGCTCGGCGAGATGGAGCGACACTACCTGGCCCTGGCTCTGGCCCGGACCGACGGCAACAAGACCAAGGCGGCCTCGCTGCTGGGCATGAGCTTCCGCTCCTTCCGCTACCGCCTGGCCAAGTGCGGGCTGGACGGCTGATCGGACGGCTCCTACTCCCGGGCGAGGCCGAGCAGCCAGTCCACCTGGTCCTCCAGGGGCCGTGACCCCTCGGGGGCGGGCTTCCCGCTCCAGGTGTCCAGGACCGTGCGGTCGCCGCGACGCAGGGCCGCGGCCGAGAGCACCACCGGCGCCAGGCCGGTGGGGTCGGGCACGGCGTCGCGGGCGTGGGCCTCGGCTGCCTGCCACTCCCCCAGGGCGGCCTCGGCGATGGCGAGGGGGCCCAGGAGCTCGCCGCTCTCGTCGCAGCCACGGGCCAGTGCCTCGCGCCCCCAGGTCATGGCGAGCTGTGGGTTGCCCTGGTCCAGGTAGAAGCGGGTGGCCGAGAAGCAGCAGTACTGGGCAGGTGGCGGGCCCAGGGCGGCGTCGAGCCAGGGGTGGGCCTGGGCCGGGTCGTCCTCGAGGGACTTGAAGAGGCCGCAGGCGGCGCGGGGGCCCGGAGAGCGGTCCCAGCCCCTCCGCCACAGCGAAGGGGAGTCGGCCCACTGCGCCGCGTTGAGCCAGGTCCCTGCGGCGAGCAGGGCCACCACGAGCCCGCCCACCAGCCGGTGTGCCCGCTGGGGCCAGGCGCCGTGCAGGGCGACGGCCAGGCCCGCCAGGGGCAGGGTCAGGTAGCGGTAGGGGAGCTGATCGGTCACCGCCACGGCGGGCAGGCAGGGCAGGAACGCCAGCAGCGCCCAGGTCACGCCGAGCCAGGCCTGCCGCCCGCCGAGGCCGACCAGCAGCGCCAGGCCGGTGCCGGCGAGGACCAGGCCGGTCCAGCCGGGCTCGATGGCCGTGGTGTAGGCCGTCGGGCTCGTGGCCCCCGGGACGACCAGCACCTCGGCGTAGTGACGCAGCAACAGCATCGGCTCCCGCGGCCAGGACAGCAGGGTCTCGAGCTCCAGGGCGAGTCGGAGGGCGGCCCAGCCGGCGAGCACGGCGGCCAGCGCGACGTAGCGGGAGCGGCCCCCGAGCCGGCCGCGGTGGCAGAGGTCGAGGCCGAGCAGGACCACCGGGGTGACGACGGCCACCTCCTTGCTGAGCAGGGCGAGGCCGAAGAGGGCGCCGCCCAGGACCAGCTTCCGGAGGCTGGCGCGCTCGGGCCAGAGGACCAGCAGCGCTCCCAGCATCAGGGCCGAGGCCATGGCGTCGTTGCGGGCCGAGGTGAAGGAGACCACCTCCGACTGGAGGGGGTGGAGCGCGTAGAGCGCTGCAGCGGGAAGGGCGAGCCACCTCCCCGGGCGCAGGCGGACCAGCAAGGCCCACAGCAGCGCCACCCCGGCACCGTGCCAGGCGAGGTTGTGGAGGCGGTGGAGCCAGGGCACCGGGGGCTCGACCAGGGCCCGGTCCAGCCACAGCTCCAGGAGCATCAGCGGCCGGTAGAAGGACCGGACGGGGTCGACGACCGGTGTGGACTCCCAGAGGGAGACCGTGAAGAAGCGCGGCAGGTTGTGCCAGTCGTCGGTGAGCAGGTTCTCCACGACCAGGATCTGGTCGTCCCAGATGAACTCGCCGAAGAGCTGCGGTCCGTAGACCAGGGCGATGGTCACGGCCAGGAGCCAGGGGGCGGCGGGGCCCCGGATCAGATCTGACACACCACGTCACTGTGACAATTCTCGTCAGTTGGGAGCTGCCCCATTTTGTCAGGATCTCGTCTCGGAATTCGGAGGATCGGCGTAGACAGGGGATCTCCCGGAGTGGCACGGATCGTGAAGAGAAAACCAGCGTCCACCACCACTAAGACTGGACACTTAGCAAACCTGCCTGGGAGAAGAAACATGCTCAAGTCCCTGAAGAAGGGTTTTACCCTCGTCGAGCTCATGATCGTCGTCGCCATCATCGGCATTCTGGCGGCCATCGCTATTCCGAACTTCGTCGAGATGCAGTACCGCGCCAAGAGGGCTGAGGTTCCCTCCAACGTCGACGGCATCAAGACCGCTGAGATGGGCTACGACGCCGCGTTCGACCAGTTCCTGTCCGCGGCCGACCACCCGGGCGGCACCGTGAACAAGAAGCAGCAGGCCTGGGGCGCTGGCAACAGCGACTACCAGAACCTCGGCTGGTCGCCGGACGGCAAGGTGCGCGGCTCCTACACCGTCGCCACCACGGTCCCCTCCTCCTCCACCCCCGGCGCTGACTTCACCGTCACCGGCCGCTGCGACGTGGATGCGGATGGCTCCGAGGCCACCTACACGGCCACCAAGTCCATCAACACCGTCTTCCTGGATGCCAACGACGTGTACTAGCGTCTGACTTCAGGTCGACAGACCGGTTCGGGGCGGGTGCGAGAGCACCTGCCCCGTTCCTGTTTTGGGTCAGGGGGCCTCGCCGGATCCGTCTCCGCGGAGCAGGTCGGCGCAGGCCGGGTGGGAGCCGCCGGCCCGCTGGTGGGCGCGGCAGGCGTCCAGAGCCTCGGCTCGGCGTCCTTGTCGAGCCAGCAGCAGCGCCTGGCGCACCAGCAGCTCCGGCTGGGCGGGGTCGAGGGCCAGGGCCTGCGAAGCGGCCTCCAGGGCCCCCGCCTCGTCACCCCCGCCGGCGAGGGCATAGGCCAGGTTGCGCCACACGTCGACGTCCTCGGGGCGGTCCTCGAGGAGGAGTTGGTAGTCGGCGGCGGCCCCGGCGAAGTCCCTGGTCTCGTGGCGGAGGCGAGCCCGGACCGGGGTCAGCTCCCCGTAGCGCCGGATGTGGGAGGCCAGGGTGTCGAGCAGGCGCAGTGACGTCTCGGGCAGTCCCAGGCTCAGCGCCACCTCGGCGCCGCGGGCCAGGGCTCGCGGAGGGGCCACCACGCCCTGGTCGAGCAGGGCGAGGAACCGGGCCATGTGCTCCTCGGCGAGCGCCACCTGGCCATCCAGCAGCGCGTACTCCGCCACGACGACGTGGAAGAAGGGCTCACCGGGGAGCTCGACCGAGGCCCGCTTCGCGGTCTCGAAGGCGAGTCCGATGCTCTTCCGCTCGGCGAGGCGGACCAGCAGGTCCCAGCCCGCGGCCGCTCCGGGGACTTCGGAGAGCGCAGCGTCCAGGGCCGCGATCGCGCCGTCGAGCTGCTCGGGGGACGTGGGCGTGGCCGTGAGGGAGCGGGCCAGCGGGACGTGGTCGTAGGGGTCCATCCGGGGCCCTCCCGGCTCGACTTCGGCGAGGTCGCTGCTGAGGTAGCCCAGCGCCTCGAGCTGTTGCCGGGTGCCGTCGTCGAGGACGTCCTGGGAGGGACCGCGTCCGGGGTGGGCCAGGGTCGCCATGTAGTGGTCGAGCGCCGCCTCCAGGCGGGTGACCTCCTCCGGCCGGAGGGCGGCCAGGTCGGTGGACTCGCCCGGATCGCTGGAGAGGTCGAAGAGCCGGCTGCGGGTCGTGCGCACGAGCCGCAGGTCGTCGACCCGCAGCCCGTGCACGGGGGCCATGCCCAGCCCCTCCGACGGGAGCAGGCTCTCCCCGTAGATCGGGCGCCTCGCCGGCCCGGCCGTCGCCCAGCCGCTCGCCAGGTCCTCGCCCTGCATGGCGTCCGGCACCTCCACACCGACCAGCCGCAGCACCGTCGGGGCCACGTCCATGAGCCGGGCGTCGATCGGGGCCGTGCCCGCCTCGGGCAGGGTGCCCGGCCAGCTCATCACCAGCGGCACCCGTGTCGTGGCGTCGTGCACGAAGAGCCCGTGGGCCACCTCGCCGTGCGCGGACTCCCCCAGGTCGGCCAGGCCCTCGCCGTGGTCGGCGGTGACGACGGTGAGGCGCTCGCCGGTCCCTTGGGGGAGGTCGGCGATCAGGCGCCCGAGCTCGGCGTCGGCGTAGGCGATCTCGGCCTCGTAGGGGTCCGCGGCCTCCGCCGCGAAGGGGGGCGGGGCGAGCCAGGGACGGTGGGGGTCGAAGTAGTGGACCCACAGGAACCGGGGGGAGGGCAGCTCGGCGGCGGCTTCCAGGGCGGCGTCCGTGACCTGGGTGGCGGTGCGCTCCGGGTGGTAGTGGCCCAGGGCGTCGGTCCAGCCGCTCAGCGCGTCGTCGTAGAGGTCGAACCCCCGGGCGAGGCCGGAGTCGCGCATCACCGGGAAGGCGGCCACGACCGCGGCGGTGTGGTAGCCGGCCTCTCCGAGGACCTCTGCGAGGGCCGGTACGTCCTCGGGTACCACGTAGCGCCCGTTGTTCCGGGCGCCGTGGAACAGCGGGTCGGTCCCTGTCAGCAGCGAGGCGTGGCTGGGCAGGGTCAGGGGGACGGGGGCCCAGGCCCGGGGGAAGCGCACCCCCTCGGCGGCGAGACCCGCGAGGGTGGGGGTGTGGGTCGGCGCTTCCAGGTCGACGCGGTCCCAGCGGGTGGTGTCCAGCGTGACGAGCAGGATGTCGGGACGGGGCGGGGCCGGCGGCGCCCCCGGGGTCCCGCCCGTCTCGCCGGTGGTGCAGGCAACCAGCAGCAGGACAGAGGTGGGCATCAGCGGGGTCACGCTGGGCAGCATAGCGGTCTCGCGCCCGGCCCGTGGGCGGACGAGCCGGGCCCGGGGTAGACTGGGCTGGGGAGTGCGGCGTGCGCGATCTGAGAAGACCCGACGAGGGGTTCACGCTGGTCGAGCTGATGATCACCGTGGCCATCATCGGTCTGCTCGCCTCGATCGCCATCCCCCAGTACGTCGACATGCAGTACCGGGCCAAGCGGGCCGAGATCGACACCAACACCCACGGCCTGATGTACTCGGAGATCGCCTACGAGGCGGCCTACGACTACTACCTGCCCTGCGAGCCCTGGCCGACCAACGCGCCCAACAAGAAGCAGCATCCCTGGCTCGACGGCAACTCCGGGTTCCGCGAGCTGGGCTGGATGCCCGACGGCCACGTGCGCGGCCAGTACTCGGTCGTGACCTCGGCCGGCACCCTGATGAAGGACCGCGACTTCACGGCGATCGGGGAGTCGGACCTCGACGGTGACGGGACCCACGCCCGCTACACGGCCACCAAGATGGTGAAGGCCATCCTCCTCACCGACGTGGACGTGTACTGAGGCCTGCGATCGCGGGTCCTGTAGAGTGTCGTGCCATGTCCGAGGACCGCATCGCGCTGCTGGGAACGGTCGGTCTGTTCGGCAGCATCGCGCTGATCTACGGCGCCCTGGCGCTCGCGGGCTTCGTCTGGGACGACGTGCCGCTGGTGCTCCAGAACAGCCTCACCGGCGATCTCGGCAACTGGCCCGCCTTCTTCACCCAGGACCTGTGGGAGTCCAGTGGCGTCGAGGGACATCGCTCCGGGTACTACCGGCCGCTGATGCTGCTCAGCCTGGCGGTGGACCGGGCGCTGTGGGGGCTGTCTGCGGCCGGCCACCACCTGCACTCCGTGGGCTGGCACCTGGCGGCCACCGGCGCCCTGCTGGCGCTGCTGCGGCGCCTCGTGCCGGCGGTGCCCGCCCTGCTGGGGGCGATGGTCTTCGGCCTCCACCCGCTCCAGAGCGAGGCCGTGGCCTGGGTGGCGTCCCGCAACGATCCGATGGTCGCCGCCTTCTCGCTGGCGGCCGTCCTGGTGCTGCTGCCGCGGACCTGCAGCCCCCGCCGCCTGGCCGGGGGAGGGCTGTTGCTGCTGGCGGCCTGCCTGTCCAAGGAGTCGGGGGTCTTCGCCGTCGTGCTGCTGCTGCTGTTGGACCTGGCCCGGTGGCGTCGTCCCGGTGCGCTGGCTCGCTACGCGGTGGCGGCGGTCGCGCTCGTGACCTGGGCGGTGTTGCGCCAGGTCGCGGACGTGCACGTCTCCGAGCTGCCGGAGCCGGCTGGCATCGAGCTGGTCCTGACGCGCCTGCACCTGGTGGGGGCCAGCTACGGACACCTGCTGATCTGGCCCTGGCCCCTGAGCACCGGGCGGACGGTGGAGTACCTGCGGGAACCGACCAGCCAGGTCCTGCTCGGCCTGGCCACGGGGCTGGGGCTGCTGCTCTGGGCGGGGCTGCGGGGTCGCGGCCTGGGGCTCGCGGGCCTGGCCTTCGCCGCGATCGCGGTGGGCCCCTCGCTGATCGCCATCGCCGGCAAGGGCCAGCTCGGTGAGCGCTACCTCTACCTGCCCCTGGCGGGCGTGGCCGTCGCGGTGGCGGCTTCGGTGCCGGCCCGCGGTCGGGCGCTGTGGCTCGTCGTGCCGCTGGCGGCGGGCTGGGCCTGGGTGCTCCAGCAGCGGCTGCCGGACTGGCAGAACGGGCTCAGCCTCTGGGAGGCCGCGGCCCGGGACACCCCCAATGGCTACGCCTTCACCAGCTATGCCCACGAGCTGAACTACGCCGATCGCCGACGCGAGGCCCAGGAGTGGTTCCTGAGGGCCCTCGACGACCCGCCGCCGATGGCCGACGCCTGCATCAGCGTGATGCGGGGACCCCTGAGCATGGGCGAGCCGGCCTGGGCACTGGAGAACGCCCGGCGGGCCAAGGGCAAGGGGTGCGAGGCGACGCCCGAGCTGATGGGGCTCTTCGCCAGCGTGCTGGCCAACAACTGCCTCTGGGAGGAGGCGCGGGAGGTGCTGCCCCGAGCGGTCGGCGATCGGGGCGGGCGGGCCGTGGTGGTCGAGGCGGCGCTCGCTCTCCAGGACGGGGACCTGGCGCGGTGGCAGGCCCTGGTGGCGGGCACGGCGGTGCAGCCGGGGGAGCTTCGACGGGCGACCCGGGGGCTGCTGGAGGCCGGGTGCCGCGGGGACGTGAGCGTGCCCTGAGGGGAGGTTAGGCCTCTACCATGAGCCTGCCCAAGCCCATGCTGGTCCTCGCCGGAGTGGCGACCGCGCTCGCGGCCGGCACGGTGGCCCACAGGGGTCACGTGATCAACGACGCCGCCCGGCACGAGACGACCGCTGAGACGGAGCTGCTGGTCATGCCGTCGGGGGAGGCGCTGAAGGTCGGCTCCCTGGGCATGGGACTGCACCTGGCGGACCTGTTGTGGGTGCGCACGGTGCTGACCTTCGGCGACCGGTGGAAGGCCGACCCCGATCCGGCGTGGCAGGTGTGGCTGGGACGCATGATCGAGGCCGTCACCGTGCTCGATCCCCACTGGCGCACCCCCTACTTCTACGGCGGCGTCATGCTCCGCGTCACCGGGGACCACGAAGGCTCGATCCGCATCTTCGAGCGCGGTCACGAGGCCCTGCCCGACGACTACTTCTTCCCCTTCGCCATCGGCATGAACCACTACCTGGGCCTCGGGGACGCCGAGGCCGCCTACGAGTGGCTCAACAAGGCGGCGGAGCTGCCGGGAGCGCCGCGCTGGTATCGCCTCGCAGCCAGCGGCTTCGTGGTGGAGTCCAACCAGCGCAGGACCGCCATCCGTTTCCTGCGCGAGGAGCTCGAGCAGACCACCGATCCGGACCTGGCGGAGCCCCTGGAGGCCAAGCTCGAGCGGCTGATGCACGACGAGATCTCCGACCACTTCGAGGAGCTGAAGCAGACCTGGGAGGACGAGCGGGGCGAGGAGCTGGAGCGACCCGAGCAGCTCATCGGGTCCGGCGGCCTGGCGGAGCTTCCCGTCGACCCCCTCGGCGGGGAGTGGGTCCGCGACGTCTCCGGCGCCATCGTCTCCACCCAGGTCCAGGCCGAGGCCGCCGATCGGGCTCTGCGGCGAGAGCGCCACATGCTGACCTCGGTGCCGGCCAGTCGATGATCCACGCGGTCCTCGGGCTCGGCTCGAACCTCGGGGACCGTCGGGCTGCGCTGGCCCTGGCGGTGAGGCTGCTGGACGTGACGCCCGGTGTCGAGGTGCTGCGCACCAGCCGCGTCTACGCTTCGACCCCGGTCGGCGGCGTGGCGGGCAGCGAGTTCCTCAACGCCGCCGTCGCGGTCTCCTGGGTGGGGTCACCGCCGGCGCTGTTGGGCGTCTGCCAGGCGGTGGAGCGCCGCCTGGGCCGCGGGCGCGGCGTGCGGTGGGGGGATCGGGCGATCGACGTCGACCTGCTCTGGATCGCCGGCCTGCGAGGTCGTTGGCCCGGACTGGTGGTGCCCCACCCCCGCCTGCGCGAGCGCCCCTTTGCCCTGGCACCGCTGCTGGACGTTGCACCGGACGCCTGCTGGCCGAACACTTCGCGATCCCTGCGCACCGACCTGGGTCAAGAGCTGGTGCCGCCCGCCATCGGGTCCCTTGCCGGGGTGGAGGTGGCGGTGTATGGCGAGTCTCCTGCGCTCGCGACCCGCGCCGGAGGCCCGATGAAGTTCTTCCTGGACACCGCCAACCTCGATCACATCCGAGAGGTGGCCGCCTGGGGCATCCTCGACGGCGTGACCACCAATCCCTCGCTGATCGCCAAGGAAGGCGGGGACTTCGTGGAGACGGTCGCCGAGATCTGCACCATCGTCGATGGCCCCGTCTCCGCCGAGGTGGTGGCCGAGGACACGGCCGAGATGGTGATCCAGGGCCGGCTGCTGGCGCGCATCCACGACAACATCGTCGTCAAGGTGCCCCTGACCGAGGCTGGCCTCGCGGCCATCTCCCAGCTCAGCGCCGAGGGCATCCGCACCAACGTCACGCTCTGCTTCCAGGCGACGCAGGCCCTGATGGCCGCCAAGGCCGGGGCGACCTACATCTCCCCCTTCGTGGGCCGCATCGACGACGTCAGCGGCGAGGGCATGCAGCTCATCGAGGAGATCGTCTCCATCTACGCGAACTACCCCGAGCTCGACACCCAGGTGCTCGCGGCGAGCATCCGGCACCCCCTCCACGTGGCCCAGGCCGCGCTGGCCGGTGCGGACGTGTCCACCATCCCCTACGGGGTCATGAAGAAGCTGCTGAACCACCCGCTCACCGACCTCGGCAACGCCCGCTTCACGAAGGACTGGGAGAGCGTGCCGGACACCGACATCGTGGGGCAGGTCCAGCGCTACCTCGAACGGACGGGCCGGTAACTGCAGATGGTCCCTGCTGGAGCGCCCAGGCGGGCTGACAAGCGACGCATCATCCGCGAGGCTGCCACCGAGGTGTTCGCGGAGAAGGGCTTCCACCAGGCCCGCGTGAGCGACATCGCCCGCACGGCCGGCGTCGCAGACGGGACGATCTACCTCTACTTCCGCAACAAGGAAGACCTGCTCCTCAACATCTTCGAGGACGCCATGGAGCGGCTGACCGAGGAGCTCGGGGACGCGCTGGAGGGGGTCGAGGATCCCCTGGAGCGGATCCGGGTCTTCGCCCGCACCCACTTCCGGCAGGTCCGGGATCACCGCCACCTCGCCGAGGTGATGCAGGTCGAGATCCGCCAGTCCAAGAAGTTCCTCCACGACTACCGGCCGGAGTCCCTCTGGCGCTACCTGGGCGTGTTCGCAGAGATCCTGCGCGACGGCCAGGGACTTGGCGCCATCCGCGCAGACGTGGACCCCTTCATCCAGATGTGGTCCTTCTTCGGCTCGCTCGACGAGCTCGGCATGCAGTGGGTGCTCGCCGCACGCCGTGGCAAGGACCTGTTCAACCTCGAGGCCGCGGCCGAGCAGATCGCTTCGGTGTTCATCCGCGGCGTGGCCTCCTCTTCGTCCATCCCTGTTCCCTGAAGCCCATTCCCCCGGAGGAAACGTGAAGATCGGTGTCTGCCTCAAGCAGGTTCCGGCCACGGACAGCGCCATCAAGGTCAACGCCGATGCCTCGGGCATCGTGACCGATGACGTCAAGTGGATCGTGAATCCCTACGACGAGTACGCCCTGGAGGCGGCTCTCCAGCTCAAGGAGGCCGGCAAGGCCTCCGAGGTGGTGGTCCTGTGCATGGGCGGCGCCGACGCCGACGCCCGCATCAAGGACGGCCTCGCTCGTGGTGCCGGCTCCGCCGTGCGCCTGGACGACCCGGCCTTCGCCGGCTCCGACTCCCTCGGGGTCGCCCGGGTGCTGGCTGCGGCGGCCCAGAAGGCCGAGATCGGCCTGCTCCTCTGCGGACGCCAGGCGGTCGACACCGACAACTGGCAGGTCCCGGCGATGACGGCCGAGGTGCTGGGCTGGGGTCAGATCAGCGCCATCAGCTCCCTGGAGCTGGACGGCGAGACCCTCGAGGCCGACCGGGCAGCCGGCGGTGGCTCGACCCACGTCGTCCAGACGCGGCTCCCCGCTGTGCTCACCTGCGACAAGGGCCTCAACACCCCCCGCTTCGCCACGCTCAAGGGCATCATGATGGCCAAGCGCAAGAAGATCGCGGTGTGGGGCGCCGGTGATCTGGGTCTCGACGCCGGCCAGGTCGGCGCGGCGGCATCCCATGTCACGGTGACCTCCTACACGCCTCCGGCCGCACGGCCAGCAGGTCGCATCATCGATGGATACAGCGCGGCCGCCAAGGCCCAGGAGCTCGTCCGCCTGCTGAGGGAGGAGGCCAAGGTCATCTGAGCCCTTGCCCCTCTCTTCCCCCACTCCCCTCTACATCCAGGAGATCCACACATGGGATCCGGAATCCTCGTCTTCTGCGAGAGCGACGGCGGCACCATCAAGAAGACCGCCTTCGAGCTCCTCACCAAGGCCCGCGAGCTGGCGGGAGCCCTCGGCGGCTCCGTGTCGGCGGTGTTGATCGGCGGCGGTGACACCCAGGCCCTCGGCGTCCACGGGGCCGAGACCATCTACCAGGTCGAAGGCGACGCCTTTGGCCCCTACACCACCGGCAGCTACACCCGAGCGCTGCAGACGGTGATCGGCCAGGCCGACGCCGCGGTCGTGCTCGGTGCGGCCTCCCCGCTCGGCAAGGACCTCTTCCCCCGTCTCGCCGCGCGTCTCGACGCCGGGCTGGCCACGGAGTGCACCGCGCTCGCCGTGTCCGGTGGCAACCTCACGGGCATCCGCCCCGTCTATGGCGGCAAGGCCCTGACCGAGGTGACCCTCACCTCCGCCACGGCGCTGGCGACGGTGCGGCCGAACAGCTTCAGCATCGAGCCCGGTGCCGCAGCCGGCAACGTGGTCGCGGTCGAGGTCGCCCTGGGCGATGGCGACGCCCTCACCGAGGTCGTCGAGGTCAAGGCCAGCGCCTCCGAGGTCGTGGACCTGACCGAAGCCGAGCGCATCGTCGCCGGTGGCCGCTCGCTGAAGTCGGAAGAGAACTTCCAGAGCGTCATCGTGCCCCTGGCCAACGTCATCGGCGCCACGCCCGGAGCTTCCCGCGCGGCCGTAGACGCCGGCTACACGCCCCACTCCTGGCAGGTCGGTCAGACCGGCAAGGTCGTGAACCCGCAGCTCTACATCGCCTGCGGCATCTCCGGCGCCATCCAGCACCTCGCGGGCATGCGGACCTCCAAGGTCATCGTGGCCGTCAACAAGGACCCGGAGGCCCCGATCTTCGCCCACGCCTCCTACGGCATCGTGGACGACCTCTTCGAGGTCTGCCCGGCGCTGACGAGCGCGCTCGAGGCCGCTCTGCGCTGAGCGGAGCCTGTCGCGCACCGGGGGGAGTCGGGCTCGCTCGGCTCCCTCCTGTCCTTCGGAGCCGTCCTCCTGTCCGGCGGGGGGACGGGGGTTAGGATGGGAGGTCTGGCCGACCTCGCGGGAGGCTGGTCCCGATCCGTCCTCATGTCCACCACCCAGCCCCAGGCACCCTTGACGCCTGCTCAGGCCGAGAGCCTGGAGCGGGCCGTGGTCCGGCTGGAGGGGCAGTCGGATCCGCGGATGTTGATCCGGCTGGTGGAGCGCTGGTCCGAGCTGGGACATCCGCCTCCCCGCGTCCGCCTCGCCCAGGCCCGTGCCTTCCTGAGCCTGCGGCTGATGGACCGGGCGTGGGTGCGCCTGAAGGAGGTCGGTGACACCGTCGGCGACGATCCTGAGCTGCTGGCCCTGACGGCGGAGATGTTCATCGAGCGGGGCTGGCCCATCCGAGCGCGCAAGGCGGTGAGCACCGCCCTGGAGCAGGACCCGGCCAACCCGCGGCTCCACCTGCTGCTGCGCCGGTCCCATGCCCCGCCCGCCCAGCCCCCGGGCAATGCCCGAGAGCTCGAACGGACCGGGGCCCCGCCGGAGCAGCTCGAGCTGGCCGAGCGCTTCCTCTGCGCCGGCTCCTTCCTCCGGGGGAGGAGCATCCTGGAGAAGCTCCGTCGACTGCGTGGCCCCTGGAGTGGCCGTGTCGAGGACCTGCTCTGGGGGCTGAGCGGCGACTTCACCTCCGGGGTGCCCGACCCGGTCGCGGCCGCCCAGGCGATCCTGAGCACCGCACCCCTGAAGGAGCTCGGGGACATGACCGACCACTCCGAGGTCACGGCCCACGGTGAGGATTCCCAGCAGGTGGTCGACGGCAAGGCCTTCCCCTCCCTGTTTCGGCGCGTGGAGGGCGAGGGCTCGGGGGGTCGCGACTGGGACGGGGAGATCACGCGCATCTCGCGACTGGCGGACCTCGCGGAGGCCGCGGCGAGACAGCGGGAGGACACCACCGACGGCGGGGACTGGAGCGAGGAGCACTCCGCCGACACCCAGATCCAGGTCGTGGTCCAGAAGGACGCGGGTGCGCCGTTGCACCGGAGGGTGCAGAAGGAAGGGGCCTACGACCTCAAGGAGTCCCTCGACCTGAGGGAGTACCAGGCCTCGATGGGCATGGGTGTGGGCCCGGTGTCGGACCTGGCGGGCCCGGATGTCCCCACCGCCGACAGCGACCTGGCGGACTTCCTCCAGGACGACGGCGAGTTCCTCGAGGAGGAGGACGACGCCCTGATCGTGATGACGCGGCGCGAGCCGGACTCCTCGGAGCTGCCCGAGGAGCTCGACGTGCCCTCCGGTCCCATCGAGGTCGTGGAGAGGCCGATCGTGCCACTGCGGCCGGCTCCTCCGGCTGTCGAGGTTCCACCGGAGCCGACCGCTCCCGGTCCCGCGGTCCACGAGCCCGAGCCGCGCCGGCGTGCACCTGCGCGGCCTCGGCCCGGGCCGGCGCCCCTGCCCCAGGGCCTGGGCTGGTTCACGGATCTGCGGGTCATCTCGGCCGTGATCCTGGCGGCCGTGCTGCTGCTGCTCTTCTTCATCGGCGGCCGCCTCTACGAGTGGAAGGTGGCCCACGGTGTGTGGGCCGAGACCGAGGCCGTGCTGGCCCAGGGCGGCTACCGTGAGCTCCTCCAGGAGGAGTCCCGGCTGGAGGCCCGGCTCAAGGCGGGTGAGCGGCCCCGGGGACCGCTGCTGGCCGCCTATGCCGTCATGGAGCTGGTGCTGTACGGTGAGTACACCGGCGGCGAGCCCCGCTTCGTCGCGGCCAACGACTCCATCCAGCTCGCCGTGAAGGTTGGGGCACCGGGCTCCGTGGTGGGCCTGGCCGCGGCCTGGAGGTCCTACCTCCAGGGGGACATCGACGGCGCGACCCAGACGCTGGGACAGGTGGGGGACGACGGTGCCGAGGCCGCGCACCTCCGGTCCCTGGTGGCTCTGGATGCGGGGCGCCTCGAGCAGGCCCGCGAGGCGGCAGAGGCCGCCGTCACGGCGGCACCGACCAGCGCCCGCTACCAGCTCGGCCTCGCCAGCGTCTGTCAGCGTCTCGGCGACTCGGACTGTGTGGAGGGCGCCTTCGCCGACGCGAGCCAGGCCTCGGCAAGCCATCCGTCGGTCCGCCTGGCCTCGGTGCAGTACGGCGGCGGAGATGTCGCCTCGCGACTCGCGTCGCTGCAGCGCTTCCTCGAGGACGCCGGCCCGCGGGCTCCCCGCCACGGCGGCCAGGCCCACGCCCTGGCGGCGGATCTCCACCTCCAGCGGGGCGACGAGGGGGCCGCACGGCAGGCCCTCGAGCGCTCGATCGCCACGGATCCCGACAACCCGACCCTGCTCTACCGGGCGGCCGCGATCCGGCTCGCCTCCAACAGCCCGCGGGAGGGGATGCGAAACCTCCAGAGCTGCCTGGCGCTTCGTCCCCTGGACATGGCGTGCAATGGCGCCCTGGTCCAGGCCCGACTGGCCCTGGACCGGGTGGACGAGGCGGCGGCGGGCATCGAGGCCCTGCCCGGTGGCCAGCAGGCCCAGCCCCGCATGCACCTCTTCCGGGCCTGGGTCGAGGCGGCGGGGCGCGAGGACGCCGCGGCGGCTCGCGCAGAGCTGGGGGCCTACGAGGCGGCCGGCGGCACCCCCGATGGCGAGGTGCTCTACCTCACGGGCCTCGTCCTGGCGCTCGAGGGCCGTGAAGAGGAGGCGGTGGTGTCCTTCGTCGAGGCCGCGCGGTGGGTGTCCGAGGAGCTCGACCCCCTCCAGCGCCGCCTCTCCGGTCGGGCGCTGGCCTGGGCCGCCCGCCAGTCCACGGGCAAGGACGCCCACCTGCACGCCGTGGCTGCCCTCGAGCGGAGTCCGGAGGATCCGGGCGTGCACATCCAGCTCGGCTACTTCGAAGAAGGTCTCCAGGATCGACGGGCCGCCGGGGCGCACTTCGATCGGGCGGTGGAGTTGTCGCCCCAGATGGCCCTGGCGCACTACCACCGGGGCCAGTTCTACCTGGACGCGACGCGGCGAGCGGAACGCCGGCAGTACCTGGTGGCCTGGCGGCAGTACCTCGCCCTGGAGCCTAGCGGTCCCCGCGCGGAGCGGGTGGCCCGCAAGCTGGATCTCCAGTAGCCACGAAGCGTCGGCGATCCAGGGGCGACGACCCCGTCTGGATGCTGCAAAGGGGGGCCTCGGTCGGGTTGCACACCCTTGGGCCAGACAGATATGGTGCGCGGCCCGCCACGGGAAGACCGCAATGGCCTCGGCACGCCGAGGTGCCGAACCCACGGAGACGACAGATGCGCCTGGACAAGCTCACCCTCCTCCCCCTCCTGGCCGCGGGCTTTGCCCTGGGCCTCACCGCGTGTGGCTCCGATGACGGTGGCACCGATGACACCGGTTGGACCGACACGGACACCGACACGGACAGCGACACCGACACCGACACCGACACCGACACCGACACCGACGCCGACTACTTCGACACCTACGCGGTGTTCTGGGGCTGGGAGACCGCCTTCGACGGCAGCGATCTCGTCTCCTGGTACTACGAGGGCACGGAGGTGCCGCCGGTCGTCGACATCACCTTCGCCGAGGAGGACTACTTCGTCGGCTACGACGAGCGCTACGCCTGCCACTGGTACGGCGTGATCGTGCCCAACGGCCTCGACGACCTGGAGATGGGAGACAACCTCTGGATCGGGTGGGACGTCTCCTTCCAGTTCCTCGAGACCGACTGCGACGACTTCGACCCGGAGCTCTGGGGCGACGACACGCCGACCGCCGTGATCGAGGACTATCCCTTCGGGATCGGCTGGGGGGCCGCCTCTGCGGAGATGGAGGCCGACCTCAAGGGCGCCGGCGTCTCGGAGGCCGACTGGGCCGTGGACTGGGAGCCCTACGTCTACTCGGGCTACATCGCCTACCTCGACACCTCCATCGGGGGCCTCTACGGCATCGAGGTCGACATCGCCTTCTCCTACGAGACCAGCGAGGCGATGGAGCCGGAGGTGGACGCGGACGGCTACCTGATCGCCAAGGAGCTGCCGGCCGATGGCTCCGCGCCGACCGGCTTCAACCGCACGCTCTCCTTCCAAGGCTACGACGCTGTGGGCTGGTACCTCCAGTAGACCCAGCGTGGACTCCATCGGGGGCCCCCCCCCCCCCCCGCGCAGGGGGGGCCCGGGGGGGTTATGGGGGGGGGATGATAAGCAAAACC
>CAZCVP010000035.1:36540-49126 GCA_964501915.1 uncultured Enterobacterales bacterium
CCGCCGGTGGGGGCTGGCACCCCCAGTACCCCCCGCGTGCACTCCATCGGGCGCCCCCGAGCCTCAGGGCTCTGGGGCGCCCGGTTGCTTTCTGGGAGCTGAGATGATCGCCCTGACCCTGGTCCTGGCCTGTGGCAGCAACTACGACGGCAGCGAGGCCGTCTGGGCCTTGAACCGGGCCACGGTCACGCCGGCCGCCGACGGGCTGACCGGCGCCCACACCTGGAGCTTCTACGACAGCGACTGGGAGAGGACCCAGTCCGACGACGACCTCATCTGCGAGGTGGTCCAGGAGCTCACCGGAGAGGTCGTGGCGCCGATGAGCGGCTGTCCCGGCTGCTCGGCGACCTACGACATCGGGTTCACGCTGGTCGTCAGCGACTGCGCCGACGAGCTGACCCATGACCCGGGCATCGAGGCGCTGCTGGGCTTCGCCTTCGGGCCGGTCCCGGACGAGATCGCCGAGGACGATCCCTGGCCCGACAACTCCGCCGGGTGGTACCTCACCGTCGACGGGGAGCTGATGGAGGATCACGGCTTCGCCTACCCCTCGTCCCTCGACCGTGGCGAGAGCTCCACGACGAGTGGCTGGATGGTGGGGGAGACCTACACCCTCGACCCGGCCTACGCCTGGGAGCTCTGAACGGGTTGGCGGGGCGGATGGCGTCCGGCTACACTCCTGTCCCGGGCAGGGCTGGAGGTCTGGTGGACCGCCACCTGGAGATCGCCGTCTTGAGCTGTGTCCTGGCCACGGGGTGCATGGCTGGCGACGCGTCTGGCGCCTGGGACACCGGCGCTTCCCTGAGCGAGACCGACTCCGGCGAGGACGAGGGCGACACCTACGGAGACAGCGGCTACCACACACCCGAAGCGGCCTGGTTCCGGCTCGGTGCCACCCTGGCCCTCTCGGAGGGGGTTCCCGAGGACGTGCTGCTGGAGCTCGAGTTCTTCGACGAGGCGGAGGTCTTGATCGAGTGTACCGAGGCCCGTGTCGCGTCGGCCGTCCTGGTCTCCACGACCACTCCGGACCCGTTGATCTACCACTGGTTCCGGGTGTCCGTGGCCCCTCCCGATGCCACCTGCACCAGCCCGGGGGAGCTCCCCGACGAGCTCCACCTCGGCCTCGGCGCCCTGCACCCCGAGGTCGCGGCTCGGCTCTTGAGTCGGGGGCTGGAGGGGGTCTCGGACTCGCTCTATGGCGCCTACGTGCTGCTCGAGGACGACCAGCTCGAGCTCGACGCCGCAGACCAGCTCGCGCTGGCCTACGGCTATGCCGGCACCACGGCCGACTTCGACGGGGACACCACGGCGGTCTCCGAGGCGCCCCTGCCGGATGGGGACTACGCCATCAGCGGGGTCTTCCTGTTCCCCCTCCAGGACCCTCGCGTCGTCCAGTAGGCCGGCGAGAGCTACCAGTTCAGGGTCGCCTGACCCGAGAAGCCGGCGGCGGCGAAGACGCGCCCGGTCTGCTCGCAGTAGTGCCAGTCCGTGTCGACCCCGGAGATCGTCTCCTGGTTCGGCTCCTCGTTGCAGTAGGGCAGCACGCCGCCCTCGCTGTCGGTGAGGAAGTTCTGGGGCTCGTTGCCTTCGAGGAGCCGCGCCATCACCTCGCCGGGTCCGTCCCCGTCGAGGTCGAAGTGGTTCTGTTGGAATTCCACCATCGTCGGCCAGCTTCGGTTCGTCGCTCCGTTGGCCAGCATGGTCTCGTGGGCCCTGGCGAGCGCGGTCCGGAGGTCGCTGAGGGCGGTGCGGGTGCGGGTGCGCTCCTCCTCGGTGGGCACCCGGTCCCGAGCCGGCGGGGGCGCGGCCACCTCGACCGGCGGCGGGGGATGCAGCGAGGCCCACAGCCCGAAGGCGCAGAGGGCGAGGCCGGCTGTCCAGGCCGCGGGCACCGCGATCCGGACGAGTCCGTGGAGCCGCAGCGGCCTGGCGCCCGGGACGACCCGGATCAGGAGTCGGGCGAGCCGGGCTCCATGGAAGCGGGCACCTCCCTCCACCAGGCGTCGTCGCGTGGACCGGTCGAGGCCGAGAGCGCCGGTGAAGTCCGCCCCCTGGACCCTGGCGCCCTCCAGGCTGCAGTCGCGGAACTCCGTCCGGACGAAGCGGCTGCTGCGCAGATCGGCGCCCTCGAGGCCGCAGCGGACGAGCCGGGCACCGGTGAAGTCGCAGCCCAGCGCCCGAGCCAGGTCGACCCCCTCCAGGTGCGCTCCGGCGAGATCGCAGAGCTCGAGGGTGCCGAGGGAGAGGTCGGTGAGGGTGGCGTGACGCAGGGAGCAGGCCACGAGCTCCGCCTCCTCGGCCGCGCCGCCGGTCCACTGCGCCCCGGCCAGGTCGCAGCCGATGATCTTGGCGTCAGGGCCGAGGATCGGGCGCTCGAGGCGGGCTCCCCGGAGGCTCGACAGCTCGCAGCGTCCGACCAGGACCGGCGCCACCAGGGTGGCCTGGTCGTAGTTGCAGCGCACGGCGGCGGCGATCGGCACGCCTCCGTCGATGGTGCCTCTGCGGGTCTCCTCCTCGAGGATCACGCCGACCGGTGAGCGTCGCCGCCGGCCCGCCCCGGCCGGGCCGAGCCGGAGCCCCCACTCCGGGTGGAGCAGTCCCAGGAGGCGGTAGACGACGGCAGGTACGGCACGCATCCGCGAGGCAGCCTATCAGCCCACCGGCTCAGGGGACCTCGATCCAGGTGCGCTGGTCGGTGGCGACGTCGTGTTCGAGCCGCCAGGCCGGGCGACCCGGCCACTCCTGGTCGATGTAGCGGCGATCGGTCGCCAGGTCGGGCAGGGCGTGACGGACCTGGAGGCCCTCGCCGGTGGGGTCCATCAACAGGAAGCCGTCGCCTGCCTCCAGCAACGGGTCGCAGGTGAAGGCGTCGACGCCGAGGCCGGGCCATGCCGTGGCGCGGGTGCCGCGGCCGGCGAGCAGCAGGACCCCGTCCCTGATCCCCCGCTGCTCCGCCTCCTCGGCCACCGAGTCATCGACGCACCAGAAGCGGTCGGCCAGGCTGTCCCACACGAACCACGTGCCCACGAGGAGCAGCAGGGCCCAGGCCGCCCGGACCGGGCGTGGCATGACCTGCAGGCCCAAGGCGACCCAGAGGGGAAGGGCGACCTGGAGAGGGTGCCAGAAGCGGGCGCCGTAGGCCCTGCCGGGGCTCCAGTAGAGGCTGTAGCCGAGGACCACGAGGGCTGCGGCCAGCCACAGGGGCCAGCCCCGACGCCCGAGGCGCCAGCAGCCGATCGCCACCAGGACCAGCCCGCCGTGGAGCCCGAACAGCAGGCGGTCCAGCCGAAGCAGGGCCTCTCCGGCCAGCGCCAGGGCCTTGTAGGGGCTGTGGCCGAACGAGCCGAGGGTGGCGTGGCACCCGATGTCGGAGCCGAAGCCGAGGGCATTGCAGCCCGGAGGACGGCCCGGATCCGGCTGCCAGGCATCGAACCAGAGGTTGACCGGGAACGTCGACCAGGAGCCGGTCAGGGCCTGGTTGTCGGCCGCCAGCAGCAGGGCGGCGAGGCCGGGGAGCACGACCAGCCCGGCCCGGGCGACCTGGCCCGGGGCGCGCCACAGTCCTGCCAGCAGCAGGGGCCCACCGAGCACCAGGCCGTCGAAGGGGCGGGCCAGGATCGTGTAGGCCACGGCGGCCGCCGCGAGCAGCCAGGTCCGGGTGCCGTCGCGTCGGCGGAGCACGACGATCAGGGCGGCGCCCAGGGCCAGGGCGACGGAGGTGTGGGACATGCGGCTGCCGGCCATGATCCCGATCCCCGGGGACAGGGCGGCGACCCAGGCCGCGAGCCGCGCGGTGGGTTCGCTGGCCAGCTCCCGGGCCACGCCCCAGGCCACCAGGGGCCACGCCAGGGCCAGCACCGGGTTCACGGCCCAGGCGAGGCCGACCCGTTCCCCGAGGGCCAGCAGGCCGGGCCAGCCCGGCGGGAACACCCCGTAGCTGACGGGTCGGGTGACCCAGAACGGGTAGAGCAGCATGCTCGGGTTGTCCCCTGGCGGCCCGGTGCGCTGTCCGGCGGCGAAGAGCTTGGCCTGGAGCGTGTAGACCACCTCGTCGCTGAGGTGGGGCACGCCCCCCAGCGGTCCCAGTGCGACCCACATCGCCAGCGCGCAGGCCGCCAGGCTGGCGCCCACCACGGTCGCGGGCAGGGGGCGGTTAGGCACTCAGGTCCTCTGAGGAGCGGAGATGGGCGAGCTGAAGAACAACTTCACGTGGAGCTACAGCCGCCATGGTCTCTTCGATGCGTGCCGGCGCAAGTACTGGCTCAACCACTACGGCTCCTGGGGTGGCTGGGACCGCCAGCTTGCGCCGGAGCGGGTGCGTGAGATCTACATCCAGAAGAACCTCACCACGGTGCCGATGTGGATCGGTACCGTGGTGCACGACACCGCAGAGCAGTGCCTGAAGAGCCTGCGCCGGCGGCAGCTACCCCGCCGGGACCAGGTCGTGGCCCGCGCTCTCGCCAGGGCGCGCCGGAACATCCGCGAGTCCCGCGAAGGGGCCTGGCGCCACGACCCCAAGCGGCGCGCCGGCTTCCAGCACGACTACTACCAGCTCGAGCTGCGTCCCGACCCGCTGCCCGGGGCCCTCGAGGAGATCCGGCGTCAGGTCGAGACCCTGCTCGACTGTCGGATCTACGGGCGCATGGCCCAGGCGCCACAGCGCATCCTCGAGGTCGAGGACCTCGTCCAGATCGACGTCGACGGGACCCCGGTCTGGGTGAAGCTGGATGCCTTGATGCAGGGGCGGGAGGGCGTGGTGGTGGTGGACTGGAAGACCGGCCGCTTCCACGCCGAGGCCACGGTGGATCGCCAGCTCGGCGTCTATGGCCTCTACGCCGTCCAGCGCTGGCAGGGTCGGCCGGGCCACATCCAGGCGATGCACGTGAACCTCCGGGCCGACCAGTGGCGGACCTTCACCCTGGAGGCGGAGCACCTCGAAGCGAGCCGCGCCTTCATCACCGAGTCCGCGGATCGCATGCGGGCTCTGCTCCGCGACGTGGAGCACAACGTGGCCGAGGAGGAGGACTTCCCGATGAAGCCCGAAGGGGATCCCGGGTGCGACCGGTGTCGCTTTCGGAGGGACTGCGGCAGGGGCTGAGCGGAAAAAAAGAGGGGGCGGACAAAAAATGGTCTCTCAGGTGGTCATATGTTCAGTATGCGAATTGAACAGAGGCCTACCATGGTTCCCCATCGATCCTCTCCCAGCGCCACCACCATCCCCCACCTCGTGGCCCTCGAGCGCTCACCCTGGGAAGACGGCGCCGCCTTCGGTGTCCGCCAGGGTGGGCGGGCCGGCGACCTCACCCTCTGCGGTGGGGACCTGCTGCTGACCGGCGGCCCTGTCGGCCGCTACCAGCGCTGCGTGCTGGTGCCGCGACGCATGGGTCGACCCAAGGTCGGGCAGGTGCTGCCCAACGGCAACCTCGTCGCCGAGCCGGCCGGCGTGCCCAGCAACCCGGCGCGGTGGAGCCCCTCGGGGCGGCTCCTGGTCGTGGTGCGTGGCTACCCTCGCCGGACCCCGCTGGTGGTCCAGTTCCCCGGTGTGACCGCCCAGGGACGGCGCTACCTGGCGATCGAGCTGCCCGCGGATCCCACCGCCCTCGACCTCATCGCCCGCCGGCTCCCGGAGCTGTGCGTCGCCACCGGCGTCGCGCCGGTCCCCTCCGACGACCACGCCGAGCGCCTGCTCGCGGACCTCCGGGATCACTTCGGACTGTCGCTGAGGGGCGCGGTCGCCGACACACCCACCGCCGCCCGCGCCGCCGTCGAGCTCGCCGGTGCCGGCGCGCTCGCCCTGGTGCTGCCCGGCTCCGACAGCGCCCTGCTCGAGCGTCAGCCCGATCCGAGCCAGCGACGTCAGCTCGGACTGTTCGGGGTCGCACCGGCCGAGGAGGGCTCCGCCAGCTCCTGACGGCGACGAGCACGGTGGTGTACCGTCCGAGCGGATGTCGAGCGGCCTGCGACCCCTGCTGGAGGCTCACCGACCCGTGGTCGGCGTGCTCCACCTGCTGCCGCTGCCCGGGGCCCCGGCGCCAGGTCCCGGCCTCGCGGCCGTGATCGACCGGGCGCTCGGGGCCGCCGAGGCCCTGGCGGAGGGCGGGGCCCGCGGAGCGATCGTGGAGAACCTCGGCGACGCACCCTTCGGGTCGGGAGGCGTGGAGCCCCACGTGGTCGCCGCCCTGGCCCTGGTGGCCGACCGCGTCCGGGAGACCTTCGGCGACGCCCTCTGCGTGGGGGTCAACGCGCTGCGCAACGACGCCCTCGGCGCCCTCGGCGCCGCGGCGGCAGCACGCGCGGGCTTCGTGCGGGTCAACGTTCACGTGGGAGCCATGGTCACCGACCAGGGTCTGATCGAGGGGCGTGCCAGGGAGAGCCTGCTCTACCGGGCGCGGGTGGACCGCGCGCTCGGCATCGTGGCCGACGTGATGGTCAAGCACGCCGTGCCCCTGGGGGACTGGCGCCTGGAGGACCTGGCGCGGGACACCTGGCTCCGCGGGCGGGCCGATGCCCTCGTCGTGACGGGCAAGGGGACCTCCCAGCCGACTTCGGCCGAGGATCTCCGGCGGGCGCGGGCCGCGGTCCCGCAGGCGCCGCTGTGGCTCGGAAGTGGCCTCACACCGCCCCGCGTCGCCGAGCTGGGACCCCTGGTCGAC
Organism: uncultured Enterobacterales bacterium; assembly: GCA_964501915.1. GTDB lineage: Bacteria > Myxococcota_A > UBA796 > UBA796 > CAJQPC01 > CAYFPX01. The sequence goes on from CAZCVP010000035.1 coordinate 43,194, forward strand.
GCCGCCATCGTGGGGACCTGGCTCCACGAAGGCGAACAGCTCGACCGGCCCCTGGACCCGGAGCGGGTCCGTCGGATGGTCGAGCTGTTCGGGGGATGCGCTTGAGGGGAGCGGACGCGCCCCTCGGGGGGAGCTACGAGCAGCCGGAGGTCGCCCCGCAGTTGAAGCACTTGTAGCAGGAGCCCGAGCGCACCATGATGCTGGAGCACACGTGGCAGGGCGGGGAGTCGGCCTGGCTGACGAAGACCTCGTGCTCCCGCTCGGCGGCGGCGGCCTCGTCGAGGAAGGCCCCGGGCGCGGGTGGAGCGGAGACGGGCTCAGGGGCGCCCGCCGCGGGCTCCTTGCTCGCCTCGCCGAAGCGGAGATCGAGCCAGCGGAAGATGTAGTCCGTGATCGACTTGGCGAAGGGGATGTCGGCGAAGCCGGTGTAGCCGGAGGGCTCGAAGCGGCTGTGGGCGAACTTGTCGCACAGCACCTGGAGCGGCACGCCGTACTGCAGCGCCATCGACACCGAGGTCGCAAAGCCGTCGAGCAGGCCGGAGATGACCGAGCCCTGCTTGGCCATCACCAGGAAGATCTCGCCGGGGCTGCCGTCCTCGTAGAGGCCGACGGTGATGTAGCCGTCGTGGCCGCCGACGCTGAACTTGTGGGTCATGGCCTGGCGCTCGATCGGGAGCTTGCGACGGACCGGTCGGTACTCCACGATGGTCTCGACCCGGGGGTCGGGCGTGGTCTTGCCCGTGTTCAGCGGTTGGGTGCGCTTGCAGCCGTCTCGGTACACCGCCAGGGCCTTGAGTCCCAGCCGCCAGGCCTGGATGTAGGTGTCGGCGATGTCGGCGGGCGTGCAGTCGGCGGGCAGGTTGACGGTCTTGGAGATCGCGCCGCTCAGGAAGGGCTGGACCGCGCTCATCATGCGGACGTGGCCCATGGCTTCGATCGTGCGGGAGCCGTTGCGGGCCTGGAAGGCGCAGTCGAAGACCGGCAGGTGCTCCGGACGCAGCGCCGGAGCGCCTTCGATGGTCTCGTGCTCGTCGAGCCAGGCGAGGATGACCTCGCGCTCGGGAGCGGTGTAGCCCAGGACCGTCAGCGCCAGGGGCACGGTCTGGTTGACGATCTTGATCAGGCCGCCGCCGACCAGCTTCTTGTACTTGATGAGGGCGATGTCCGGCTCGACGCCGGTGGTGTCGCAGTCCATCATGAAGCCGATGGTGCCGGTGGGCGCCAGCACCGTGGCCTGGGCGTTGCGGTAGCCGTGGGTCCGCCCGAGCTCCAGGCAGGTGTCCCAGGTCTGGTGGGCCGCGTCCAGCATCTCGGCGGGGATGAGCTCGGTGGGCAGGTCGTTGGCCGCCTTGCGGTGCTTGTTCATCACCCGCAACGTCGGCTTCTGGTTGCGGGCGTAGCCGGCGAAGGGGCCCTTGTGGGCGGCGATGCGGGCCGACTGGGCGCAGGCCTCGCCGTGGAGGATGGCGGTGATCGCGCCCGCGTAGGCCCGGCCCTCGGTCGAGTCGTAGGGCAGGCCCCGCGCCATCAGCAAGGCGCCGAGGTTGGCGTAGCCGAGGCCCAGCGGCCGGTAGTCGTGGGAGTTCTTCTCGATGGCCTCGGTGGGGTAGCTGGCCCGGCTGACCAGGATCTCCTGGGCGGTCAGGGTCGTGCGGACCGCCTGGCGGAAGCGCTCGGTCTCGAAGGTCCCGTCGGGGGCCCGGAACCTCATCAGGTTCAGCGACGCCAGGTTGCAGGCCGAGTCGTCGAGGAACATGTACTCGGAGCAGGGGTTGCTGGCGTAGATCCGGTCGGTGTTGATGCAGGTGTGCCAGTCGTTGACCGTGGTGTCGAACTGCATCCCGGGGTCGCCGCAGAGCCAGGCGGCTTCGCTGATGTCGACCATCAGGTCGCGGGCCTTCAGAGTCTGCACGGTGGTGCCGTCGGTCCGGGCGCGGGTGGTCCACTCGCCGTCGGCGAGCACGGCCTCCATGAAGGCATCGGTGACCCGGACCGAGTTGTTGGAGTTCTGGAAGAACACGCTGTCATAGGCGCCGCCGGGCACGTTGAAGCCGCCGTCGTAGCCCGCGTCGATCAGCGCCCAGGCCTTCTGCTCCTCGGAGGACTTGCAGTTGATGAACTCGCCGATGTCGGGGTGGTCGACGTCGAGGATCACCATCTTGGCGGCGCGGCGGGTCTTGCCACCGGACTTGATCACGCCGGCGAAGGCGTCGAAGCCGCGCATGAAGGAGACGGGCCCCGAGGCCGTGCCGCCGCCCCGGAGGCGCTCGTTGGAGCCCCGGATGGGGGAGAGGTTGGTGCCGGTGCCGGAGCCCCACTTGAAGAGCAGTCCCTCGGTGCTGGCCAGGCCGAGGATCGACTCCATGGTGTCGTCCACGGAGTTGATGAAGCAGGCCGAGCACTGGGGCTCGGTCTCGACCCCGACGTTGAACCAGACCGGCGAGTTGAAGGCCATGTGCTGGTGCAGGCAGAGCCAGGTCAGGTCGTCCCGGAAGGCCTGGGCCGACGCATCGTCGGCGAAGTAGCCGTCCTCGGTGCCCCAGTCGGTGATGGTGTCGCAGACGCGGCCGATGAGCTGGCGCAGCGAGCGCTCCCGGCCATCGGTGCCGAGGTGGCCGCGGAAGTACTTGGACACCACGACGTTGGTGGCGGTCTGGGACCAGGACGCGGGGACCTCGACGTTGCGCTGCTCGAAGACGTTGTGGCCCGACGCGTCGCCGATCACGGCGTCCCGCTGCTCCCACTCCACGGTCGCGTAGGGGTCCTGGCCCTCGGGGCAGAAGGACCGGGTCCACTCCAGGCCCGGCTCCTCGGAGACCGCGGCCTTGCGGGGCTTGCGAGCGGGTGACGGGGTGGCGGCAGGCACGACGGGCGGGGCGACGGGCGTCGTCTCCATGGGAGCTCCAGCAGCAGGCGACCGGTCCAGCGTCCGGTCGGGGGTCTTCAGCGCAGCCTCAGCAGGATCGTTAGTGATCCGACGGCCACCTAAGAGTCTACTGGACCGCTCATGACGGGTCAAGGGCTTTTGACCCCATATCTTGTGGTCCGCAAGGGGCGGGACCCCTACATCTTGTGGTTGGAACCTCCTGTGGACAAGTCGGGTGAGAGCGCAGCGGGCAGGCCTGTGAGGCCGGTTCACGCACCCTTCGACCTGTGGAGATCACGGTGGATGAACCGCTCCTCATGGGGGGCGCGGGGAGGGCTCTCCACAGGCGTTTTTTCCGGTGTTGGGCACCTATTGAAGGGAGGAGGAACAGGCCGAAGTTCGGGGCGTTGGTGGGTTGAATTAAGTGTGGATTCTCACCAGCAGCATTGACGGGTACAGATGTCGAGAGCGGGGCGCGGACAGGCAGGGCTCGCCGGGATGGATGGACCCCGGCTGGTCCGGGTACTTCGGCGGGGACGTGAGACCCGGCGGGTCGAGGCGGCTCGCGCCCTCGCCGAGCTGGAGGACCTGCCGGCGGCGCAGGCCCTGCGGGAGGTGCTCGCCGACCCGGTCCCGGGGGTCCGCCGGGCCGCGGCGCGAGGTCTGGGCCGCTGGGGCCTCGGCGAGGACGCGCCCCGACTGCGGGACGCCCTGGCGCGGGAGGCCAGCACGACGGTCGCGGTGGACCTGGCGGCGGCCTGGGTGCGCTGCGGTGGGCGCCCGGAGATGGCCGGGGCACTGTTGCAGGAGCGGGTGGGGCGGCGGCTCCGCACGGCCCGCGGCCTGCGCGAGCCCGACGCGGCGTCGGGCCTTGGGGCCCGCACCGCCTTCCGTGAGTGGTGGCTCGTGCTGGCCCCCCACACCCACCCGGGGGAGGGTGAGGCCGTCCCGGCGAGCCAGCGCCAGGCGCTCCTGGAGGGGCTGCGCCGCGCGGTCGAGCGGGAGCCCGACAGCGCCGGAGGGCGGCAGGCCGTGGAGGCGCTCGGGGCCCAGGGACATCCCGAGGACCTCCGCCGGCTGCTCCGACTGCGCAAGCAGGGCGGGCGTCGCACGGACCACGCCGCCCTGGCCGCGCTCGGCCGGCTCGGCGATCCGCGGGCCCTGGACGAGCTGCTCGAGGCCCTGGTGGAGATGGACGTGGACCCGGGGCGGGCCTTTGCCCATCGACGCCTCGCGGCGGTGGCCCTGGGGCGCCTCGGGATGCCGGGTGTCGCGCCGCGGCTGCACCGCGCCCTGCGCCGCGAGGCCCGCGAGCACGAGGGCCGCCCCGGTGCGGGGCTCGGCATCCAGTACCCGGTGCGGGCCAACCTGTTGTGGGCCCTCGGGGAGCTCCAGTCGCCCCGCTCGATCAAGGTCCTGGTGCCGTATCTCGGAGATGTGTCGGGCAGCGCCCTGGGAGGCTTCCACCTGCCGGCGATGGGGGCCCTGGTGAAGCTCGGTGCCAGGGCGGTCGAGCCGGTGAGGTCGGTGGCCGAGCGTGCCACGGGAGAGGCTGCGCTGAACGCGCTGGGTGTGCTCGAGGCGCTCGCGGAGGAACACGGGACCGCCCGGGCCGCCCTCGCGGACCTGGCCGGACGGCGATAGAGCGGCAATCGGTCTGGATCCCGTCGCCCACCGGCGCCCCGCGGTCCCTGGCACCGCGCCTCACCGCGCCCCGCGACGAGACCTACAGGTCCTCGGCGACGGTGGCGCCGGCGAGCTGCTCGTCTGCCCAGGCCTCCAGCGTTGCCCAGTCCTCCGTCCCCTGGGCGAACGCGACGAACCAGGTGTGAGACGCGGTGTGGAAGACGTGGCCGAGCTGGACTCTGGCGCTACCTTCTTCGGGGTGGACCCAGTGGCAGCGGACCGCCTCCCTGTTCGCCACGCGGGCGGGCTTGCAGGACTCCTGTGTGAAGCCGCTGGCCCCGGCTTGGAGTTCGCTCACCTGCGCGAGGGACAGGTCCGGGGGCAGACGAGGGGTACGGAGGATGTTGATCTCCCGACGCGACCCAACGTCGACGCCGTCGACGGCGACCATCCCCGGGGGGAGGTCGGCATGCAGCGAGAAGATCGCGTCGGTGGCGCCGGGCAGATCCAGTCCGACCAACGAGACCAGGGGCGTGACCACCTTGGGGGGAAGGTCCGTCGTGACGCTGGCGCACAGGTGCCTGGCGGCCCCAAGGTCCTCAGCCGGGTCGCTCCCCGGTCGAAAGGCCAGCATCCAGGTATGGCCCCCGATGGACACGGTGCACACGGGCATCGGTCCAGCAGGCACGTCCAGCACCGCGAGGACTGCGGCCCCACCGCTGCGTGGGATCTCCTCGACCGGTGGCCGAGGCTCGGGGAATCCTCCCAGGGACACCTGCATGGCCTGGTGGGCCGTCATGGGAGCGCCCGGAACAGGAAGGAAATCCTGCACCAGGAGCTCGTTGTTCGTCCCGGCCAGCCGGACACGGATGGTCTCCCCGTCCTGCTCACCGACATGAGCGAGGGTGCCCTCCGGGAAGGTCAACAGGTTCCGGGCGTCTTCGATCTGGCCGTTCACGGGCTCCACGACGACCTTCCGCATTCGACACGGCTCCCGTCCTTCGACGGGATCGAGGCTGGCCATGGCCGCCTCGATCTTCGCCAGGCGGGCCTGTCGCCGGCGCAGCTCCAGGGGGACGACCTCGCCGTCGTTGTCCGCGCCGTACAGCACGTCCTCCTGCTGCCCGCCCTGTGGTCCCGAACTCCGCCCCCCGCTCCACGGATTCGCCCCCCGGACCACGAACCCCGCTCCCGCGCACGCGCACGACAGACGGCCCCCGAAGCGTAGGTCCGCTTTGATGTCCCCCCTCGACCTCCGTGGATGGGGACGTGGACGCCGACGTGGACGTTGGCAGGTCGGCGTGCACCGGGACCCCCCGGGCTGTGGGCTCCAGCGACCCACAACGGAGCCGGTGGCGGACCACCCCCGGCGTTGTGGGCTCCAGTGACCCACAACGGAGCCGGTGGCGGACCACCCCCGGCGTTGTGGGCTCCAGTGACC
>CAZCVP010000036.1:0-49112 GCA_964501915.1 uncultured Enterobacterales bacterium
CCCGTGTTGCCGGGATGAAAACCCGGTGTCCTGGACCTGACTAGACGATGGGGTCTCTGTGAGCCGAGGAGGTGGGCCGCACAGGGCTCGAACCTGTGACCCTCGGCTTAAAAGGCCGGTGCTCTACCTACTGAGCTAGCGGCCCCTCCGGGACGGACATACCCTCAGGGCCCCGAGCGGTCAAGGTCCCGAGGAGGTGAAGAGCGGATCACGCAGGATGGACGCCGAACGATCGGGTCCGACCGAGATCAGCGCCGCCCTCACACCGATCAGCTCCTCCAACCTCTCCACGTAGGCCCGGGCGGCTGCGGGGAGGTCATCGTAGGTCGTGCAAGCGGTCAGGTCCTCGACCCAGCCCGGCATGTCCTCGTAGACGGGCCGGGCGCCGTCGAGATCGTCCGGCAGGCCCTCGTGGCCCTCGTAGCCCACGCAGATGCGCAGGGTGGAGAGGCCCGAGAGCACGTCGAGCTTGGTCAGGGCGAGGTGGGTGAGACCGTTGAGCGCCGCGCTGTGGCGCAGCAGCGCCGCATCGAACCAGCCACAGCGCCGGGGGCGCCCGGTCGTGGACCCGAACTCGCGACCCACCTCCCGCAGACGCTCCCCCACGGGGCCCTCGCACTCCGTCGGGAAGGGCCCCCACCCCACCCGGGTGGTGTAGGCCTTGGCGATGCCCACCACGTGGTCGATGGCCGTCGGCCCGACACCGGACCCGGCACAGGCCGCCCCGGACACGGTGTTGGAGCTGGTCACGTACGGGTAGGTGCCGTGGTCGATGTCCAGGAAGGTCCCCTGGGCGCCCTCGAAGAGCAGCCGCCGACCCTCGCGCACGGCCTGGTGGAGCACGGCCGTGGTGTCGGTCACGTAGGGCGCCAGTCGCTCGGCATGGGGCGCGAGCTCGGCCACGAGTCCTTCGACCGTCAGCGGCTCACCGCCATACCACCCCTCGATCATCCGGTTCTTCTCCGGAAGACGCCGCTCCAGGCCCGCGCGGAGCTGCTCCGGGTCGATCAGCTCGCCGACCCGAAGCCCACGCCGGGCGGCCTTGTCCTCGTAGCAGGGCCCGATGCCCTTGCCGGTGGTGCCGATGGCGCCACCGCCCAAGGCCCGCTCCCGCAGGCGATCCAGCTCCCGGTGCCAGGGCAGGATGACCTGGGCCCGGCTGGAGATCAGGAGCTGACCGGGCTCCACGAGGCGACCGGCCGCGGCGAGAGCATCCAGCTCCCTCAGCAGCACCCCGGGATCGAGCACCACCCCGTTGCCCACCACGCAGCAGGTCGCGGGGTGGAGCACGCCCGACGGCACCAGGTGGAGCACGGTCTTGACGCCGTGGACCACGAGCGTGTGACCGGCGTTGTTGCCGCCCTGGTAGCGGACGACGAAGTCAGCCCGGGGCGCGAGCACGTCGACGACCTTGCCCTTGCCCTCATCTCCCCACTGGGTACCGACCACCACGGTGCCGGGCATGCGAACCTCCGGCTGGGCGAGCTAACGGGCCGCCCTGCGCACAACCATCGCCGGGAGAGCGTCGATACCCAGGCGTCACCTGGGAGAAGGACTCAGCGCACCCGCTTCAGCGCCGCCTTGGCCTCGGCATGCCTGGCGTCCATGCGCAACACCGCCTGGAACTCCCGCACGGCGTTGTTCTTCATGTTGAGCTCGGAGTACATGTTGCCCAGGGCCATGCGGTAGCGGATGTTGCCCGGCTCTTTCTCGACGGCCCGACGGTAGTTGCACAAGGCACCCCGTGGGTCCTCCTCGAAGGCCCTGAGCAGCTCGGCCAGCCGGTAGAAGGCCAGGCCCTCGTCGGGCTCGCACTCCACGGCCTTCTGGTAGTTGAGCACGGCCTCGCGGATGTTCCGGTAGGACTCGGCGTTCTCCGCCAGGGCGATGTACTGGGCGGCACGGGTCTGGTTCGCGCGGCGCTGGGCCTCCTCGTGGAGCGCCCGGTACTCCGGGTTGCGCGGATCGAATTTCACGGCGAGGTACAGCGCACCGGCCGCCTTGAGCCAGTGCCCGGCGTCCATGTCCTCCTTGCCGGCCTCGTAGTAGCGCTTGGCCCTGGCGAGCTGATCGATGAGCCGATCGCGGAGCACGTCCGCCGGACCGGGCGGACCGCGCCGCTGCCGCTTCCGACGTCGCTTCTTGCGCGGCTTGGCGCCCTCGTCGGACACCTCGTCCGCGGAGACCTCCGCACCGTCCGACGACGACTCCTCCTCGTCCGCGATCCGCTGGCGCCCCTCAGGCACCGCGAAGGCGATCTCGTGCTCCGGGATCTGGTCGGCTCCGACCTCCTCGACCCGGCTGCCGCGGCGCTCCGCCTCGACCGTCTGGCGCCTCCGGACCTTGACGACGACCTCGCGGTCGTAGCGCTGCCGATCGAGCGGGTCCCGCAGGACCTCGTAGGCGGTGGTGATCCCGGTGAAGACCTTCTCGATCAGCTCCCGGTGCAGCTCCACGTCGCGCCGGTAGTAGCGGTCGGGGTGGTACCGGCGAGAGAGGTCGTAGAACGCCTTCTTGAGCTGGGGGTCCGTGGCGTCGTCGTCCACGCCGAGCACGTCGTAGTACGTGGCGTCCTCGCACTGACGTGCCAGATCCCGAAGGTCCTGGATCTCCTGTTCCGACAGCTCGTTCAAGGGCCGCGCTCCCTCGGGGGGATTCTACTCACCATCGGCGTCGCGCGCCCGTGGGTGGGAGCGGCGGTAGGCCTCGATCATCGCCTCCATCGACACATGTGCATAGCGCTGCGTGGTGGAGAGAGTGGCGTGGCCGAGCTGCTCCTGGATGGCGCGCAGGTCGGCTCCCGAGCCGAGCATGTGGGTGGCGAGACTGTGACGCAGCATGTGGGGATGCACCCCGGCCCGGCCGTTCGCCCGGCCGGCGTCCCGGACGATCCGGTGCAGGGTCCGGGTGGTGCACCGGTTGTGCCTCACGGTCGTGAACAGGGCCTCCACGTCGGGCGGCGCGACCTCCAGCCAGGCCGACAGCGCCTCGGCGGCCGGGGGCCCGAAGGGCACCCTGCGCTCCTTGCGGCCCTTGCCGTGGCGGACGTGGACCAGCCGCTCCCTCAGGTCCAGATCCCGGCGATCGAGCCCCGCGACCTCGGACACGCGGAGTCCGGCCCCATACAGCAGCTCGAGCACGGCCCGGTTTCGCAGCCGCAGCCGACCCGACTGCGCCGGCCCTTCGACCAGCTCGGCGGCCTCGGGCACGTCGAGGAAGCGTGGAACGGGCAGGTTGGCCCTGGGAGAGCTCAGGCGCTCCGCCGGCGAGTCCTCGACGAGACCCGACCTCACGCACCACCGGTAGAAGGTGCGGTAGGCCGCCTGTCGCCGACGGGTCGTCGATGGCGACGGGGCGTCCACGGCCAGCCTGGCGAGGTGACGCCTCAGGTCCCGGAGCTGTGCATCGAGCAAGCCCAGGCCCCGCTCCTCGAGGTGCTCCTGGAGCCGCTCGAGGTCGAGCCCATAGGCCCTCAGGGTGTGAACACTCGCACCCCGCTCCGCGCGGAGGTAGTGCGAGAACCGGTCCAGCAGGTCCTGCATCGCGCCCTCATGATAGCGGACCTGCCTTGCGGAATCGCAGGCGAGGCCCTATACCCCCGCCCCCAGCCCCGGAAGGTCACTGCATGGGAAAGCCCCTGGTCATCGTGGAGTCTCCCGCCAAGGCGCGGACCATCTCGCGCTTCCTCGGCTCCGACTACACCGTCCAGGCCTCCATCGGACACGTCCGCGACCTGCCCACCCGCGCCTCCGAGGTCCCGGCCCGCTATCGGAAGGAGAAGTGGGCCCGCCTCGCGGTGGATGTCGACAACGGCTTCAAGCCCCTCTACGTCCTGACCACCCGAGGCCGCGAGCAGGTCAAGAAGCTCAAGGAGCAGCTCGCCGGGGCGCCGGCCCTGTACCTCGCCACCGATGAGGATCGGGAAGGCGAGGCCATCGCCTGGCACCTGGTCCAGGTGCTCAAGCCCAAGGTGCCCGTGTACCGCCTCGTCTTCCACGAGATCACCTCCAGCGCCATCAAGGCCGCGCTGGACGCCCCGCGGGAGCTGGACCTGGACCTGGTCAAGGCCCAGGAGACCCGCCGCATCGTGGACCGCCTCGTCGGCTACGACGTGTCCGAGCTGCTGTGGCGCAAGGTGAAGCAAGGCCTGTCGGCGGGCCGGGTCCAGTCGGTCGCCGTCCGCTTGACCGTCCAGCGGGAGCGGGAGCGCATGGCGTTTGTGTCCGGGGACTGGTGGGACCTCTCGGCCCACTTCTCCTGCGACGCCGGAGGCTGGGACGGGCGGCTGGTCGAGCTCGACGGGACCCGGCTGGCCATCGCCAAGGACTTCGACACGAAGACGGGCCAGCCCAAGGCCCGCGCCAAGGTGGTGCTGCTCGACGAGCAGGCCGCGAAGGACCTCGCCGAGCGCGTGGCGGCCGGCAGCGCCAGGGTCCGCTCGGTGGAGCGCAAGGAGTTCAAGGAGCGGCCGCTCCCTCCCTTCACCACCTCGTCCCTGCAGCAGGAGGCCAACCGCCGGTTCCGCTGGACGGCCCGGCGGACCATGGGGGTGGCCCAGCGTCTCTACGAGAACGGCTGGATCACCTACATGCGCACGGACTCGACCTTCCTGTCCGACCAGGCGCTGACCGCCGCCCGCACGACGATCCGCAAGGACTACGGCCCCGCCTTCCTGCCCCCCAAGCCTCGCCTGTACAAGTCCAAGGCCAAGGGCGCCCAGGAGGCCCACGAGGCCATCCGACCCGCTGGCGAGACGGTCCGCCCCACCGCCGCCTGCCGCAAGGCGATGGACGACGAGTGCGGACGCCTCTACGACCTCATCCGCAAGCGGACCCTGGCCAGCCAGATGTCCGACGCCCTGGGCCTGCGCATGACGGTCGACACGATCGTCGATCCGACCGGGGCGGTGTTCCGCTCCAAGGGCAAGGCCTACACCTTCGAGGGCTTCCGCCGTGCCTTCGTGGCGTCGTCCGACGACGCCGTGCCCTCCAAGGGCCTGCTTCCCGACGTCCGGGAAGGGCAGCCGGCCGAGGTCAGCGATGTCCTCGCAGACGGCCACACCACCCAGCCGCCGCCGCGCCTCAACGAGGCCACGCTCATCAAGGAGCTGGAGGCCCGAGGCATCGGTCGCCCCAGCACCTACGCCAGCATCCTGAGCACCATCCAGGACCGGGGCTACGTCTTCAAGCGCAGCAACGCGCTGGTGCCCACCTGGACGGCCTTCGCGGTCACCAACCTGATGGAGAGTCACTTCTCGGCGCTGGTGGACTACGACTTCACGGCCCAGCTCGAGGACGGGCTGGACTCCATCGCCGTCGGCAGGCTGGACAACCTTCGCTACCTCGAGGACTTCTACCGGGGCAGGGAGAACGGCGGCAGCGTCGTCCACGCGGGCCTGGTGGAGCTCCTCGAGCGAGCCCAGGATGCCGCCAACCCGCGCGAGATCTGCACCTTCCAGCTCGGAGAGGTCGAGGGCAAGCCGGTCGTGGCGCGCGTGGGCCGCTACGGTCCCTACCTGGCCTACGAGGACCAGACGCGCTCGATCCCGGAGGACCTGCCGCCGGACGAGCTGGACATGTCCAAGGCCCTGGCGCTGCTGGCCGAGACGCCGGAGGGACCCAAGGTCCTGGGCCAGGACCCCGAGTCCGGCCTGGACGTCAGCCTGCTGGTGGGACGCTTCGGACCCTATGTCCAGCTCGGCGAGCAGAAGAAGGGCTCCAAGAAGAAGCCGCCCCGCTCCAGCCTGCTCAAGGGCATGACCCCGGCCGACATCGACCTCGCCCTCGCCCTCGCCCTGTTGTCGCTGCCGCGCACCCTGGGCAAGAACCCGGAGGGTGAGGACGTGAAGGCCTGCAACGGGCCCTACGGCCCCTACGTCCAGGCCGACAAGAAGCGCGTGAGTCTCCCCGAAGGCGTGTCTCCCCTGGAGGTCGGTCTCGACCAGGCCCTCGAGGTCCTGGCCAATCCGCCCAGGCGTCGCCGCTCGAACACGGTGATCTCCGAGCTCGGCGAGGACCCCGAGGGGCGCAAGGTGGTGGTGCGCAACGGCCGCTTCGGTCCCTATGTGACCGACGGCGAGGTCAACGCGACCCTGCGCAAGGGCACGGCCCCGGAGACGGTGGAGCTGGCCCAGGCCCTGGAGATGCTCCAGAAGAAGCGCGACGCACCGGCCCGCCCGAAGCGGCGCCGATCCAGCGCACGCAAGACCACCCGCTCCAAGGCCGCCTCCACCAAGAAGGCGCCGGCCCGCAAGAAGAAGACGACCCGCCGGAAGGCCCCCGCCAAGAGCTCCTGATCACGGCAACCCGTAGCGTCCCCCCGGCAGGCGCCGCACGGTCGACGCCAGCTCCAGCAGGGCCAGGGTCTTGAGGACCTCGGCGGGAGGGCGACCTAGCCGCGCCGCCACCTCGGCCGCTGTGGCGGGCGGCTCGAGGGCCGCGAGCAGGGCGTCCCGGGGCCTGGACGCCGGCGCCGTCGCTCCCAGCAGCCGCGTCAGGGTGCCCTGGTCCTCCACCACGTGGGCTCCTTCGGCCAACAGGCGCAGGCAGCCCCGGGAGGCGGGGGCGCCGACGGGACCCGGGACGGCGTAGACGTCGCGCCCGATGTCCGCGGCCAGCCTGGCGGTGATGCGAGCCCCGGAGCGCAGCCCGGCCTCCACCACGACGGTCGCGGCGCCCAGTGCCGCGATGAGCCGGTTCCGGCGCGGGAAGGTCCACCTCCTCGCCGGGTCGGTCGGCGGAAGCTCGGTGACCAGGGCCCCTCCGGCGGCCACGATGTCGCGCCGCAGGTGCAGGGCCGCGGGGGCTGCAGGGGCGGCGAGCCCGGCACCGAGCACCGCCACGGTGCGGCCGGCCGACAGGGCGCCCCGGTGGGCCTCGGTGTCGATGCCCCGCGCTCCCCCGGACACCAGGACAGCCGCCGCGCCGGCGACGGTCCGACCGATGCGATGGGCCAGGTTGCGGCCATAGGGGGTGCAGGAGCGGGAGCCGACCACGGACAGCGCCGGCCCCACGAGGGCCTGGGGATCGCCCTCCAGCCAGAGGGCCGGCGGCGGGTGGGCCAGGTCCAGCAGCGACACGGGGTAGGACGCGTCCCCGAGTCGGACCCAGGGCGGGCGGTCGAGGGGACCGGCCTCCCTCCAGGCCCTGGCCAGGCCGGGGGGCAGCCCCAGGGCCCGCACCTGGGCCGCCGAGAGCCCTCCGACGCCGTCGGGACCTCCGGCCGCCGAGATGAAGGGCCGGGGATCGAAGCGATCCGACCACCGGGCCAGCACCGCCCATCGACCTGCAACCTGTGGATCCACAGCACCTCCTCGTGGAGAAGAGGCGGGTCGGGCCGTTGGCATAGGTCCCGTCACCGGGACCGACAAGGGCCTCTACTCGATCATCTGTGCCAGGTGGTCTCCGACCTTGATGGGAACCGAGGCATTCACCACGACCCCCGTGGCGGAGTAGTCGTCGATGCGGGTGACCACCACCCGCCCGACCACCTGGATCGGGATGTCGGGGTCGTGGTGGTGGAGGCCCTCGCTGGCATCCTGGCGCCGCACGACGAAGAAGGAGTTGCCGATGCGCAGGCCATCCTCCCGCCCCCGGTCGATGTAGACCACCTCACCGTCTCCGGCGAGGCGGTTCATCTCCTGGCCCTGGCGGGCGACGATGGTGCCCTCGAGGTCGCCCCGCGGGGGCTTGACCGGCATCTCGGCCGCGATGGGGCTCAGGGGGATGATCAGGTTCCCCCGCTCGGCGGCCGCGAAGGACCGCCGGACGTGGGCCGTGGCGACGTCCCCCTCCTTGTGGATGACCCGCACCTCACCGTTGATCTGGTAGAGCCGGCCGTACTTCAGCCGGCGCAGCTCCGGGTGCTTGACCTTGACCGTCTCCTGGACCACCGCGAAGACATCGCCGCACTCGACGTCGTCGATGTCGTCCATGCGCAGGTAGACGAGGTCGCCCTCCGAGAGGTGGATCATGCCGGACTGGGAGGCGAAGAGCTCGCCCAGGACCTCGACCTCGCCCTTGTCGGCGAGGAAGCTCGGCGTGATGTAGGTGGCGGAAGCGAGGCTGTTCACGAAGCGGATGTTCGGTCCGCAGTCGACATCGGCGCTCCCGAACTCGAGGGCCGGCACGGTGTAGCCGTCGCCCTCGTCCTCTTCGGGCTCCTCCAAGTCCATCTGGGGTGGCTCGAGCAGGGTGCCGGGCGTGAAGACGACCGAGCTCCCCGGGTAGATCCAGTGGGGGTTGGTGATGTAGTTGTTGATCGACCACAGGCGGGCCCAGTAGTACGGGTTGCCCATGTTCAGGGACGCGATGTCCCAGAGGGTGTCCCCGTCCTGGATCGTGTAGACGTCCGCCGGCTCGTCCTCGGTCAGGGTCAGGGCACCCGAGAGGTCCTGGGCCTGGGCGAGGGGGGCGGCGAGGGAGGTCAGGAGTAGTGTCAGCATGGCGAGCATCCGCGGAGGCCGCGTCCTGCGGCAGACCGGTCCGAGTCGGATCATGCCGGAACGCACCGTGTCCGTCAAACGGCGACCCGGCTCAGCCGTCGATCCTGGCCACCATCAGGTCCGTCGTCCCAAGGACCTCGGACAGCTCACGGGCCGCTTCCTGGGCATCGCCGCGGCTCTCGTGGGCGCCGATGCGGACCCGGTACCAGGTGCGCCCCTTGACCAGGGCTTCGGCACGCCAGGCCTCGAGGCCCTGGGCCTGGAGCTCCTGGACGCGGACGTCGGCCTCCCCGGCCGAGGTGTAGGCCGCGACCTGGACGGCCCAGCCCTCGGACGGGACCTGGAATCCGGCCGGCTCCTCCGGGGGAAGCGGCGGCTCGGGCTCCACCTGCTGGTCCGGCTCCACCACGACCGGCTCGGCGTCGGGCTCCGGCTGGGGGTCCTGCTCGTCCGGGACCGCCCCCTCCGCCTCGTCGGCGAGCAGGCGCTCGGGGTAGCTCAGCGGGGCGGCCTCGGCCTCGGGCAGGTGCCGAGCGGCGGCGTCCTCCACCCGGGCGAGCAGGTCCAGCAACGCGTCCTGCTCGACCTCGGGCTCGATCAGACGAGACGCGGAGGCGGTCTCTGCATCGAGCGGAGGATCGTCGCCGGTCGAGCTGCGTCCGACCATCAGTCCGACGAAAAAACCCAGGACGGCGACGGACAGGGTGCTGACAGCCAGGGCTCCGAGCTGTCCGCGGCTCAGCGAGAACTGCTGCGTCTTGTTGAGGCGGTCCATGTCGCGCATGGCTTCATCCTAACAGGAAATCTGGGTCAAGTATTGACGTGTCCAGAGCTGCAGATCCAAAGGGCTCGATGCACACCTCGAACGACACCTGCTCGGCGAGGTAGAGTCCATCGACATAGCCGCGGATCCGGTCCACGGTGGCCTGCAGCTCGGAGGCGTCGTTGCCGACGAGCGCCAGGCCGAGCACGAGCTTGCGCTTGTCGTCGTGGCCCTCGACCTCCGAGACCGCCACCGCGAAGCGCGCCCGGATCCGGTCGCGCAGGCTGGCGACGACCTTGCGCTTGTCCTTCAGGCTGCGCGCCTGCCGGAGGCGAAAGACCCACCGGACGGCGCCGACCTGCATGCGGCCGGCCGAACCCACGGGCTCAGCCCGTCCTGGCGACCGCCTCGACGGTGTACGTCTCGATCTCGTCGCCTTCCTTGATGTCGTTGTAGCCCTCGAGGCCGATGCCGCACTCGTAGCCCTGCTGGACCTCCTTGGCGTCGTCCTTGAAGCGCTTCAGCGACCCGATCTTGCCCTCCCAGATGACCACGCCGTCCCGGGTGAGCCGCGCCTTGTTGTTCCGTCCGACCTTGCCGTCGACGACCATGCAGCCGCAGATGGCGCCGATCTTCGGGATGACGAAGACCTTCCGGACCTCGGCGGCGCCCTGGTGGCGCTCCTCGTAGTCCGGCTCGAGCAGTCCGAGCAGGGCGTTCTTGACGTCGTCCAGGGCCTCGTAGATGACCTTGTAGGTCCGAACCTCGACCTCGTCGCTGGCGGCGAGCTTCCGGGCCTTGGCGTCGGGGCGCACGTTGAAGCCGATGATGATCGCGCCGTTCACGCTGGCGAGCGAGACGTCGGACTCGGTGACCTTGCCTACAGCCGCGTGGAGCACCTTCACCTCGGTGCCCTCGATCTGGAGGTTCTCGAAGGAGGAGCGGACCGCCTCGACCGAGCCGATGACATCGCCCTTGATGATCAGGTTGAGGCTCTTGACGGCGCCCTCCTGGGCCCGCGCGAACAGGTCCTGGAGGCTCACCCGGCCGCGGCTGGAGATGTTCCGCTTGCGCTCCTGCTCGAGGCGGTGCTGCGCGAGGGTGCGGGCGTCCTTGTCGGACTTCACGACCACGAAGTCGTCGCCGGCGTTCGGGACGCCGTCGAGGCCGATGACCTCCACGGGAGTGGACGGGCCGGCCTTCTTGATGACCTTGCCCTTGTGGTCCATCATCGCCCGGACCTTGCCCCACTGGGTGCCGAGCACCAGCGGGTCACCCTTGGAGAGGGTGCCATCCTTCACGAGGATGCTGGCGACCGCACCGCGGCCCTGTTCGAGGCGGGCCTCGAGGACCACGCCCACGGCATGCCGGTCCACGGCGGCGCTGATCTCGGTCATCTCGGCCACGAGCTGGATGGACTCGAGCAGCTCGTCGATGCCATCGCCCGTCATGGCGGAGACGTTGTTCATGAGCGTCTCGCCGCCGTACTCCTCGGGCACGAGCTCGTACTGCATCAGGGCCTGGCGGACCTGGTCGGGGCTGACGCCGGGCTTGTCGCACTTGTTGACGGCGACGATGATCGGGACGTTGGCGGCCTTGGCGTGGTTGATCGCCTCGATGGTCTGCGGCATGACGCCGTCGTCGGCCGCGACGACGAGCACGACGATGTCCGTCACGCTGGCGCCGCGGGAGCGCATGGCCGTGAAGGCCTCGTGACCGGGGGTGTCGATGAAGGTGATGAGCTCGCCTTCCCGCTTGACCTGGTACGCGCCGATGTGCTGCGTGATGCCGCCCGCCTCACCCGCGGCCACCCGGCTGCTCCGGATCTTGTCCAGCAGCGAGGTCTTGCCGTGGTCGACGTGACCCATGATCGTGACGACGGGGGGCCGGACCGTGCGCTCGGCGTCGGCGACGGCCTCGTCGGCGATGAGGATGTTCTCCTCCTCGAAGCCCACGTTGACGACCTCGTACTCGAACTCCTGCGCGACGAGCGAGGCGGTCTCCACGTCGAGCTGCTCGTTGATGGTGGCCATCGTGCCGGCGCTCATGAGCGACTTGATGACCTCCTTGGACTTCACACCGAGCTCGTGGGCGAGCTGCCCGACGGAGATGGTGTTGTCGATGCGGATCTTGCGCTTCTCGGCCTTGGGCTTCGGGGACGGGGTCTTGGGACCCGCGCTGCGGCGGGTCCGCTTGCGCCGACGCATCGGCATCTCGTCCATGAACGCTTCGACCCGACCGCGCCGGCGACGCTGGTTCGGGCGACCGCGGCCGCGGGTGTCCTTGCGGTCCGGCTCGCCACGACCGGTGCGCTTCTCGCCGGCGGACGCGGGGGCATTCCCCGGCGATCCGGGACGGGACGGGCCACCGCTGGGAGCGCCGCCGGCCGGCTTGCCCGTCTGCCGGGCCCGTGCCATCGAGGCCCGCGGGTTGGTCGGGTCCCAGCCGGGAGGAGGCTTGACCACCGCGGCGCCGAGCCCAGGCAACTCCGGCATGCGGGGCGTCTCGCCGCGGCCTTCGCTGCGGGGGATGGGGGCGGGGGGCGCGGGGGGCGCGGGGGGAGCGGCCGGCTCGGCGGGCGGCTCGGGAGCCGCCTCGGCCCGGATCTCTGCCGGTGCGGGGTCCGCCTCCGGCCCGGTCTCGGCGACGGGCTCCGGCTTGGACTCCGGCTTGGACTCCGGCTCCGGCGCGGACGCCTCGACGACCGGCGGCGCCTGGGGGGGGGGGGGCGGCGCGGCCGCGCCCGCCCCGGGGGGCTCGGGGCGCGCGAGGAGGGGGGCAGCGGCCTCGGCCTCGGCCTCGCCGGGGGGCGACTCCAGGACGCGGCGGTGAGCCGTGGTCGTCTTCGGCGCACCCACCTTGGGGAGGTCCCCAGCCGCTGGGGCACCAGGCCGCACCTTCCGGCGACGGCGGATGACGCCGCTCGCTACCCGGGTGGACGTCTGGACGCCCTCTTCGGGACGATCGCCTTCGGCACGCCGCCGGGTGACGGTGGGGCCGCTGCTCTTCTGGAGCCGGTCAAGGAGATCTTTGGTAGACATTCGAAGCCTGAAAGCCGCCTGGTGAGGCGACGCCGCAGGAGGCCCATCGAGCCCCCGCATCGCCCATGGGGGGAACTCTGGAGCGAGAGGGCCCGGGCGCGGGCCCCGGCAGCCGAAGCCACCCAGAGAGCGCGGCTCCTAACGCAGTGCCAGCCAACGGTGCAACTCCCGCAAGAGGTAGTCCCCGGCCTTGCCTCGGAGCACGACCAACGCCGCCCTCGGACCTCGGCCCACGTGAGCGCCCAGAGCGTCGCGGTCGAAGTGCAGCACGACGACCGGCAGAACCCCAGCTCGCCGGGTGAGATCCTTGGACCCTCGCGGGGAGGCGTCGCTCGCCAGGACGAGTGCTGCGGCCCGATCCGATCTCAGGGCACCGCGTACCCGCTCCCCTCCCCCGACGACGGAACCCGACCGAGCCGCCAACGACAGGGCCCCCTCGACGGCGAGCCGGTTGGCAGCGAGGACGGCGGTGAGCAGGCCCTCGGTCTTCACCGGCCCGCGGAGTGCGCGACTCAGGATGCGCGGCTTCTTCTCCAGCGTCGCGATGGCGGCACGGCGAGGCAAGACCCAGGCACCCCGACCGCCGAGGCGCCCGCGGTAGTCCACCAGCACCTCGCCGTCTGGCGAGCGGAGCAGCCGGATCAGGTCCGACTGGTCCGCCTTCTCGCGGGTGGCGATGCAGGTGCGCTCAGGCATCGAGAGGTTCCGGAGGGCTCAGGCCTCCGGAGGCAGCTCGCCGTCGGTCACTGCGACGACCTCCTCGCCCTCCTCCGGGGGCAGGTTCTCGAGCATCTCGGCGGCCTGGCGCTTCCGCTCGGCCTCCTCGAGGATCAGGGCCTCCAGCACGACGTCCGCCTGCTGGATGAGCGTGGAGGCGGCCTCTTCGTCGATCCCCAGGACGCTGGCGATCTCGTAGGCCTCGGCGTCCGTGAGCTCCTTGGCGGAGCGGAAACCGTGACGGATCAGCTCCTCGACGGCGTCCTCGTCCAGCTCACCGACGCGGCTGAGCTCGGAGCGGGCCTGCTCGTTGAGCTCGGCGTGGCGGGTCTCGCTGTAGATGTCGATGCGCCAGCCGGTGAGCTGGGCGGCCAGGCGCACGTTCTGACCGCGGCGACCGATGGCCTTCGAGAGCTGGTCGTCGGGAACGATCAGCTCCATGCAGTGCGTGTGCTCGTCGATGTAGACACGGCTCACGTGAGCAGGCGCGATGGCGTGCACGATGAACCGGGCCGGATCCGGGTGGTAGGGGATGATGTCGATGGCTTCGCCGCGGAGCTCACCGACGACCGCTTGGACCCGCGAGCCCTTCAGGCCGACACAGGCGCCGACGGGATCGACGTCGGGGTCGGTCGAGCTGACAGCGATCTTGGCGCGCACGCCCGGCTCCCGAGCACACGCTTCGATGCGCACGATGCCCTCGTAGATCTCCGGAACCTCGAGCTCGAAGAGCTTCATCAGCAGGCCGGGGTGGGTGCGTGAGAGCACGACCTGGGGGCTCTTGGAGGCCCGCGTGATGTCCAGCACGTAGGCCTGGATGCGGTCGCCCTGGCGATAGGTCTCCGTGGGCACCTGCTCACGACGCGGCAGCACCGCCTCGGCGCGGCCGAGGTCGACGATGATGTTGCCCTTCTCGAAGCGCCGCACGATCCCGGTGATGAGGTCGCCCTTCCGGTCGCGGAACTCGTTGAAGGTCATCTCGCGCTCGGCGTCCCGGACCTTCTGGATGATGACCTGCTTGGCCGTCTGGGCTGCGATGCGCCCGAGGATGGTGATGTCCATCTTGATGCCGAGAGAGTCGCCGACCTCGCACTCGGGGTCGAGCTCCAGGGCCTGGTCCATCAGGATCTCGAGCTCCTCGTCCTCGATCTGCTGGACGACGGTGCGGAACTCGAACAACTCCACCTCACCCAGCTCTTCGTTGTACTGGGCCTCGATGTCGCGGTTCATGCCGTAGCGCTTCCGGGCGGCGGCTTCCATCGCGGCCTCGAGGACCTCGATGAGGGAGTCCCGGGGGATGTTCTTCTCCCGGTGGACCACGTCGATGAGCCGAGCCAGATCTGAGACGATCATCGGATCTCTCCTTGAAGCCGAACCCGCGGCGGCGGGTCTTCGGCGAGTGCGAGGTATTCGTCGAGGGTGAGCACGAGGTGAGCACGCTCCACCTCCACCAGCGGGAGCCGGTGCTCTTCTCCGTCGACCTGGATCTTGAGGTCCGTGCCCTCGAGCCCGAGCAGCACGCCCTTGTAGCGGCGACGACCCTCACCCTTCTCCAGCTTGACCCGTGCGGTGTAGCCGGCGAAGCGCAGGAAGTCCGACGGGCGCTGGATCGGACGCTCATCTCCGGGCGAGGAGACCTCGAGGTCGAAGGCTCCCGAGAGCGGGTCCTCCACGTCGAGCAGCGGCGACAGCGCCCGGCTCACCTTGGAGCAGTCCTTCACGCCGATGCCGCCCGGATGATCCACGCTCACCCGGAGCGTGCGCCGCCCACCGACCCCCGTGAGCTCCACGGCGACCAGCTCGTAGCCCTGCCGGCGCACGGTGGGCTCCATCAGCTCGAAGAGAGCGCGTTCCTGATCTCGGAGTGCGGACATGGCCAGAGAAAAAAAGGAGAGCCACCCGACAGGGGCGCTCTCCCAGGGGGGATTGCGGTGTCGCCGCCGCTCTAACGAGCCGGACGGGCCCTGGCAATCCTACTGGCCGAGTCGATCCCGTGCCCTCAGGGCCTCGTCGGACTGGGGATATCGGGCCACCAGGTCCTCCCAGAACAGCCGGGCCTCGTCGCCCCGACCCATCGACTGGAAGCACTCTCCCTGCCGCAGCATCGCCGGCGGCGCCCACTCCCCCTCGGGATCGCCCTGGACGACGTCCTCGTAGGCGAGCACCGCCTGCTGGAAGCTGCCCTCGGCGAACCAGGTCTCGGCGAGCAGGAAGTGGCCCTCGAAGACCCGCGGGGACTGGGGATTCTCGGAGAGGTAGCGCTGGATGACCGCCCGGCCGGCGACCGCTCGACCGGCCTCGAGGTGCTCGCGCCCCAGCTCCAGGAGCCCGTCGGGGGCGTCAGACGGCACGGCCGCCGCGGGCGACTCGCCCGGCTCGGCGCCGTCCGGCACCGCGGCGTCAGCGACCGTGACCGCCGTGGCCGGCATGTCGACACCGAGCAGCACCTCCAGCTCTCCGAGGCGTTCCTCGAGGCCGGACAGCCGGATGTCGGACTCGTCGCGGACCGCTCCGGCGATGTCCTCCAGCCCCCGGAGCTGGTGCTGGGCGATCTCCAGCTCGCCCCGGAGCCGGCGAACCTCTCCGCGGATGGCGGTCAGGTCCTCGAGTGCCTCCACGTCCTGGCGCCCGCGGGCCCGCACCGAGGCCTCCATCAGCGCGATCTTGCGCTCGACCTCAGCCACCCGGGTGTCCTGCATGGTGAGCTGGCGCTGCCAGTCCGCGACCGCGGACTTCCCGGTCCGGTCGATGACGCAGCCCGACAGCGTCAGCAGGACGAGGGCCAGCAGGATGCAGCGCATGCGCCTCAGTACCTGACGGTGAGCTCGACGCGGCGATTGGCGGACCACGAGCCCTCGCCGTGCCCGTACTCGGCCGGCTGCTCCTCGCCGTAGGACACGGTCTTGATCAGGCTCTTGGAGATGCCGTAGGAGGCCAGGTAGCGGGCGACCGCCTCGGCGCGGCGCTGGCCGAGGGCCAGGTTGTAGTCCGAGGTCCCGCGCTCGTCGGTGTGGCCCTCGATGACCAGGGCCTGCCCCAGCTCGGCGAGGCACGGAGCGAGCCCACCGAGGGCGTCGCTGGCGCTGGCATCGAGCCGGTAGGAGTCGAGGTCGAAGTAGACCGTGGCCCCCAGGCAGTCCGCGAGGGCGTCGCTCATGCCGTCGCCGCGCTCGCCGGCGGGGTCGTAGAACTCGTCGTAGAGCGTGAGCGCACCCCGCAGGGTGGCGCGCTCGCCGTCGCCCCGGATGACGGTGACATCGACCGAGCCCGCGACCATCGGCGGAACGGTGAGGGCGATGGTGTTCTCGTCCTGGACCTGGACCTCGGCGGCCTCGACCGATCCCAGGACCACGCGGGAGCCGCGCACAAAGCCCGAGCCGTAGACCGTCGCCCGGAAGACCTCGCCGGCGGTGGCCTCGGGCGGATCGATGGCGATCACCTGCACCTCGACCTCGGGCGAGGAGATGCGGGCGGTGCGCACTTCGTCGGGCTCGTCCGCCGGCCCCTTGTTCTTCGCCTGGCGGCGCTTGTTGCAGCCCGCAGGGATCAGGAGGGCGGCGCTCAACAGGACCAGGGTGACTCGACGTGCCGACATGAACCCTCCGAGGAGATGAGAGCGAGGCGACCGGGCGGTGGCTCCCCTTGAGGTCTAGGACAATACTCTTGTCAAGTCAAGAGCCTTCGTCCTTCCTCTGGGGTGCGTCACCCAGGCGCTCATCGGGAGTGCGACCCTCGTTGAGGTAGAAGTAGTCCGCCTCCGAGGGCGAGATCCAGCCTAATTCGGCGGCGGTGCGGTGTCCGATGCGAACCTGGGAGAGGTCCCTGGGCTCCACCTCCAGCTCCGGGCCCACCGGGATGTCCACCGCCATCAGCTCGGAGTAGCGCTGCGGATAGAGCGGCTCCCGGAAGGGCTCGATGTAGCCCTCCGGGAAGACGCTGTGGAAGTCCCCTTCGTCGTACTTGTCCGTGGCGCCCAGGGTGTGGGCCAGCTCGTGGGCCAGGGTGACGACCGCGTAGGCCGGGTTGATCTCCTCGAGGTCGATCCAGGCGATGCCCAGGCGCCCCTTCTCCGAGCCGCGCGAGTGGGCGGCGACGTCTCCCTCGGCGCCGGAGTAGACGACGAAGATGCGGGCAGCGTAGTCGTCCAGCTCCAGGCCCCGACTGGCCGCCAGCCGCCGCCAGAAGCGCACGTAGCCGAGCGACCGGAAGATGATGCTCAGCCCCCCGTCGTCGGGCCCGGCCAGGTCCGGCGGGGCGACCTCCTCGGCGAACGGGCCCTGGATGTTGAGGGCGAGGTAGGAGCGCTGGATGCCGGTGTACCGGTAGTACTCCCCGTCGAACCACTCCTGGAGATCGCCGAGGGTCGGGCCGTCGTAGTCGTCGAGGGAGCGGGAGTTGAGCCCGCGGATGTTCGGATGGTTGAGCTGCTGGGGAGGCGCGAACTGGAAGAGCCCGACCACGATGGTGGTGTTGGGGGCCACGGCGAACCAGTCCTGCCGCAGGCCGACGATCACCTCGGTGAGGAAGACCCCGAAGATCAGGATCACCAGGAGCTGCCGCATGCGCACCCAGCGACGTCGGACCTCGGAGCTGTGGCGGTGCTGAGAGCAGAGCGCCTGACCGTCGGCGTTGAGCAGGCAGCGGGCGCACAGCGCCTGGCCGCAGCGCTGGCAGACCTCGGAGACGATCTCGGTCGGGTGGTCGAGACAGAAGGGGTAGCTCTCGCCCCACTCCTCGGCCACGACCACCACCGCCCCGACCTGCTGCAGCCGCTCGGCGGTCATCTGGGCGGCCTGGAGCTCCTGGGTCACCCGGACCAGGATGGGGAGCTCGTCGTGGGAGTACAGGCGAGGACGCGGCAGCACCTCCGCGAGCCCCTCCGGTCCCTCGGCGGGCAGATCGACCAGGATGACCCGGTACCTGCGCTCGACTTCCTGCTCTCGGTCGGCCACGCCGCAGCCCTCCGAGCTTCTCCAGCAGGCTCTTCGGCCAGTCTATCATCCGGCTGAAGATGGCCTCCTCCCCTGCCCTGGCCGCGACCGGCGTGGTCTGCCTCGGGCTGGCCCTCGGCGTCGCCCGCCTGGGAGAGCTCGGTCCGGTCGCGCCGACCTTCGTCCTGCTCGCCCTGGCCTGGGCGACCGCGGCCTGCGCCGGCGCCTGGACGCTGCGGAGGCGGACCACCCTGCCCCTCGCCGTGGTCGTGGTGGCCGTCCTGCTCCGGGCCGTGATCCTGGGCACTCCCCCGACCCTGTCCGACGACGTGTTCCGCTATGTCTGGGAGGGGCGGGTCCTGGTCGCCGGCTACAGCCCCTTCGAGCTGGCCCCCGATGCGCCGGAGCTGGCCCACCTGCGAGACGCGCTGTGGTCCCAGGTGAACCACCGCGGCGTGTCCACCATCTACCCACCGGCCGCCCTCTGGCTCTTCGAGGGGGTCGCCCGCGTCTGGCCGAGCCCGATGGCCTGGAAGGTGCTCGCCGGCCTCGCCGACCTCGCCTGCCTCGGTGCGCTCGCGGCCCTGGCCAGGCGCCGCGGCACCGGTGCCTGGGCGCCGGCGCTGTGGGCGCTCCACCCGCTGC
This sequence comes from uncultured Enterobacterales bacterium, assembly GCA_964501915.1. GTDB lineage: Bacteria > Myxococcota_A > UBA796 > UBA796 > CAJQPC01 > CAYFPX01. Next base: position 18,541 of record CAZCVP010000036.1, read on the forward strand.
CAGTGCTCGAGTCCGCCGGCAGCGGTCACCTGGAGGCGCTCGCCCTGGCGCCGCTGCTCTTGGCCCTGCTGCTCACCGAGCGTGGACCTCGGGCCGCGACGATCGCGGCCGCCGTGGGCTCCCTGGTGAAGCTGTTGCCCCTGGCGCTGCTGGCCCCGCTGCTCCGCCGGGCCTCGGGTCGCCTCCGTCTCCAGATCGTGCTCATCGCCGGGCTGGTCTGGGCCCTGGCGGTGCTGCCGCACCTGGACGCCGGCCTCACCCTGGGCCGGGGCTTCGGTCGCTACTACGAGGCCTGGGCCTTCAACGGGTCGCTCTTCCCGCTCTTGGAGGCGGTGATCGGCGACCCCGGGGCCACGCGAGCGGTCGGCGTGCTGCTCGGAGCGGCTCTGGCAGCCTGGGCGCTGTGGCGTCGACCCGACCCGGCGGCGTTCCTGCTCTGGGCCTGTGGTGCGCTGATCCTGCTCTCGCCGGTGGTCCACCCCTGGTACCTGCTCTGGCCCCTGGCCCCCGCCCTGGTGCTCGGGGCCTGGCCCTGGGCGGTGCTGGCGAGCACCGTGCTGCTGTCCTACCTCGTGCTCGGGAGCTACGATGTGTCGGTGAGTGCGTGGCTGGAGCCCTGGTGGATCCCCTGGCTGGAATACCCGCCCCTGGTGGTGGCCACGGCGGTCTGGTGGCGGACCCGTCGGAGGCCCTCCGGGCCCTGAGCCCCCCCGGCGCGGGGCGCGTGGCGATCGCCGTGCCCGACGGCACCCGATCCCTTCCCGTGGCCCGCGCCCTGGAGGCCCTGTGCGGCTGGCTCGGTCCCGATCGCCAGGTCCAGGTGGTCGTCGGCCTGGGCCTGCACCGGCCGATGACGGCGGGGGAGCTGGCGCCCCTGCGCTCGGCGTGCCCCTGGCCGGTCCACAACCACGACCCCGACACAGCCACCGACCTCGGACCAGTCGAGGGCTTCCCCTGCCAGGTCCACCCGCTGCTCGCGGCCGCGGACCACGTCGTCACCGTGGGCCTCGTCGAGCTCCACCAGTACGCGGGCTTCTCCGGCGGTCACAAGGGCGTGGCCGTGGGCTGTGGCGGACGCTCCACCCTCGCCGCGCTCCACACCCGGGAGCTGGTCTGCCACCCGGACGTGGTGGTCGGGCGCCTCGAGGGAAACCCCTTCCGGGACGCGGTGGACGCCCTCGGACGCCGGATCGGCTGCACCTGGGCGCTCCAGGGCCTGCCGGACGGGCGCTGGGTGGCGGGCACGCCAGAGGGGGCCCTGACCCGTGCCGCCAACGCCCTGGAGGTCTGGGAGGAGGTCCGGCGACCGGCGGACCGCTGCCTGCTGCGCGTGCCCCGCTCCAAGGGCGTCAACCTCTACCAGGCCAGCCGGGCCGCGACCTACCTGGCCCTGTCCCCCCGCCCGCCCCTGCTGGAGGGTGCTCGCCTGGTCCTGGACGCGCCCTGCCCCGAGGGCGCCGGCACCGGCAGCGGCGAGCGGGCCTTCGCCGAGCTGCTGCGGTCCAGCCGGCCCCCCTGGCAGGACCTGCTGGTCGGCGAGGTGCCGCGGGGCGCCGGACTCCAGCGGGCCTTCATGTTCGCCCGCTTGGCCCAGCGCTACCACCTGGTCGTCGCTGGCTGCGAGCGTCCCGAGGTCCTGCGGGCGCTGGGCATCGACGCGACCTCGCAGCCGGCCGACGAGGTGGCCGGTCCCGGCGCCCTCGAGATCCGGACCCCCTTCGAGCGCCTGCCTCAGCTCTCCGGAGACAGAGTCCTGGGAGACGACTGAGCGCGGCCGAGGCCCAGGGTCTGGAGCCCGACCCAGGTGAAGCCGCAGCCGAACAGCGCCAGGAAGGGCAGCGCGGTCCAGCGACCGGCCCACGCCGTCAGCACCAGGCCACCGGCGAACCACAGCGCCAGCGCCAGCTCCAGGGCCACGCTCCAGTGGCGCCCGGCCCGGTAGCTGGAGGTCCCCCCGCCGGCCTTGGGGGTGCGCACGAAGCCGCTCTGGCGCCCGCGCAAGGCCTCCCACACAGCTCGCGTCTGGTTGACGGCCATGCCCAGGCCCAGCGACATGACCACGGGGACCCAGAGGACGCGCCCTCGCCAGTTCGGGTAGATCTCGCGCTGAGACACCAGGTAGAAGGCCGCGATGGAGAGGGTCGCGGCCCCGAAGAACAGCAGGTCCAGGGCCCCGAGCAGCCGCCACATCTCCGGCGGGCGCACCAGGGCAGCCGGCACCATCAGGACCGACAGCACCAAGACGAGCGGGTACGCCAGGTTGCTGGTGAGGTGGACGACGGCCTCCGCCTTCACGCGCCGGTCCACCTCGGCGTGGACGATGCGGGGGAGGATCTTCAGGGCGGTCTGGATCGAGCCCTTGGCCCAGCGATGCTGCTGGGTCTTGAACGCCGCCATCGAGCGCGGCAGCTCGGCGGGCACCTCGAGACCGGACAGGTAGACGAAGCGCCACCCGGCGAGCTGGGCCCGATAGGAGAGGTCCAGGTCCTCCGTCAGGGTGTCGTGCTGCCAACCGCCGGCCTCCTCGATGCACTGCCGGCGCCAGATGCCGGCCGTCCCGTTGAAGTTGAACCAGCGACCCGACCGGAAGCGGGCGCTGTGCTCGACCACGAAGTGGCCGTCGAGCAGGATGGCCTGGCCCCGCGTCAGCCAGCTCTCGCCCTGGTTGAGGTGGGTCCAGCGGGCCTGGACCATGCCGATCGCGGGCGTGAAGTGCGGCACCGTCCGGCGGAGGAAGTCCGGGGGCGGCACGAAGTCGGCGTCGAAGACCGCGACCAGCTCACCCCGGGCGAGCTCCAGCCCCTGCTCCAAGGCGCCCGCCTTGAAGCCGGTCCGGTGGTCCCGGTGGAGCACGGTGATGTCGAGGCCGCGCTCCTGCCAGCGCCGGGCCGCCCGGCGCGCCCGAGCCGTGGTGTCGTCGATCGAGTCGTCGAGGACCTGGACCTGGAGCCGGTCCCGGGGCCAGTCGAGTCGCGCCACCGACTCCACCAGCCGGTCCACCACGTCCCGCTCGTTGAAGAGCGGGAGCTGGACCGTGACGACCGGGAGGTCCTCGCCGGGAACCGTGTCACCGGACGTGCTGTCCGTGGGATCCGGATGCCTGCGCAGCAGACCGATCAGCACCAGGCGATGAAGCCCATAGACCGACAGCAGCATCAAGACAGCGGCGTAGGCCCCGAGGATCATCTCCTGGGAAGTGACGAGCGAGGTCATCGTGCGGCCCGTCTAGCCTGCAGCGTCACCCCGCGCCCGAGCACCGGCTCGCCAATCCCAGCGCCCCCTGGTACCGTGAGGGCGGCCACTGCCCGGTTCGTGCTTGCCTCTTGTCGCGAGACCCCCGCAATGGGTTCCCCGGGACCGGTCCCTTGTCGTGACGTGCAGGCCTTCCCCGTAGAAGGAAGCCAGAAGCGGCAACATCGGGCCCACCTTTTCGGAGGGGAGTCCGCCCTGTCGGCACACGGCCAGGGCGGGGCCACCCTTCCTCTCATGCTCTGCCTCCTCCTGTCGATCGGCCTCACCGGCTGCCTGCACACGGTGCCCCCGCAGCCCTTCGTCGCCGAGGCCCACGCCCCCGCGTCGACCTGGGACGACCTGTTCAGCGCGGTCCCCGCCGCCGAGCTCTTCGACGATGCCGTGCGGCGGCGTCAGTCGCACGATCTCGAAGGAGCCATCGATCGGCTGGTCTGGCTGCGGCTCCGGGGCGACGACTCCCCCGCCACCCTCTACCAGCTCGGCATCGCCTTCGAGCTGGACGAGGCCTTCGAGCAGGCGCTCGGCGTCTACGACCTCCTGCTGAGCGAGCTCGACGAGCCGTCCTTCCGGCACGACGTGCTCTTCCGGCGGGGTCTCTGCCGCGAGGCCCTGGGCTACGTGGAGGCGGCCCTGCGGGACTACCGCCGCATTCCCCACAACCGGGACTGGACCCGGGAGGACCGCTACACCCTGGACCTCGTGACCGGAGCGGCCCTGCTGGCGCTGGATCGGCCCCGCAAGGGGAGGCCTCTGGTGCTGGAGGCGCTGAAGGCCACCGAGGACACCGGCGAGGTCTCCTGGGCCCGCGGGCGGGGGCTCTATGCCCTGGCCGAGCACACCCTGGGCGAGGCCGCCGAGATCGAGCTCGGCGGCAGCCAGGAGCGCCTGGCGCGGCAGGTGCGCCACCGCCTGGAGGCGCTGGAGCGCGCCGACAACTACCTGGTCCACGTGGTGCGCACCGAGGAGCCGGAGTGGATCCTGGCCGGGCTGCTGGCGCTGGGAGATGCCTGGGCCGATCTCCACGCCGACCTGGCGGCGGCGCCGGCCCCGAAGGGACTCTCCCGCTGGCAGCAGGAGCACTACGACCAGCAGCTCGCCGAGCAGCTCCTGCTCTACCGGGTGCGGGCCTGGAACGTCTACGACCAGGGCCTCGGGGTGGCGGGGACCTATGGTGTGCAGAACCGGTACACGGTCGCGCTTCGGGCGCGTCGGGACGCGCTCTCCCTGTAGACGGCTCCGGGGCGACCCCCAGCCCCTCCTCCCCTGTCTCACCCGAGGAGGAGCCGGAAGACGCGGGAGGCTCAGTCCGCGTTCTTGAAGAACGTCGGGATGTCGTAGTCGTCGTGACTCAGGTCGAAGCCCGGCACGATGCCCTTGGGCGGCCCCTGGGTCCCGCGACGCCAGGAGGGGCCGCTGGACTGGTTCACCGCGATCCGCTGACGCATCTTCTGCTCGGGAGAGGTCGGGCCGCCCATGGCGCCGCCGGCCTCGTCGAAGCCGGTCGCGATGACCGTCACCTGGACCTCGTCCTCCATCGTGTCGTCGATGACCCAGCCCCAGATGAGGTTCACGTCCTCGTGGCACTCCTCCTGGATGAGGGAGCTGGCCTCGTGGACCTCGTACATCGTGAGCTCGGAGTTGCCCGTCACGTTGAGCAGGACCGAGGTGGCGCCGGCGATGGAGACGTCGTCGAGCAGCGGCGAGGAGATGGCCCGCTGCGCCGCCTCGACCGTCTTGTGCTCGCCGCTGGCCGCGCCGACGCCCATCAGGGCCACGCCCTTGTTGGTCATGGTGGTCTGCACGTCGGCGAAGTCCACGTTGACGATGCCCTCGTTGTTGATGAGGTCGCTGACGCCCTTCACGGCCTGCAGGAGCACCTTGTCCGCCATGGAGAAGGCCTCGCGCATCTTGGTCTTCTCGCTGGACATGGCGATGAGGCGCTGGTTGGGAATGGTGATCAGGGTGTCGACGACGCCCTTGAGGATCTCCACCCCGTCCTCGGCCTGGCGAGACCGCTTCTTGCCCTCGAACCAGAAGGGCCGGGTCACGACCGCCACGGTCAGGGCCCCTGCCTCCCGCGCCACCTGGGCGATGACCGGAGCCGCGCCGGTGCCGGTGCCTCCGCCCATGCCCGCCGTGACGAAGACCATGTCGGCACCCACCAGCAGCTCGGCCAGCCGCTCCCGGTCCTCGAGGGCGGCCTCTCGGCCCCGCTCGGGGTCCGCACCGGCACCGAGACCCTTGGTGAGCTGCTGCCCGAGCTGGAAGCGGCGGCTCGCCAGCGACCGTCGCAGGTCCTGCGCGTCGGTGTTCACCGCGATGAACTCCACCCCGGTGAGTCCCGAGGCGATCATGCTGTTGACGGCGTTGTTGCCGCCTCCTCCGACACCGACGACCTTGATGCTGGCGCCGGTGGGCTCGGTCTCGACGAGTTCGATCATGGGGGACTCCTGGTGGGCTTCTTCTGGCGGGTTGTTCGGGGGGAGGTTCAGATGGAGAGGGGCGTGGCGACAGCCAGCCCGTCGAGGTCGAGATCGACCTCGTGGGGAGAGGTGAGGTCCAGGCCGGCGCCGGTCATCGCGATGAGCCGCGACGCCTGGACGGCGGGGTCCCGGTAGCCGAGGTGGAGCCGGCTGCCGTTGCGCAGCACGAGGCTGAAGCCCAGGTCCGGGTCGAAGGCGACCTCGGAGATGTCCTCGACGGGCAGGGCCGCGGTCTCCTCCAGCACCTCGACGGTGCGCAGGGCCTGGCGGAGCACACCTCGGGCAGCGGCAGGGCTGGCATCGGCCAGGTCCGGATCCAGGCCGGTGAGGACGGGCAGGTCGAGGTCTGCGGAGCGGGCCCGAGCGAAGATCTCGCCGTCGGCGGACACCCGGTACAGCCCCCGCTGGAGCAGCAGCAGCGCGGTGTCGTGCTCGACGACCGTGACGTGCAAGCGGTCGGGGAAGATGCGCCGCACGGTGGCGCTCTCGACCCACGGGTGCCGGTTCACGCCGGCGACCACCTGGTCGAGGTCCGCGGTCAGCAGCGAGTCTCCCGCACGCACGTCGGCGAGGTGCCGCAGCGAGATGGTGCTCGCACGGTGGTTGCCCTCGACCGTGATGTCCGAGACCCGAGGCAGCGCCGCCTCCCCCTCGCTCAGGGACCAGGCGCACACAGCACCGAAGAGCCCGAGGAGGAGGAGGGGCCTGGCGGCTCGAGCACGGTCTGCACGCAGCTTGCGGCGGTGGCGGGCGGGGTTCAGCGACATCGGCAGCGACGAGAGCAGCGGGGAGGGGCAACGGCGGGACCGTAGGGGGACTCTACTGTCTTGACGCAAGTCTTGACAAGTAAATGCCTGGAGTTTTCTCGTTCCAGATCTCGTAGTGGATCCGAGGGGTTCCGAGAACGGTGTTTAACCGTCCAGGTCTTGACGCCCGTCTCGACGAGCGAGCCCCAGACGCGCGGCGCGCGCGAGCCTGTCGACCAGCTCCTCGAAGGAGATCCCGACGGCACCCGCGGCCATCGGCGACAGCGAAGTGGCGGTCATGCCGGGGATGGTGTTGACCTCCAGGAACATCGGGATCCCCTCGTCGGTGACGATGAAGTCCGCCCGGGCGACCCCTCCCAGCCCCAGCCGGGTCCAGGCGGTCAGCGCGTGCCGCTGGGCGGCGCGAGCGGTCTCCTCCGAGATGCGAGCCGGAACGACGTAGGTGGTGCAGCCCTCCGTGTACTTGGCCTCGAAGTCGAAGAAGCCGGAGTCGGGCACGATCTCGACGACCGGCAGGACCTGGCCCTCGAGGATCGCCACCGTGATCTCCAGGCCCTCGACCTTCTCCTCCAACAACACCCGGTCGTCGATCGGGGCGAGGTCCACCAGCGCCCGCTCCAGCTCGGCCCGGGTGTCGCACATCACCAGCCCGAGGGTCGAGCCGCCCTGGGGCGTCTTGGCGACGACCGGCAGCCTCAGGTCCTGCGGCAGGGGCTCTCCCGCCCGCCAGACCCGGTCCGCGGGCATCGGGACGTCGGTGTCGTCCAGCAGGCGCTTGGTGGTGATCTTGTCCATGGCGGCGGCCGAGGCCTGGACGCAGGACCCGGTGTAGGGGATCCGCATGATCTCGAGCAGGCCCTGCACGCAGCCGTCCTCGCCGAACTGGCCGTGCAGCGCCACCCAGGCGACCTCGACACGCTCCTCGACCAGGCGAGCCGGCAGGTCGGGTCCGACGTCGATGCCCACGGCCTCCCAGCCCCGGGCCTCGAGCGCTGCGAGCACGGCCTTGCCCGACTTCATCGACACGTCCCTCTCCGTAGACATGCCTCCCATCAACACGGCGATGCGGCTCATGCGCTGCTCCTGGGGGGGGGTCGGGCCGACGGCGCCCGGCCGAGGTGGGGGGGATGGGGCCTGAGCTCGATGCCGGTCTGGAGCTTCACCCGGTCCCGGATCATCGCCAACACCAGGGCCACGTCCCGTGCGCTGGCACCGCCGAGGTTGATCAGGCTGTTCGGCTCGGCCCGGCCGACCCGCACCGCGCGCAGCCGGACGCCGGAGAGCCCGGTGTCGAGGATCAGGCCCGCAGCGGACTGCCGCACGGGGTCGACCATCGCCTGGGCCGGTCCGCCCGGTGCGGCGAGGGTGGCGAGCCGGGTGCGGGACCGCACGACCTCGGGGTCCTCGACCTCCAGGTGGAGTCGCACCCGCAGCAGGTGGTGGTTCTCGCGAAGCTGATCCGGGCCCAGCCAGCTCACCCGCGTGCCGCGCAGCACCCGGATCCGATCCACGACGTCGCGAAGCCGGCCCTCGAAGAGGGCCTCGGCGACCGTGCCCGGTCGTCCTCCCAGCGTCTCCAGCCCGGAGAGGCCGAGGCGAGCCGAGGCGGCCGCCAGGGCGGCCACCGGGTGCCGGGCGCCAACCTCCAGCCCACCGTCCACGCGGCCGAGCCCCCAGGCGGCATCGCCGAAGACCAGGCAGGCCCCGGTCACGCCCTCGTCCCGCGCCAGCCAGTGGGCGCCATGCACGGACCGGACCTTGACCCCGGCCCGCTGGCACGCGACCGCCGCGGCCCGCGCTGCGGTCTCGGTCTCCGCGACGAGCCACAGCTCCACCGGACCGCCGACGCGCAGCAGGTTGTGGCGACCGAGGGGCTCGGTCGGGCGCACCACGAGGTCCGGGACCTCGTCGAGGACCTCCCGCAGCGCCTCCAGGGTCACGGCAGCCGGGCCAGCAGGGCCTCGCAGCACTGGTTCACGCTGCCGGCCCCGAGGGTGATCACCACGTCGCCGTCCCGCACCTCCTGGGCCAGGTGGTCCACGGCCGCCTCCAGGGAGTCCACGGCCAGCGCGGCGTTGTGGCCGTGGCTGCTGAGGCCCTCGAGCAGGCTGTGGCGATCCACGCCGGGGATCGGTGCCTCGCCCGCGGGGTAGACAGGCGCGATCACCACGTGGTCGGCGAGGTTGAAGGACCGGCAGAAGTCCGCCGCCAGGTCCCGGACCCGGGTGTAGCGGTGGGGCTGGAAGACGGCGACGATCCGGCGGTGGGGGTAGGCGGACCGGGCCGCCTCCAGGGTGGCCCGGATCTCGACGGGATGGTGGGCGTAGTCGTCCACCACCAGCACGCCGGCCCGCTCCCCCCGCAGGGTGAAGCGCCGCTCGACGCCCGTGAAGTGGTCCAGGCCCTCCCTCACGGCCGCGAAGTCGATGTCCAGCTCACTGGCGACGGCCACGGCCGCCAGGGCGTTCTGGACGTTGTGGGCGCCGGGCATGCCCAGGGTGATGTCGCCCAGCACCTCGTCTCCCCGGACCACGGTGAAGCGCGTGGTCAGGCCCTCGCAGTGCAGGTCCTCGGCCCGGTAGCGGGCCTGTCGGTTGAGCCCGTAGGTCACGACCCGCTTGCGCACCTTCGGCAGCAGGGACTGGACGGCCGGGTGGTCCAGGCAGAGCACCGAGAAGCCGAAGAACGGGACCTTGTTGGCGAAGTCGAGGAAGGTCTGGTGGAGGGCCTCGAAGGTCCCGTAGTGCTCCATGTGCTCGGCATCGATGTTGGTCACGACGGCGACGGTCGGTGCGAGCAGCATGAAGGTGCCGTCGGACTCGTCGGCCTCGGCGACCAGGTAGGGCCCGCGGCCCATGCGGGCGTTGGAGCCCAGGGCGTCCAGGCGCCCCCCGATCACGACCGTCGGGTCGAGGTCAGCCGCCGCCAGCACCTGCGCGAGCATCGAGGTGGTGGTGGTCTTGCCGTGGGTCCCCGCGATGGCGAGTCCGTACTTCATCCGCATCAGCTCGGCGAGCATCTCGGCGCGTGGGATGACCGGCACGTGGTGGGCGAGGGCCTCACGGACCTCGGGGTTGGACATCGGCACGGCGGTCGACTTCACCAGGACGTCGGCCTCCCCCAGGTTCTCGGGCCGGTGCCCGATGGCGATGGTGGCGCCGAGACCGCGCAGACGTCGCACGACCGCCCCCTCCTCGAGGTCGCTCCCGGTGACGGCGAAGCCCAGGTTGAGCAGCACCTCGGCGATGCCGCACATGCCCGAGCCACCGATGCCGACGAAGTGGATCTGACGGACCTTGCCCCGGAACATCACTTGGCGGCCCCTGCGTCCGTCGCCCCGGCCCAGGACGGCCGCAGGGCCGCCACCGGATCCTCGGTGCCGTGGGTGGAGATGTTGATCAAGAGCCCGATGGCCATCAGGTGGCACATCAGGGCCGAGCCCCCGTAGGACACCAGCGGCAGGACCATGCCCTTGGGGGGCACCACGCCGAGGGTGACCCCGAGGTTGAAGAAGGCCTGGCCGCCCAGCAGGCAGGTCACCGCCACCGCGACCATCGCGCCGAACAGATCCGGTGCCCGGCGGGCGATGGCCAGGCCTCGCCAGACCAGGGCCCCATAGAGCACGAGCAGCGCCAGCACACCGATCAGCCCCAGCTCCTCGCCGATCACCGACCCGATGAAGTCGGTCCAGGGCTCGGGGAGGAAGAGGTGCTTGGACTGGGACTCGCCCAGACCGCGCCCGAAGAAGCCCCCGGAGGCATAGGCGACCAGGGACTGGATGATCTGGTAGCCGTCGCCCGCCGGGTCGGACCAGGGGTCCAGGAAGCCCAGCCAGCGTCGGACCCGGTAGCTGGCGAAGAGCATCGCCGGCCCCAGTCCCATCAGGGTCAGGCCGAAGATCGCCGCCAGCCAGCGGCCGCTGAGCCCGGCCACGTAGAGCAGGAGCAGGGTGAGGCCGGCCAGCATGGCCGTGTTGCCGAAGTCGGGCTCCACCAGGACCAGCACCATCATCGGCAGCGGGATGAACAGGGTGGGCAGCAGCACCTTCTTCACCTCGGCGAGGCGACCCTGGTTCTGGTGGAGCCACCAGGCGACGGTGAGGATGACCGCCAGCTTGGCGAACTCGGAGGGCTGGATGTTGAAGCTGCCGAGGGCGATCCAGCGGCTCGCGCCCTTCACGGTGCGCCCGATGCCGGGCACGAAGACCAGGACCAGGCCGACCAGCACCGCGCCATAGAGCGCCCAGGCCTGCTGTCGCAGCCAGCGGTAGGGCAGCAGCGCGACGCCGGCCGCGGCGAGCACACCCACGACGCCGGCGAAGGCCTGGCGCTTCACGAAGAAGAAGGCATCGTCGTAGCGGTCGGCGGCCACCGGCCCCGACGCCGACTGCACCATCACCATGCCCAGCAACAACAGCAGTCCGACCAGCAGCAGCAGCAGGCGATCTGGTCCCTGTTCCTTCATCCTGTCACCTTCACCCGAGACCCCTCCGGCAGCACCAGGCGCCGAAAGACTTCGCCCCGTTCCTCGAAGTCCATGAACTGATCGAAGCTGGCGCAGGCCGGAGACAACACGACGGCGTCCCCTCGCTTGCCCAGCTTGCGGGCGCGCTCGACCGCCGTCGCCAGGTCGGCCACGACCTCTCCACCCAGCGTGGCGGCGATCTCCGGACCCGCGGCTCCGAAGCAGACCAGCCCGCGCGCATCGCCGAGGCAGCCGGCGAGTGCGCCGTAGTCGGCCCCAGCCTTGCCCTGCCCCCCGAGCAGCACGACGGCGGGCCGCTCCAGGCCGGCCAGGCCGGCGTAGGCGGCGTCGACGTTGGTCGCCTTGCTGTCGTTGATCCACTGGACGCCGTCGATCTCGGCGATGAGCTCCATGCGGTGGGGCAGCGCCGTCAGGCGGGCCGGGTGGAGGTCGTCCAGCGGCACGCCGACACCGTGGGCCAGCAGGCAGGCCACCGCCGCGTTCCAGCGGTTGATCGCGCCCGGGGCGGACAGCGGCGACAGGTCCACGCGACCGTCCTCGAGCACCGCCTCGTGGTCGTCGAGCACCACGCCCGGCAGCTCCCCCAGCCACCGGATCTCCGGTCGCTCAGGGGCCAGGCGCCGCAACAGCGCGTCGTCGGGTGGCAGCGCGGCGAGTCCGCCGGGTCGGACCCGCTCCAGCAGCCGGCACTTGGTGGCCGCGTAGACCTCCATGCTGCCGTGCCGCGCGAGGTGGTCCGGGGTCAGGTTGAGCACCACCGCAGCATCGACCTCCAGCTCGCCGGGGAGCTCGAGCTGGTAGGAGGAGACCTCCACCACGACCGCCTCGAAGTTGCTGGCACAGGCGTCGGAGAGTGGCACGCCCAGGTTGCCGCCGGCGAAGGTCCGCACCCCCGCCCCGGCGATGAGCTGACCGGTGAAGTGGGTGACCGTCGACTTCCCGTTGGTGCCCGTCACGCCCACCACGGGCACGTCGGAGTCGATCAGGCCACAGGCGAAGCCCAGCTCCCCCACCACCTCGACCCCCGCGGCGAGCGCCTGCTGCACCGGGGGCGCCGCGGCCGGGACACCCGGGGAGACGATCACCAGGTCGACCTCCACCAGGTCCTGCTCCCGGTGGCCCCCCATCTCGTTGCGGACGCCGCCCATCAGGGGCGCATCGGGGTCGCGATCGGTGAGCACGACCTCGGCGCCGAGCTTCAGCGCCAGCCGCGCAGCCGCACGGCCCGACCTGCGGGCGCCGAGCACCGTGACCTTGCGTCCTTCCAGGCTCATCGACAGCCCCCCGTCGTCGGGGAGGCGACCGGGTCCTCCAGGCGGGGATGGTGCATCAGGTGTCCTCGGCCCGGAGCTGTTGCAGGACCCGTTCCATGCGCGCTCCCCGGGATCCCTTGACCAGCACGACGTCACCGGGGAGCAGGCGACCGCGGAGCGACTCGGCGAGTCCCGCGGCATCGCCGGCGACCAGCACCTCTCCCGCACCCACCACGGCGTCCGCGGCCGCGCCCATGCGGGGCCCAGCCAGCCCGACCAGGTCCAGTCCGAGCTGGCCCGCCAGGGTGCAGACCTCGCGGTGGGCCTCCGCCTCCGCGGACCCGAGCTCCAGCATGTCGCCGAGCAGGGCGATGCGACGGCCCGGCAGCGCCGCAAGGGTCTGCAGCGCGGCGCGGGCCGAGGCCGGGTTGGCGTTGTAGGCGTCGTTGAGCACCGTGACCCCGCCGGGCAGGGTGTCGACCCGCATGCGCATGCCGACCGGCTCCCAGGCCCTCAGCCCCGCAGCGATCGCCTCCGGTTCCAGTCCCAGGGCGACACCGACAGCCGCCGCGGCCAGGGCGTCCAGGGCGATGTGCTCCCCCGGGGCGACGAGCCGCGCGGCGACCGTGCCCCGAGGGGTCTGGATCTGCACCAGGGTGGACAGGGTCCGGGGCTCCACACGCCACGCCGTCAATGAAACGTCGCAGCCGTGCGACTCTCCGTAGCGGAGCACCCGCAGCTCGAGCCCCTCCGGCAGCGACATCTGCGCGACCCGCGGATCGTCCAGGTTCACGAGGATCTGGTCGCCGCTGCGGGCCCCGTCGAAGAGCTCCTGCTTGCACCGGGCGACCCCGTCCAGGTCGCCGACGCCCTCCAGGTGGGCCGCCGCCACGTTGGTGATCACGCGGACCGTCGGCCGGCTGATCTCCTGGAGGCGGTGGATCTCCCCCGGGGCGCTCATGCCCAGCTCCACGACCCAGGCCTCGGCGTCGACCGGGGCGTCGAGCAGCGTGAGCGGCAGGCCGATGTGGTTGTTGAGGTTGCCCTGGGTCTGGTGGACCCGCATCGCCTGACCGAGCACCGTGGCGATCATCGCCCGGGTGGTGGTCTTGCCGGAGGACCCGGTGATGCCCACCACCGGCCCGCGGAAGCACTGGCGGGCGTAGGAGGCACAGTCCTGGAGCGCCCGCAGGGTGTCCTGGACCCGCACGAAGCCTCGATCCCAGGCCTCCGGAACCCGCTCCGCGACGGCCCCTGCACAGCCCGCGGCACGGGCGTGCGGGAGGAAGTCGTGCCCGTCGAAGCGCTCCCCACCCAGGGCGAGGAACCAGTCCCCGGGTCCGAGTCGCCGGGAGTCGGTGCGCACCGGACCCGACGGACCATCGACGAGCAGGGTGCCCCCCGTCGCCGTCGCCAGCTCCTCGGGCCGCAGGATCACGACGCCTCCACGTGCCGCCCCGCGACCAGCCGATCGTCGAAGGGCAGCGCCGCCCCGCCGATCTCTTGTGTGGTCTCGTGGCCCTTGCCGGCCAGGAGCACCACGTCGCCGGGTCGCGCCTCCGCCAGGGCCCGCGCGATGGCCTGCTCCCGATCCGGCTCGACCACCGCGTCGGGACCGAGTCCCTCCGACATCTCGGCCAGGATCGCCAGCGGGTCCTCGCCCCGCGGGTTGTCCGACGTCGCATAGACCCGGTCCGCCAGGCGCGTCGCGACCTCCGCCATCAGCGGCCGCTTGCCCTTGTCGCGATCGCCACCGCACCCGAAGACCAGCACCAGCTCACGCTCGGTCAGGGGCCGCAGCGCGGCGAGCACGGTCTCCAGGGCGTCCGGGGTGTGAGCGTAGTCCACCAGGATCGTGAGGCCCCGGTCGTTGGGCACGGCCTCCAGGCGACCCGGCACGGCCGGGACGGCCGCCAGTCCGGCGACGATCGCGTCCAGGTCCGCGCCGGCCGCGAGGCAGCCCCCGGCGGCGACCAGGGCGTTCTGCGCGTTGTGGCGCCCCGGGAGCGGCAGCTCGATCGGGCGGGAGCCCGCGGGGGTCACCAGGCGTCCGCGGGTGCCGAGCGACGACCAGGTCGAGTCTTCCAGCGACAGGTCGCCTCCCCCGAGCCCCACGGTCCAGCGGGTGACGTCGGCCCGGGCGGGCACTGCGGCGAGGATCGGCGCCTCGCCGTGGGGCAGGATCGCCGTGCCCCCCGGCGCGAGCAGCTCTTCGAAGAGCCGGACCTTGGCGGCGAGATAGGCCTCGAAGGTCCCGTGGAAGTCGAGGTGGTCGCGGCCCAGGCTGGTGAAGGCGGCGGCCGAGAACGAGGTCGCGTCCACCCGCCGGGCAGCCAGCGCGATCGAAGAGACCTCGGCCGCGACCAGGGCGCAGGGGTGGTCCACCATCCGCCGCAGCAGACCCTGCCAGGTCGGCGCCTCGGGGGTGGTGAAGCCCGTGGCGATCTGTTGCCCGTCGATCCGATGACCCGTGGTGCCCACGACGCCGACCGGCCAGCCGGCGGCCCGGGCGATGGCCTCGACGATCCAGGTCGCGGTGGTCTTGCCATTGGTCCCGGTCAGGCCGAACAGGAAGGTGCTCGCGGAGGGGTCCGCGAACCAGGCCGCGCTGAGCTGGGCCAGGGCCAGCCGACTGTCACGGACCTGGACGCGGGTGACGCCCGCGGGGACCTCCACGGGTCGCTCGACCACCACCGCAGCGGCCTGGTCGACCCGGTCGACGAAGTCGTGGCCGTCGACGGTGAGTCCCTCGATGGCCACGAAGAGCCCGCCGGGCACGACCTGGCGAGAGTCCGGGCTCAAGCCGTTGACGAATCGCTCCCGCTCGCCGTGTACGGCGACCGCGTCCACCCGCGACAGCAGGTCCTGCAGGAGCATCGGTTCAGCGAGGAGAAGAGGAGCGGGGAGGGGGCGGCGGGCGGTGCGCGGAGAGGGAGGTGGGAGGAGGGCCTATCCCGTGAGGGTCGGGACGGGCCTCCCGTCAGAAGCCGACGCCCCTCCACCGGAGTGTTCCAGGGAAAGGTTGGGGATCGGTCCTGTCGGCCATGCCGGCAGAGGGCGTCGTGCGAGGGAGAGGTCTGGACGGGCCACCTTCAGCAGGGAACGAACAGCGTGCGTCAGGGGAGCGAGAGTCGGCGGCAGGGGTGACGAGGTGTCGAACCGGGCACAGGAAGCGGGGCCTGTGGGAGCGATCGACGCCTGGATCGCGGGGGCTGCGATCAGGCTCTTGTCACCCGGACGGGTGAACACCGTCCGGACCTTTGGGGGGCTGGCGGAGAGGGAGGAGGACCTCCGGCGCGGGGTGGTGGCGAAGCTCACTGGAAGCGAACCTCGAGCCGATCGCCGACAGCCACGGTGTGGCCGGCGGCGGGGGACTGGGAGGTGGCGATCCCGGAGCCCACCAGGGCGAGCTCCAGGCCGGCACCGTCCATGGCGGCGAGCACGTCGCGCAGGGAGGCGCCGGAGAGGTCGGGGAGGCGCAGGGTCTGCGGGTCGACCCAGGTGAGCGTGAGCTCGGAGAGCTCTTCGAACAGGACCTCCTCCTCGGAGGGATCGACCTCGGCCAGGCTCGGGTCCTCGTCGACCTCGTCGAGGCGGTCGGCCGGCACACCGAGGTAGCGCAGGGACCGCTCGGCGATCAGCGAGAAGGCCGGGCCGGCCACGGGACCCCCATAGCGACTGCCCTGCGTGGGCGTGTCGACCATGACCACGATGGCGAGCCGCGGGTCGTTCGCCGGGGTCAGCCCGATGAAGGAGGAGACCCGTGCCGTCGGGGAGTAGCGGCCGTCCACGACCTTCCAGGCCGTCCCGGTCTTGCCCGCCGCGGTGTAGCCGGGAATCCGTGCCCAGAGACCGGTTCCCCCGTCCGCGAGGACCAGCTCCATCATCTCGACCACCGCGTCGGCTGTCGCCTCCGAGACCACCCGCCCCAGCTCCCGGGGGGGGTTGTCGACCAGGGTCTCGCCCCAGGCGTCCGTCACTCGAGACACCAGCGTCGGCTGCATGCGCACGCCGCCGTTGCCGAGGGTGGCGAGGGCCGAGACGAGCTGGAGCGGCGTGGCGGTCATGCCCTGGCCGTAGGAGGTCGTGGCCAGCTCGATCGGCTTGATGGTCTCCGCGGACCGCAGCACGCCGCGGCGCTCGTGGGGGAGTCCCGCTCCCGTCGGGGCGCCGAAGCCGAAGTCCAGCAGACCGGCGAGGGTCCGCTCGGCGCCGAGCTTCAGGGCCAGCTTGGCGGCGCCGATGTTGCTGCTGTACTGGATGACCTCCGCGTAGGGGATCACGTCGCGGGGATGGTCGTCCCGGATGGTCGTGCGCCCGATCCGCCAGCGCCCCCCCTCGCAGTCGATCAGGGTCTCGGGCGTGCCCAGCCCGAGCTCCAGCACCTGGGCCATCACGAAGGGCTTCATCACGCTGCCCGGCTCGTGGGCGGCCCGGGCAGCCTGGTCCTGGAGCGCGTCGGTGTCGCGGCGGTAGCGGTCGTTGGGGTTGGTCGTGGGGCGGGTGGCCACCGCCAGCAGCTCGCCGGTGCGCACGTCCATGACGACGGCCACCGCCGTGTGCGGCGCCGAGGCCTCCACCACGAGGTCCAGCGCGTCCTCCGCGGCCTGCTGGATGTGGCGATCGAGGGTCAGGGTGACCTCGCCGCCGGACAGCGTCGGACGCTGCGGGCTGGACAGGGCCCGGCCCTTCAGGTCTCGCTGCTGGATGAAGCGCCAGGTGGTGCCGAAGAGGTAGCGGTCCAGGGAGCGCTCCAGGCCCTCCAGGCCGCGGCCGCTGCGACCCACGACGCCCAGCACCTGGGCCGCGAGCTCACGCTCCGGGTAGAAGCGGGCCAGCTCGTCGCGGGCGAAGAGCACGCGGTCGGGGCCCAGCGCCAGGATCTCCTCCACCCGATCGGGGTTGACCTGGAGCGCCAGCGCCACGTCCTTGCGGTGGTGGTAGCCGAGCTTGCGGGCCAGGGTCTCTACGTCCACGCCCAGCGGCCCGGACAGCTCACGAGCGAGAGGCCGGACCCGGTCGGGGGGAAGCGCCGAGGGGTCGGCCCGGATGGACGGCATCTCGACCGAGATCGCCAGCGGGTCGCCGTTGCGATCGAGGATCGGCCCCCGCGGTGCCTCGACGCTCACCGCCTTCTGGAACTGGGCACGAGCCCTGGTCACCAGGCGCTGGTCCGGGAAGAGCATCACCGCCGAGGCACGAAGGGCCAGCAGCCCGTAGCAGATCGCCAGGCAGACCAGCAGCAGCGCAGTCCGCGCCCGGGCCCGCTCCATCACGCGCAACGGGTCCTCCGGCCTCACCGGCGGAGCCGGGATCCCGAGGGAGCTGCGGCGGGGACGGCGGGTCACGGCAGCACCAGCTCCTGGACGGGCACGGCTTCGAGCTTCAGCAGCTCAGCGCCGGCTTCGAGACCCGCGAGGTTGCGGCGGGTGGCGAGCTCCAGCTCCAGGCGACGGGCTTCGACCTGCAGGGTCTGGAAGCGCCGCATGGAGAGGTCCAGCTCGGCGGAGGTCGCCTGGGCGTCGAGGCGGCTCCAGACGTAGAACATCAGGCTGGCCGCGAAGAACGCGGTGAAGAGCGCGTAGCGGGCCACGACACGCAGCGGGAGCGCCAGCTCCAGACCCGACAAGCCCGAGTGAGCTCCTGCGGTGCCGCGACCCGTGGCCATGTCTGCTCCTGCTGCTGCTTGTTCGACTGCTGCTGCTGCTCTCGAGGTCTTCAGTGCGCGAGCTTCTCCAGCACGCGCAGACGGGCCGAGCGGGCCCGGGGGTTGGTCTCCTTGTCCGACGCCTGGACGGCCCGGCGGCCCACGAGGCGCGCCTCGGGGGGCTGGGTCGGGTTCCCGTAGGGATCCCGCGGGCTGTCCTCGCCGGCGAGCTGGCGGAACCGTCGCTTCACGCGGCGATCCTCCAGGCTGTGGAAGCTGATGATGGCCGCCCGCCCGCCGGGAGCGAGCAGGCCGAGGAGCCCGTCCAGGAGCCGCTCCAGCTCCCCGAGCTCGTCGTTCACCGCGATCCGCAGGGCCTGCATGGTGCGGGTGCAAGGATGGATCCGACCGCGCCGACCCGGCATCACCCGCTCCACGAGCTCCGCGAGCTGCGTGGTGGTGGTGACCGGGCGGTCCGCCAGCACAGCCCGAGCGACCCGGCGGGCGTGGCGCTCCTCGCCGTAGGTCCGAAGCACCGAGACCAGCGTGGCTTCGTCCACCTCGTCGAGCCACTCCGAGGCCGGCGTCCCACGGGTGGGGTCCATCCGGAGATCGAGCGGTCCCTCGAAACGGAAGGAGAACCCTCGCTCTGGCGTGTCGAGCTGGTGGGAGCTGACCCCGAGATCGGCCACCACGCCCTGGACCGGACCGAGGTCCCGGTCCGCGAGGACTTCGCCGGCGCGGCTGAAGGGGGCGTGCACAGCCACGAACCGCTCTCCGAACGCCGCCAGGCGCTCCCGGGCCGCGGCGAGCGCGGCCGGGTCCTGGTCGAGACCGATCACCCGGCCCGTGGGACCACAGGCCTCCAACAGCCCGAGCGAGTGACCGCCGCCGCCGAGCGTGAGGTCCAGGTAGAGGCCGCCGTCGACGGTCCCCAGCGCGGCCACCACCTCGTCCAGCAGGACCGTCTGGTGGCGGTAGCCCGCCGCCACGCCCTCAGTCCCCGGCGCCGCGTAGCTGGGCCCTGGCCCGGTCGCGGTGCTCCAGGGCGAAGGTTCGGCGTGCCTTCCACGCCGCCTTGGAGAAGAGCTCGAGCCAGTCCAGGATGGAGACCAGCGTGACCTCGTCCCCACAGGCCAGGCCGGCCTCTTCCCGGATGTCCTTGGGAAGGCGAACCCGTCCCTGGCGGTCCACGTTGCAGTCCGCCGCCCCGCCGAGGATGCCGTGGTGGAGGATCTGGACGTGGGGATCGAAGGGGTCCCGCTCGGCGATGGGGCCCTCGACGCGGTCACGGAAGTACCCGGGGAGGTACATCTTGAGTGAACCGTCGAAGTAGGTGAGCACCAGCCCATGGATCCCAGCGTCCCGAAGCTTGTGGCGAAGCTTTGCCGGCAGGGCGATGCGGCCCTTGTCATCCACGGTGGTCGTGACCTGGCACCGCTCGTCGAGCATTCAACCCCGTCGGACCCTGAGGGTTCCTGCTCCGAGCGCCGCCCGATACTTCCACCAGCGACCCAGCAACACCACCTTACTCCACTCCTCTCCACAGTCAACCCGATCTCACCACTTCTTCCGCCTTTTGTGAAGCGTCTTCTTTTCCAGATTGATCTCCACCGCTTACGACGCACCTCCTCGATGGACCCGACGTCGGCCGCGGCCGATCGAGGCGGCTCCGCACCCGGCTCGTCGGAGCGCTCGTGAGGGCTGGATCGAGCGCTGTCAACGATCCAGTTCGTGGAGCGTCGTGGAGCGTGGAGGAGCGTGGAGCGTTGGATCGCCGCGCGCGCCGCGGCGGGACGGGGTTACCCGTCCTCGGCCCTTGGAGGCCCCGTGTCGGCCCGTATCCGTTCCATCGCCACCAACCGCAAGGCCCGCCACCTCTACGAGGTCATGGACACCTACGAGGCGGGGCTGGTGCTCAAGGGGACCGAAGTGAAGTCGCTGCGGGCCGGCAAGGCGAGCCTGGCCGAGGCCTTCGTGCGGGTCAGCGACGGCGAGGCCTGGCTGGTGAGCTGCCACATCCCGCCCTACACCCACGCCAGCTTCGAGAACCACGAACCCCGGGCCCCTCGCAAGCTCCTGCTGCGCCACCGCGAGATCCGCAAGCTGCAGCAGGCCATCCAGCAGAAGGGCCTGACCATCGTGCCCCTCCAGCTCTACTTTCGAGGACCCTGGGTGAAGGTCGAGATCGCCGTCGCCCGGGGGAAGAAGCTGCACGACAAGAGGGAGAGTCTCAAGCGGAGCCAGGCCAAGCGGGACATCGATCGCGCCCGCAAGGGACGCTGACGCCCGGCCTGCCGACGGGATAGCCAGGGGGCCATGAGTCGCATCCTCCCCGCCGTTGGACTCGTGCTCGCGGGTCTCGCCTTCTGGTTCGCCGGTCAGGACTCCTCCGCCCTCGCGATCTTCAGCGGGATGGGAGCCCTGGTCGCCATCGGCCTGGGGCTGCTGGCGGTCCATCCGCTGCTGTGCGTGACCTTCTCCAGCCTCGCCGGCGTCGGAGTCGGGCTCTACCTGACAGGCCAGCACCACGCCGCCCTCTCCGGCGCCGAGTCCTTCTGCAACATCAACCAGGTCCTGAACTGCGACGTGGTCAACACCTCCGCCTGGTCCGAGGTGTTCGGGATTCCGACGGCGCTCTACGGAGCGGCCCTGTACCTGGCCCTGGCCGTGGTCTCGTTCTCGGGCTGGCAGCGGCGGGAGGAGGTCACCTCGGTGCCCGGGGTCACCATCCTGGTCGGCGGCGCAGCCAACGTCGCCTCCGTGGCGCTGGCCGCCTACAGCGTCCAGCTCGGTGCCTTCTGCCTCTTCTGCGTGTCGCTGTATCTGGTGGCCGTGCTCGTCCTCGTCGGGGGCGTCTTCGCGGCCCGGGCCGATGGCTGGTCCGTGGGGGAGGCGCTGAAGTCCCGCGACTTCAGCGTGCTGGTGGCCGTCGGGGCCGTGGGGCTGATCGGCGGGACCTGGATGTACCAGGGGCAGGACAGCGCCGCCGAAGCCGCCATGGACACCTCCTCGGGCGGCGGACCCGACTGGGCCGCGCTCTACGAGCAGCCCGACGGTCCGATCGAGATCTCCCCGCACGCTCCCACCTGGGGCAAGCCCGACGCGCCGATCACCGTGGTCGAGTACGCCGACTACGAGTGTCCGCACTGTGCCCTGATGGCCAAGGAGATCAAGGTCGTCCTGGCCAGGCACCCCCAGGCCCGCCTCCAGCACCGCCACTACCCCCTCAGCAGCGAGTGCAACCCGTCGATGACGGAGGCGATGCACCTCAACGCCTGCGGCGCCGCCCGGGCGGCGATCTGCGCCCAGGAGCAGGGGCGCTTCTGGGAGCTGAACGCGCTCATGTTCCGCAACCAGACCCACCTCGATCCCGACGACGTGGCCTTCATGGCCTCCCAGGTCGGCCTGGACGTGGAGGCCCTGGAGGAGTGCATGGCCAGCGAGACCGCGCGCCAGCGCCTCGCCGCCGACGTGGCCGATGCCAACGCGGCACGGATCCACTCCACCCCCACCCTCTTCGTGCACGGACTCCACCCGGACGGCTGGATCAAGCTGAAGATGGGCCACGAAGCCCTCGACCTGTTGCTGGATGCCCAGGCCCGCGGGGTGGTGCTGCCGCCGCGGCCACCGCCGACCCAGCCGACCCACTAGTCGTGTCCTCCTGGGTCGAGCTGAGCGTGGTCGTGCCGCGGCTGGCGGTGCCGCGACTGGCGCGGCTGGCCCTGGACCTCGGGGCCAGCGGGGTCCAGGAGGCTCCACCCCCGGGGGAGCGACCCGTGCTGAGGCAGCCCTGGGACACCGAGGCGCCGCCGGAGAGCCCCACCTCCACCCTGCTCACCTGGGTGCCGCCGGCCCAGGCGGAGGTGGCGCACCGGGCTCTGGAGGCAGCGGTGGGGCAGGCCGTGGGGGTCCGGTCGGCGGAGGACACCGACTGGTCCACAGCCTGGAGGCAGCACCACGAGGCGGTGGAGGTGGGTTCACTCCGTGTGAGCCCGCCCTGGCTGGCGGTCGACGGCGACCTGGTGATCCCCCCCGGCCAGGCCTTCGGCACCGGGGACCACCCCACGACGCGGAGCTGCCTCCAGGCCCTCGTGGAGCTGGCGCCCGGCGCCAGGAGCTGCCTGGACGTGGGCTGTGGCTCGGGCGTGCTCGCGCTCGCCGCGGCTCGCCTGGGTCTGGCGGCCGAGGGTGTGGACATCGACGCGATCGCGGTGGCGACGGCGCGGGACAACGCCGTGGCGAACGGCCTCGCCGTGTCCTTCTCCACCGCTCCCCTCGACCAGCTCGAGGGCCCCTACGACGTGGTGGTCGCCAACCTCTACGCCGAGGTCCTCACCGTGCTGGCCCCCGACCTGGTGCGTCTCACCGGTGGCTGGCTGGTGCTGGCCGGGATCCTCCACGACCGCGCCGCAGCGGTCCAGGACGCCCTCCAGCCGGAGCTCGAGTTCGTCTCTGCCGAGCGGGAGGGCGACTGGCTCCACCTCCGGTGCCGCCGACCATGAGCCGGCGCTTCCCGGCACCGGCCCTCGGACCCGCGGGGAGTCGGGTCCGGCTCACCCCGGAGGTCTCCCACCACCTCCTGCGGGTGGTGCTGGTCCCCCGCGGGACCCCGGTCGTGCTCTTCGACGGTGCCGGGCGGGAGGCCGACGGCGTCCTGGTGAATGGCGCTGGCGGCGTGGCCGTGATCGAGCTGACCACCGGACCTCGACCTGCCCGTGTCCCCGGCACCCGCCTGCTCATCGCCGGGCTGCCCCGCAAGCCCGCCTGGGAGCGCACGCTGCGCATGGCGACGGAGCTGGGCGTGACCGGGATCCGCGGCTTCGTGGCCCGCCATAGCGTCGCGAGGGGTCTCCACTCCGAGCGCTGGACCCGCATCGTCGAGGCCGCCGCGGGGCAGTGTGGGCGGGGTGACGTGCCGCTGGTCTCCGCCCACACCGGCCTGGCCGGGGCCCTCGATGACCTGCCGACCGCCGCTCGCTACGTCCTGCGGCCCGGCTCCCCTCCCCTCCCCCGCGAGGCCCCGCGCGACGTGGTCCTGCTGGTCGGCCCGGAGGGCGGACTGCACGAGGCCGAGGTCGAGGCGGCACTCTCGACCGGGTTCCGAGCCGCCGGCCTCGGCGAGTGGGTGCTTCGGTCCGACACTGCCGCCGTGGCGGCCCTGGCGCGGCTCCTCTAGATGCCCTCGGCATGAGTGGTGAGCCGGTGCGGCCGTGGCGCAGACGTCTGGAAGACTCGTCAGCTCACCCCACGTAGGTGCCCGCTCTACCCACCCGACGTCAATTGCCGACCATCTGCGCCTGCACCTGGATCGTGTTCGCCCCGAAGGCGTCGTCGCGCGTGGTGTCGTCGGCGTTGGCGTTGAACTGGAAGGGCACGTCGGTGACGGCGCCTGCCGCATCGCCGAAGCCGCTCGCCCCCTGGATCTCGGCGATCACGTACTGGGACTCGCCGGTGTTGAAGGGGTTGGAGCCGACCTGCGTGTGGTTGGAGCGGTCGCCGTTCCGATCCAGGAAGTGCAGGTCGTGCAGGGTCGCCTCGCGGGCCCGGGCATGAGCCTGCGTGGACGCCCAGGTGACGGTGAACAGGTGCACGATCGCGCTGAGGATGATCATGACCATGAAGGTCAGCAGCATGGTCTCCACGGCAGCCTGGGCCCCGCGGCGACGTCGCTCAGTGCATGAAGTTGTTGACCACACTTGCCCACTGTCCGTCTTGTGTAAGCGCTGCTCTCGGGGTGTTGCCGCTGGCTCCGTCCCACTCCGCGATGCCCGCCAGGCGCGCCCGGTAGTCCTCGAGCATGGTCATCTTGGCGTACTCCATGCCCGCGGTGAGGTAGACGCCCTGGTCGGGCACGGCGTTGCCGTTGGCCTGGGTCGGGCTGGTGGCCGCCTCGGTCGGACCGACGGAGCCGCCATAGGGCTTGGCGACCGCGATGGCGTAGAGGGTGTCGGCCGCTCCCGAGCTGGAGCCGCCGAAGTAGCCGCCGTCCCCGCCGCCCGAGCTGTAGGCGATGTCCAGGTACTGGGACGCCATGGTGCCCGCGGCCTGCGCCATCACCCACACGTCGGGCTCCCGGTCGTCCTTGCGGAACCAGGTCGGGACCACCCGCGGGTTGGACGGCTGGATGCCCCAGGGGATGCAGCTACCGTTGGGGCCGTAGGGGCACATCACCAGCACGCGGTAGTTGAACAGCGTGTCGGAGATCTGGACGTAGTCGGCGATGGACGGGACCGATCCGGCGCTCAGCGGGCCATCCTTGACGGTGGTATAGGCCCCGACCATCGAAGCCGAGCCGGTCCCCTGGTACATCTTGGTCTGGGGGTGCTGGTCCAGGCCCGTGATGTTGGCCGCCATGGTGTCCAGCCCAGCCTGCATGGCCGGCGAGACGGAGGCGCTCCAGGCGGACTCCATCATGAAGGTGTTGGCCGCGTCGTCGATCCAGGCCTCGCACTGGTCGATGAGGGACTCGGCCTGGTAGTTGATCGGCTGGCAGATGCAGATCTCGCCGGTCCAGACGGGCACGACCTCCGTGAGCATGCGCCGGCACTCCTCGCCGCGGCGCAGGATCTCCTCGTTCTTCTTGACGAGCACGTTGAGGCGCTGGGCCTCCTTGTAGGCCGCCGCGTAGGCGCCGAGGTCGGCGGCGTTCTGCATCCGGATGCGGTCGTTGACCAGGATGCCCATGTTGGTGGCCAGGGCGAGGAAGATCACCAGGCTGAAGGTGATCAGCGCGATCAGCACCGCGGCCTGCCCGCCTCGGGAGCGTCGATGGAGGAGACCGTGCATCACTGGCAGACCCTCCGGTTGTCCTGGTAGAGCGCCGTGAGCCCCTTGGTCTCCTCGGCCACGTCCTCGTAGCCACACTCCGGGGAGCCCAGGACCATGGTCATCGACACCGTCATGTCCCCCATGACCTCCTTGAAGCCCGGGGTGTCGGGCGTCCAGGGCAGGGTGGAGGACACCGACCCGTTGGCGCTGCGGGGGTCGGCGTTGCCCTCGGGGGTGAAGGTCGCCTGCCTGGTCACGTTGCCGTGGAGCAGCAGCCGCTTCACCTCGTCCACGTTGCCGCTCACGTCTCCGCCGCCGGCCGAGGTCTGCTGGGCCCGGGCCGCGGAGAAGGTCGCGTAGTTCACGTAGTGGACGGCGCCGAAGTAGTAGGCGTACTCGATGACCGCGAACAGCACCGCGAAGATGATCGGAATCATCATCGCGAATTCGGCGGTGGACTGACCGCGGCGGCTGCGAGAGGTACGGGGCACGCAGGACCCTCCTGCCTCAGACTACAGCAAGATCCACGCCACGGTCACGACCGCACCGCAAGCGCATCTGCGACCCGGTGCGACGTGGATGGGACGGACCGGATCTCCCGCTTCGCCCCACGAAGACCCCAGTCCGGGGGATCAGTCCTCCCGGCGCCGCAGCACGACCAGCCCCAGGGCGCACAGGGCGAGCCAGGCCACGGGCGGGCGCGGCGCAGTGCTCGACAGACAGCCCTCGTCCTCTTCCTGGTGGATCCTCACGAACTGCTGATCGTAGAGCTCACCCGTCGGGTAGACCGAGATGTCGTCGAAGTCCCAGACCTGGTTGCCGTCCTCGTCCTGGGCGATGACCCAGACCGAGTAGATGCCGCCATCGGAGCCGCTCTCGAGGTCGGGCGCCGTCCAGCCCACGGAGGGGGCCGTCAGGTCGTCGATCTGGCCACCGGCGCTGTCGAGGCTCCAGTTGTAGGCCACGTCCTGGCCGTCGCCGTCGTGCACGAAGACCGAGACCTGGATGACCTCGCTCTCCTCGCAGGCGGTCTGGCTCATGTCGATCCCACCGACGATCAGCGGCACCGTGTCGATGTCGATGCAGCCGTCCTGCTGGTCCTTGCGACCGTTGCAGTCGTTGTCGATGCCGTCGCAGTACTCGATGGCGCCCGGGTGGACCTCCGGGTTGCGATCGTCGCAGTCGTTGTTGACCTCGGCGTAGCCGTCGTTGTCGTCGTCGTAGAGCGAGGTGTTCTCGTCGACGATGCCGTCGCAGTCGTTGTGCTTGTGGTCGGCGGCCTCGGGCGCACCGGGCATGCTCTGCGCGTCGGCGTCGTCGCAGTCGCCGTCCTCCTCGGAGAAGGTGTCGCCGTCGTCGTCGGCGCCGGCCGTGCCCTCGTCGATGAGGGTGTCGCAGTCGTTGTCCATGCCGTCATGGACCTCGGCGGCCTCCGGGTAGACCAGGATCTGCTGGTCGTTGCAGTCCCACTGCGGCCCCGTGTCGGCGTCGCCGAAGCCGTCACCGTCGTCGTCGGAGGTGGGGTAGCCGGTGCCGATGACGACCGGGATCGAGGCGTAGCTGACGACCTCGGAGGCATCGGTCACCTGCACGAGCAGCGTGTCGGAGCCCGCCTCGAAGTCCTCGGTGGGGAAGGAGACCGTCACGTGACCCGACTCGTCGGACGGCGTGCAGTCGGCGACCTTGGCCTGGAGCAGGAAGGTGCTCTTGACCTTGCAGACGAGCGTGTCGGCGGGCTGGTTCACGTCGAAGACGTTGAGCTCCATCTCGAAGTCACCGCCCGTGAGGTGCTGGTAGCCGGGCTCGGGGCTGCGCACGTAGACCGTCGGGGGCTCGTTCTCGGGGTCCGAGCCGGTGTTGCCCTGCAGCGTCACGGCCTGGATCGGGTCGCTGGCGTCGTCGGAGACGACGTTCATCGTGCAGATGGAACCCGCCGTGTCCGCAGGGGTGAAGGTGACCTCGACCAGGGCCGTGTTGCCGCCGGCGAGGACCTCGCCCTCCGGGTAGGTCCAGGAGACCTCGAAGCCGTCCTCCTCGCACCCTTCGGTCAGCTCCGGCGCACCGAGGATCAGGTCCCCGTCACCGGCGTTGTGGACCTCGACGTAGCGGACCTTCTCCAGACCGGTCCAGAGGTGACCGAAGTCGACGAAGCGCGGGCGCACGACCATGCGGCCCTCGCCCTTGAGCCCCGAGGCCTCGAGGTAGATGATCGAGCGGGCGTGGATCAGGTCCGCCCAGTAGGCCGGCTCGGCGGTGCTGCCGTCGTCGAGCTTCTCGGTGCGGGTCTCGATGATGATCGAGCCGTAGATCTCGCCCTGGTTGACGGGAGAGAAGGTCACCTCCACCGGCAGCACGCAGCCGGCCCCGAGGACGAGCTCGACGTCGGCGTCTCCAGTGCCCGTGTCCCCGGTGTCGGCCGTGTCCGCGGTGTCGGCGGTGTCGGCGGTGTCCCCGGTGTCGGCGGTGTCGAGGCCCTTGGCGGAGGCGTTGCCCGTGTCGGTCTCCGAGCCCTCGGCGCAGGTCACGTCCGACCTGGACCAGGAGATCGTGAAGTCCTCCTCCTGGCCCGGCCCTTCGTAGATCGCGGCGATGCCCATCGCCAGGTCGCCGCGGTTGGCGATGGTGAAGGAGCGGGTGTCGCTCTCCCCCGAGCTGAGCTCCCCGAACTCGACCCACTTCGTGCTCATCTCGATGACCGGGTAGTCCAGGAACTCGGTCGTGATGTCCTCCGACCGGCAGGCGGACTGGGAGGTCAGCGAGACGGCTCCGAAGAGCGAGACGGCTCCGAAGAGCAGAGGGCGAGCTGGCATGGTGGCTCCGGGCGGAACCCGCGCATCATAGCCGACGGGCCATGACCTGCCCAGGAAGCGCGGGGAAGGAGACGGATCCGCTGATACTGCTCGAAGAAGCGACCTGTGACGGCGATTCTCAGCAAGGGTGCTCGAAGAACGAGCGGTCAGAGCCAGTGGCCGCTCTTGTCCCTCTTCGTGCGCAGGTAGAAGGCGTTGTGCTCGTTGATGCGGGTGCGGAGCGGGATCGTGCCCACCACCGGCAGGCCGTGCTCCTTGAGCCCTTCGACCTTGCGCGGGTTGTTGGTCAGCAGGCAGACCGACCGCACGCCGAGGGCGTCGAGCATGCCGGCGGCGAGGTCGTAGCGGCGGAGGTCATCGGGGAAGCCGAGCGCGTGGTTGGCCTGCACGGTGTCCAGCCCACTCTCCTGGAGTGCGTAGGCGCGCACCTTGTTGGCCAGCCCGATGCCCCGACCTTCCTGCTCCAGGTAGAGCACGATGCCGCGCTCGGTGCGCCCGATGAAGGAGAGCGCGGCCTCGAGCTGGTCGCGGCAGTCGCAGCGCAGGCTGCCCATCAGGTCGCCGGTGAAGCAGGCCGAGTGCAGCCGCGCGGGCACGCCCTCGCGATCCTCGACGTCCCCGCGCACGACGGCGCCGAATTCCTCGCCCTCGGGGCCCCGGAACGCCACGATGCGGAAGTCGCCGAAGCGGGTCGGTAGCTTCGCCGAGGCCACGACCCGAACGCTCCGCGGGAAGGGGACGGGGTTGGCTTTCATGACGGTCTCCTGGCGACTGCCAGGGGGCAGTCGCGTGGGCTTGATGCCCTTTACGCCTGCTTCGTTGCAGCCGACGGCCACGCGATGTGCCGTGCGCCCAAGGTAGCCACGCACTGCGCCCACGTCCACCGGGACCGCACCCCTCGAAGGGCAGGGTCCCGGGGTTTCAGACGTTGGACGAGGGCGACCCGTCGCTAGGTGACCACGGCGGAAGTAGTGTGCCGGTGCGCGAGGCGACTTCCGTCCCTGTTGGTCCGGGGTCGCCGCCGGCATGGCAGAGTCATTCCAAGCGCGACCCCGGGCCGACAGGGGCGGAAGGGGGCCGCGCAACGGTGCACTACTTGCGCCGGGGGCAACTTAGCTGTTCAGCGCGTCCTTCAGGCCCTTGCCGGCGCGGAAGCCGGGAATGCGCACGCCAGGAACGTCGATCGGGGCGCCGCTCTTGGGGTTGTGGCCGGTGAACGGCTTGCGCTGCTGGACGGTGAAGGTCCCGAAGTCGGAGATGGTGACCTTCTCCCCACGCACCAGGGCCTCGGCGATGGCACCGGTGAGGATGTTGATGTAGTCAGCGGCCTTGACCTTGGGAATGCCGGCCGAGGACGCGAGCTGCTCGGTGAGGTCGGACTTGTTCATGACTCTCTTCTCCTGTGACGTCTTGTCGTAGATGTAGGATCCTTCAAAGACCCAAATTCTCATCGACCTCGGGGTCCGGAGACCTCTCGGCCGACGTGGCTCGTGTGGGGCGCTCCACCTCCCATCCCGAAGAGGAGCCCTGCTTGTATAACCCCAAGCAACCTGCCTTGCAATAGATTTGAGAACCGACCTGCCGATCGCCTCGGTTCCGTGACACGAGGCAGCACTCGACCTGCACCTATAGTGCAAATACCTCGAATAATATGAATACTATCCGCTTGAGGGCCGGTACTCGGCAGGACTGGCGGGCAACAGCGGCGACGTGAGCCACCCTCCGCGGATCTGCAAGGTTCCCGGCAGGATCTCGATTCCGAGAGGAAGCTGGCCCGGCTGCTCTCCGTCCACGTCCATCAGCACGGCCTCCCGGTTGGACTCCGCAGCCTCCGCGTGCAGCGAAGTGATCCTGGCGCGGACCACGCCCCCGACCTTCTCCACCGAGCCGTCGTAGAGTCGCCAGACGTCCTTCAGGTTCCGGGCCATGCCGAGATCGGGGAGGATCAAGAGGTCGAGACCGCCGTCGTGCATCGAGCCGCCGCGCCCGACCCACATGCCGCCGCCGCACCAGGCGCCGTTGGCGACGAAGGCGGCCAGGAGCCGCCCGTCCCAGGTCCCCGGGCCGTCCGGTCCCTGCCACCGCAGCCGCACCTGGCCCGGCTGGTAGCTCACCAGGCTTCCCACGGTGGCCTTGAGGAAGGTCGCCATGCCGCCGAAGCGCTTGCTGCCGGTGTTGGCCCGAGAGACCACGTCCCCGTTGGCCCCGAAGCCGGCGACGTTGATGAACACCCGCTCCCGGGCCTCCCCCTGGGGTCCCACGTAGGAGAGGTGGCCCACGTCGGCCGGCAGGGTCATGCCGGTGGCGGCGACCCACAGGGCGTCGGACAGGGTGCCCGGAGCGCGGATCGACCGGGCGAGATCGGAGCCGGTGCCCCAGGGGATGATCGTGAAGATCGCCTTGCGGCTCCGAGGCTGGCGCCGGTCGAACAGGCCGTTGACCACGTCGCTGCAGGTCCCGTCGCCACCGATCGCTGCGACGATGTCGACCCCATCGTCCAGCGCCTGCCGGGCGAGCTCCTCGGCGTGGCCGGGGCCCTCCGTGACCAGCAGGTTCCAGTCGGAGAAGGCCCGGTCGATGGCACGACGCAGAGTGTCGAGCCGGTCTCCGGCTCGCCCCCCCTGGGCCCGCGGGTTGACGATGAACGCGATCCGCTCGTTCATGTTGCGAGCGCCGTGGCTGTCCCGCCCGCTACCGTGGGAGGCGATGTTGACGCGCCAATTGGCCAAGGGACCCCCGGGGGCGCCTCCTAACGGGTTGGTGGACCGGGGCTCAGGTCGGGGTGCCGTCCGGCCGTGGGGGTCGCCAGCAAGCAGAAACGCCCGGTCGCGATGACCGGGCGTCCTGATGCGGTGAGGGTCTTCGGGGGGGCACAGTCCGTTGGACCCTGGTTCTGGCGTCTCCTGCCCCGTGACTGAGCAAGGGGCATGCCACCCCATCGGACCGGATCTCAAGTTCTTTCAATTGCGGGGTTTTGGGCCAGAGCAGGATCTGCCCCCGCGGGCCGATCGGACCAAACCACGACATTCATGTCGCTATCGGTCCCTCCAGCAGCTCGATCAAGGCATCGGCCAGCGCCCACGGCCGCTCCTCCGGGTGGAACC
>CAZCVP010000037.1:0-47152 GCA_964501915.1 uncultured Enterobacterales bacterium
GCTGCCCCTCACGCCGAGGCTACGCCGCACGCCCTTTCCCGTCAGGAGGCCCCCTTGCCGATCGTCGCCAGCAGGGCGACGGCGACGGCCGCCAGGGGGAGGGATGCCTGGGCTCGACGGCGGGGTGGAGCTTCAGCCACACGCCCTCCTCGTGACGGGCCAGCCTCCCCGGGGGGGGGCAGAGGAACGCGCGCCGCATCCCGCAGGGCATCGCGGAGGGACCCCTTCATGGGGTCCGCGTGGGTCAGGACCGCGGTAGCCAGCACCCTCCTCGTGAGAGGGAGTCCAGGCAGACGGTCGCCGTCCTGGCTGGGGCCGTCCTGGCCGCCGCCGTGCTGGCCGTGGTCGTGGTCCATGGGAGGCCTGTGGCTCACGAGGCCACGCCCTGCGCCGCGCGACCCCCGGCACTCTGAAGGCCCGCTGCTGAGAGCTGACTGATGGTCCGGGTACTGTACCCGCGCTGGGCGGGTACAGGCGGGCTCTGGCGGGGTACAGCGTGATGTTGGGCTGCCAAGTCGCTGTAATCAGGCCCCCATCCAGCCCTCTTGACTACTCCACATACTCCAACAGGTCCCCCGGCTGGCAGTCCAGCTCCCGGCAGAGGGCCTCGAGGGTCGAGAAGCGGATCGCCTTCACCTGGCCGGTCTTGAGCCGGCTGAGGTTGGCCGGGGTGAGGCCGATGCGCTCGGCCAGGGCGGTGCCTCGGACCTTGCGCAGGGCCATCACCACGTCCAGTCGTACGACGATGGCCATCGCTACACCAGGCCCTGGTTCTCGCGGGACAGCGCCGCGATGGACCGGAAGGCGTCGCTGGCGAGGCGGCTGAGCCAGGCCAGCAGGCCGTACTCGACGACGTTGTTGAAGAGGTCCTTGGCCCGCTCGACCAGGACCACTGCGGCTTCGCCTTCGGTGGCCGCGTAGCCGACCAGGGAGGCGGCCAGGAGCAGGATCATCAGGATCGTGAACACCGTGAAGACGATCGAGAGCACGCGGAAGCCGGTCGCTCCCTTCTCGATGTTGGAGAGGTTGGCTTCGAGGATGGCGGCGTCGGCGGTCATGGTGACTCCGGGGTGGTTGGTGGACCCCATGTAGGCGCCGAAGTGTTGAACGTCAACATTTTATTATCGTAAAACGATAATAAAATGCCGAATTGCAGCGATGTTCGTGTTCCTCTTGCTGGCCTCTGACCCCGGGGGTACAACGGGACATGATCCGAGCGCTCCCCCTCCTCGCCCTGCTGGCCTGTGGCGCCGACGACACCACCGACTCCGCCCCCGAGACCACCGAGACCACCGAGACCGGCGACAGCGGCGAGACCACCGACACCACCGACACCGGCATCTTCGGCGACCACGAGGTGGGCGATCCCGCTCCCCCCTTCGCCTACGAGGACATCAACCCCGCCTCGGCCTCCTACGGTCAGGTCATCCGCAGCGAGGACCTGGCGGGTGCCCCCTACCTGTTGATCTTCCTCGACAGCCGCTGCCAGACCTGCGACGACGTGGCCCGGGACATCTGGGCGCTGTATGAGGCCCACCCCACCTGGTGGGACTGCCTGCCCGCCTACAGCGTCGCCCGCTCACGCACCATCGCCGACTACTACAACACCGTGGAGGAGTTCCTGGTCGGCCACGCCCTGCCCTACCTCGCCGAGACCCCGGAGCCGGACTTCTGGGTGGCCTGGGAGGCCCTGAACCACGACTTCTTCGTGGTCTCGGCGACCGGCACCCTGGACGCCTGGCTGCCGCTGTACGAGTGGCCCGACCAGCTTGGGGAGTACACCGACTACGTGACGCCCCTCTGCGGGGAGTGAGCGCGGCGCCCGCAGGCGGCCTGTGAGAAGATGCGCCCCTCCGGAGGACGCCATGCTTCGCGCCGCCCGTCTCGCCCTGCTCACCGGTGCCGCCGGCCTGCTCATCGGCTGTGGCCCCAAGAAGAGCCCCGAAGAGGCGGAGCCCCTGCCCTACGGGACTTCGCTGGAGACGGCGGCCAAGGTCTGCGGTCCTGAGGGCCAGCAGGCCCTGCTCGGGCGGCTCGCCTGCCCCGGTGGCGTGATCGGCACCGGGGAGCGCACGGGCAGCCTCGGCAGCGACGCCGAGGGCCACATCGTCGACGCCTACACGGTGACCTGTCCCGACGGGCAGGTCCAACAGCTCGCGGTCGACCTATACCACTGCGACGCCCCCGACCCGCTGGACGCGATCGGGTTCCTGGAGCTGCTCGCCGAGCCACCTCCCCCGCCCGCCGAGTACTGGGTCCCGACCGCAGGCGGCATTCCGGCCGAGATGGTGGCCAGGATCCCCGAGCGGGGCGTGCTGCTGGTCCTCGACGATCCCGGTGCCGATCCACGCCAGCTCCTCCGCTACCACCCGGAGGAGGGCTCCACCGAGCGCATGGAGATGACCATGCTGATGGGCATGGAGATGGAGATCGGTGGCAACAGCTCCGGGGCGATGGTGCTGCCGGCGATGATCATGTCGATGACCACCACCATCGAGGAGGTGGCCGACGGACACATCCGCTACACCGCCCTGGTCGACGAGGCCACGGTGGCCGAGGACGGCGCCCTGCCACCGGCCAGCATCGAGGAGCTGCGCACCAGCCTGGCACCCTTGAGGGGCATGACCGGCTACGCGATCATCACCGACCGGGGCGAGTCCCTGGAGGCCGAGTTCGTCCTGCCTCCCGACGCACCGCCGGAGATGGCGCAGCAGATGCAGTCCTTCTCCAACTCGGCGGAGAACCTGGCGGCCCCGATGCCGGAGGAGGCGGTCGGCGTCGGCGCTCGCTGGTCGGTCTACAACCGGGTGAACTCCAGCGGCTTCGAGATCGTCCAGCGGGCCGACTTCGTGCTCCAGGAGATCGTCGAGGATCGCATCTCCCTCGACGTCACCATCGTCCAGCAGCCCCTGGTGTCGAACCCGCAGATGGACTCCATGCCGCCGAACATGTCGATGCGGATGCTGTCCTTCGACTCCGCCGGCGAAGGTCGCTCGGTCTCGGACCTGGGCCAGCTCGTGCCGATCGCCTCGCTGGTCGAGATCGCCATGGACTTCGCCTTCGCCATGGAGGGCGAAGGTCAATCGATGGAGGCCCGCATGAAGATGGACATGACCATGGAGATCACCTCGGGCGAGTGACCACCCCCCTCGGGTCAGCGGCGGGCTCTCTCCAGCTCCCGAGCCAGGTGCTCGACCGCCGAGCGCAGCGGCGCACGCCGTCCCATTCCCTGCTTCCGTGCCAGCAGGCCGAGCTCCTCGACGCGGCCTTCGGCACCCGCCAGGTCGCCGAGATCCAGGTCCAGGCGGGCGCGGCGGACGGCGAACTCGCACCAGGCCTGGTGATCGCTGGTCTCCAGGACGGCGAGGGCCGCGTCCAGCTCCTGATGAGCTGTCTCCAGGTCGCCGGAGAGCCGGGCGCTCTCGCCGAGCATGCCGCGGGCACAGGCGAGCACGCGCTCGTTGTCGCGCACCTCGGGGCGGGCCAGGACGTCTTCGAGTCGGGCCCGGGCCTCGCTCAGGCGGCCCTCGACGCAGTCCAGCTCGCTGAGGTTGATCTCGACCACGGCCACGTTCAGGGGCTGGCCCAGCTCGGTCAGCAGCGCCTTGGCCTGCACCAGGGCTCTCCGAGCGCCGGCGAGATCGCCGCGGTGCCGCCGGCTGAGGCTCGCGTCGTTCAGGGCCAGGCCCTCCATGTCCCGGGCCCCCACCTTGCGGGCGATCGCGACGGCCTTCTCGTGCTGGGCGAGGGCCTCGTCGAGGTCGCCCTGGTCCAGCGCGATGGAGCCCAGGGTCTGGTGGAGGTAGGCGGCGTCGGCCAGGGCGCCGACGCGGTGGTAGAGGTCCATGCCCTCCTGGAGGTCCCGGCGGGCCGGGTCGAGCTGGCCCGCTCGTGCCTTGACCAGCCCCAGGTTGCCGAGCTGTCGCGCCAGTCCCTGCTGGTCGGGTGAGGTGCGCAGGACAGCGACCGCGCCCTGGAGCAGGCCCTGGGCCAGCCCCAGCTCGCCGAGGGCCATGTGGACGAGGGCCTGCAGGGCGTCGACCTCGGTCTGGAGGTGGGCGTGGGCCAGGGCTCGACAGAGCCGACGTGCCCGCTCCAGGGCTTGGATGGCCTCCCCGTGCTCGCCGCGCCGTCGCAGCAGCGAGGCCTGGGTCCGCAGGGAGCGAGCCACCAGGGCCCGAGCACTCAGGGCCCGGCCGAGCTGCTGGGCCTCCTCGACCTGCTGCCAGGACTGCTCGTAGCGCCCGGCGGCCAGGTCGGTGCGGGCGAGCTGCAACAGCGCCTGGGCCAGGACTCGGGGCTCGTGGGTCCCGCGGGCTCGCCGCACCACCGTGCGCAGGATGTCCTGGCCCGACCGCCGCTTCGGGTCCAGCACCAGGGCTCGACCCCGCGACAGGTCCAGGCGCAGCCGCTCCCGAGGCGGCATGTCGCGGGCCTGCCTCAGGCGCTGGGTGAGGGCGGCCAGGTCCGGCGCGACCTGCCCGAGCACGGCCGCCTCGTGCAGGGCCCGCCCCAGGCGGGCGGCCACGGTCGGGCGACAGGCATCGAGGCTCCGCCGCAGCGCGACCTGGAGGTTGGCCAGCTCGTCCACCCACCGGTCCTGCTGCTCGATGGCCCGGGGGCCGGCCAGGGCACGCAGGGCGGCGTCGGTCCCCAGCTCGGCGTAGCGGTCGGCGTGGGCGCCCGTCAGTCGGTCCTGCAGCTCGGGATCCCGGGCGAGCTGCTCGGCCGCGAAGCCGTGCAGGGGCTCGTCGAGGACGAGGCGGGGGTGGGAGCGCCCTCGTGCCCGCCGCAGCAGCCCACGCCGCTCCAGCAGCTCCAGGCTCTCGCCGGGGTCCTCCAGGCCGGCGGCGCCCATGATCGCCACGGCGTCGGCCAGGGTCTGGCCGTCCTCGAACACCGAGCAGGCGGCCAGGGCCTGCCGCGCCGTCAGCGGCAGCCCCCTCCAGGCCCCTCGCAGGCTGGACCGGACCAGGTGGGGCAGTGGACCGCTCGTGAGTCCCGTGGTGGTGCGGGCACGGTCCGCCGTGCCGCTGGCTGCGGCCAGCTCCAGCGCCAGGGGCAGCCGCCCGGTGCGTCTCAGCATGCGCCGCCGGTCAGCCATGGAGCGGGGCTCGGGCAGCCGCAGGGCGAGCAGCTCCAGGGCGGCCTCCTCGGCCAGGGGACCCACGGCGTGCAGCTCCTCTCCGGCGACTTCGAGACCGTGCCGGGCGGTCACGACCGCGCGGAGGTCCGGGGCCTGCATCAGCCAGGAGGGGATCCAGCCCCTCAGCGCCTCGGCGCAGCCATCGGCGTCGTCGAGCAGCCACAGCAGCGGCCCCCGGGCGGCGAGGGTCTCTCCGATGGTCCACACGCCCCCGGCGATGGACCCGAAGGCGGTCGCGATGCCCAGGTCCCGGGCGACGCGCTGCAGCGCCGCGGCGGGCGTGGCACAGCTCCGGAGCGAGACCGCGCGGGTGTCCGGGGACCGGCGCGGCCCCTCCTGGTGGAGCAGCACCCGGGCGAGGGCGCTCTTGCCCGCGCCAAGGGGTCCGACCAGCGTGCGGAGCCGGGCGTCGGAGGCGGTCAGTGCCGCCAGCTCGTCGGTGCGTCCGACGAGGCGAGGCCGGGCACCGCCCTCGCAGCTCCTCCGGACCGGGTGCTTGCCCGAGGCCCGGTGCACCCTGCGGGCTCGCTCGGCGAGGTCGGACGGACCGAGCTTCGTGGAGTTGAGCGCGTCGAGGGCGTCCCAGAGGGCGGCGGCGTGGGGGACGCGCTGGGCGGGCTCGTAGCGCAGGCAGGCCTGCAGGACCTCGCCGGCACCGGGCAGGCACAGGTCGACCTCCGCCAGCACGCTGCCCTCGTCGAGGCGCTGCTCGACACGGTGCAGCGCGGCGACGAGCTGTCGCAGGGTGGGCTGGGGCCAGAGCTTGCGGCCGGTGAGGACCTCGAAGATCAGGGCCCCGAAGCCGAAGACGTCGCTCGCTGGCGTGACCGGCTCGCCCGTCGCCTGCTCCGGCGACATGTAGGCCTTGGTACCCCAGGCGTCCGTGGGTCGGTCGGGGTCGCCGACCACCGCGATGCCGAAGTCCACCACCCGCACGCGGCCGGTGGGGTCGACGAGGACGTTGCCGGGCTTCAGGTCCCGGTGCACCACGCAGGCCGGTCCGCCGTCCACCTGCGACAGGTCGTGCAGGGCCGCCAGCCCGGAGGCGAGCTGCTGGAGCAGGTCCAGGGCCGTGGCGGGGGGCAGCGAGTCCTCGGCGAGCAGCTCGGACAGGGTGACCCCGACGATGCGCTCCATGGCCACGTAGGGCAGGCCCTCCGCCTCCCCGAGATCGAAGACGTCGACCACGTTCGGGTGGCGCACCAGCGAGCCGAGGCGCGCCTCGCGCAGCAGCATCTGTCGCGCCTTGGGGGAGGTGGCGTCGCTGCGGAGGACCTTCAGGGCCACCGGCCGGTCGAGGCCTTCGGGTCCGATCAGCCTGGCGTCGAAGACCTGGGCGCTGCCGCCCTGTCCGAGGATGCCCATGAGCTGGTAGCGGCCGAGCTGGCGCGGCAGGTCCGCGGGTGTCCAGGTCTCGGGGCGGAGGGGATCCACGCCGGGAGTTTAGGCTGGCGCGGTCAGGGGACCTGGTTCGCCCCCCCGGAGAGCGCACCCCCGAAGCCGTCCAGGAAGGAGGAGAGCTGACCGGTGTAGATGAACCAGGCCACGCCGGCGATGAGGACGAGAGCAGCGGTCTTCTTGAACATGGGGGGATCTTCCCACGATCTCGCCGCAGCGCGAACCCCCGTCCGGTCGGACGGGGGTCCGGGCGAGCCGTGTCAGCTCTCGGTCACGGTGTGGGTGCCGTTCCAGGAGAAGGTCTCGCCGGTGTCGTCGTCGACGCACTCTCCTTCGGAGTGGTAGGTCGTGACGCTCTCCGAGCGATCGTTGACGGCGCTCGTCCAGGTGCAGGTGAAGTTGCCGTTGGTGCCCTTGACCTGGAGGGTGACCGTGGAGGTCTGGACCTGCTCGGTGAGCTGGGTGGAGGTGTAGTCCAGCAGGATCACGAGGCTGTCCTCGTGGGTGCCGTCGTCGCCCTCGTCGACCCAGCAGAGGATCTCCAGGGTGGCGCTCTCGGTGATGCCGGTCACCAGGGTGGTGATGCGCATCGCCGCGCGAGCGCGGCCCTCCCAGGTGGCGCCGTCGCTGAACACCCCGTCCTCGTCGGGATCGATGATCTTGCGGACCAGGTCGACGCTGTAGATCACCTCGTCGCGGTCGACGTCCTTGTACTCGGTCACCTCCAGCGCCAGGATGCCGTCGGTGTGATCGACGTAGCCTCCGTCGGTGTACTCCCAGGCGTCGAAGGTGATCTTCAGCTCACCCCGGTCGTACTCGGCGGTGGTGGTCTCCGTGAGGGTGAAGGTGATCGAGCCGCTGGCCAGCTCGTCGCCGTTGTCACCGAGTCGGAGGATGCAGCTATCGATGGTCAGCTCGACCTCGCAGGTGTCACCCCGCTCGCAGTCGTCGTACTCGGAGATGTCCATCACCAGGTCGGTGACGCAGAAGATGTCCACCACCGTGGAGGCCGCGCCGTAGGACAGGGCCGAGTCCAGGACCTCCGGGGCCAGCAGGACGTCGAGGGGACGGCCGCGCTTCGCCCGTCGGGACTGGGACGACTTGATCGAGCCCGCCATGTCCTCGGCGGCGAAGGCATCGCCGGCCCCGAACCAGTCGTCGGCCAGGGTGGGAAGCGAGGAGTCATCGACGGTGCCGGTCGGGTCCTCGAGCTGGGACCGCACCTCTTCCGGGGTGAGGTACTCCTCCTTGCAGCCGACCAGGACGAAGAGGACGCTGGCGAGCAGCGCCCAGACGAAGGAACGGGACATCTCTCCTCCACGGTGCCGGGGACCGAGACGGTCCTCCTTGGGATCTATTCGATGGAACCTCGGATCTGTCAAGAAGGTCGGTAGACCGCGACCGGATCTCGCTTGCCCTTGACACGGATCGGGGGAAGCTCCTGGAAGCGTGCCCGGCCGAGGCAGGCCCGCACGGTCTTGTGCTCGACCAGGACCCGGTCGTCGGCGGCCTTGGCCAGCCTCGCCGCGAGGTTGACGGCGTCGCCGATCAGGGTGTACTCGCAGCGCTCCTCGGTCCCGATGAGGCCGCAGAAGACCTTGCCGGTGGCCACGCCGATGCTGCACGGCCGGCCCTGGGCCACCAGCTCCCGGTGGATGGCACAGGCGGCCCGGACACCGCGCAGGGCGTCCTCTTCGTGGGACAGGGGCGGCAGCCCGAAGGCCGCCAGGGCCATCACCCCCTGGGGATCCGGTCCCAGCTTGTTGAGGCTGCCTTCGTAGCGGTAGAGCTGCTCCTGGAGGGCGCGGATCGCCACCTGGTCCCAGACGCTGCCGTCGAGATCGGGCAGGTGGACGAAGACGGCGGTCACCCGGCGCAGCTCAGCGGTCCACTCCTCGTAGCCCGAGCCGATCGCCGACTGGACCGCTCGGGGGATGAAGGCCCGCATGCCGGCCTCCTGCTCCGGCCGCACGCGGCGGTCCCTCCGGGGGATGCCGGGCCAGCCGTCCAGCCCCAGGAGCCGCAGGTGCCCCTCCCCGATCGGCTCGCCGGTGAGCCCGGGGCCCACCGCCTGGCGAGCGGCGGAGGTGAGCACGATCTCGTCGGGGCGAGAGAGGGCATCGATGGCCTCGAGTTGGGTCAGGGCGTCGCCACCCACGGCCAGCTCCCAGCGGTCCAGCGGACCCCCGAGCACCTCGACCCGGAGCTGCCCCCAGCCGAGCATCATGCGCACGTCGACGCCGGTGGTCGGTCGCTGCTTCAGCAGCTTGCGGGCTTCGATCGCACAGGCGGCCGCACGCTGGATCGCCGCGCTCGGTCCCCCGAGCGCTTCGTGGCCCTCCCAGGCGGCCAAGAGCCCGTCCCCGGCGAACTTGAGCACGTCGCCGCCGTGGCGGTGGACCTGGTCGACGAGGGTGCCGAAGAAGCCGTCGAGGTCGCTCTTGGCGCGCTCGACGCCGTCCCGCCCCTGGGCCAGCAGGGCCTCGGTGCGGGCCGTGAAGCCGGAGACGTCGGCGACCAGGGTGGCCACGGACTCCGTGTCGGTGCTCGGGCCCAGCGGGACGCGGGGGTAGTCGGCGAGCTGGGTGAGCACCCGTGTGGACAGGAAGCGGGCCAGGCTGTGCACGATCGCGGGCATGCCACTGCTCTATCAGAAAGTCACCTGGAAGCCCCAACTGGGCGCCAGCACGAGGCCCTTCATCGAGTACTCCCGCCCGAAGACGTCGAGCTCGCCGGAGGCGTAGAGCACGCTCAGCTCCACCATGAAGTGGACGTAGCGGAAGCCCAGCCCGCCGCCGATGAAGCCGCCGGCGTAGGTGAGGCTGCTGGAGGTCGAGGTCTCCCCCAGGCCGACCGCCGACGCGTCGATGTCCAGGGTGTAGGGGCTGTAGACCGCCTTGGCGCCGATCCAGAGGCGGCCCCACTCCTCCCACTCCCGTCCGGCCATCGCCGTGACGGACAGGTCCACCCGCCGGACCTTGCCGATGTCGACCAGGGAGTTGAGCTTGTTGGCGTAGGACAGCCAGGACCCACCACCGTTGTAGGCCGCTCGCAGGCCGAGGTTGGCGTGCCAGGGGTGGCGGTCGATGCCCTTGCGGAAGCCCACGCCGTAGATGCCGTTGCCGACCCGGGCCGCGAAGTCGAAGCCCCGGCCGAGGCCGAGGGCGTACTCCACGTAGGTGCCGTAGCCGGGGGAGCTCAGCGCGATCGCCGTCGCCCCGCCGACCAGGTCCAGGGCCTCGTCGTCGGTGAGATCCTCGTCGTTGGCCTCGGCCAGGATCACGGCGGTCCGCCAGGACTCGGCGACCCCCGAGGTCGGCACGACCACGTTGTTGCCGCTCGTGACCTGCATCTCGCCGCCGCGCAGCACCCGAGGGGAGCGCAGCTCGGCGAGGTTCATCGCGCAGCCGGTGACCAGGGTGAGGGCCCACACCATCAGATGTGCTCCCCGATCGGGGCCTCGGGTGGCGCCCGCAGCACGAGGGAGGGGAGCTGGGCGGAGACGCCGTCGATGATCACGCCGGCGAGGTCGATCGTCAGGGTCTCGTGGCGGCGCAGGTCTCGCCCGTACTGGTGGAAGTCGAGCTGGATGTCGACGTGGGCCCCCGGGGCCACGAGCGGCTCCTCCTGCTCCTCGCGGCGCAGGGTCTGCTCGGCGTGGGCCAGGGTCTTGCCCAGCTTCTCCCCGTAGCTGAGGTAGCCCTCCACCGTGTCCCCGTCGGGGTAGCTCAGCACGAAGGTGGCGAACTCCACGCGGGCCGCGGTGGTCATCTGGTTGAACACCCGCAGGGTCACCCAGGCGTCCTTCTGGGTGATCTTCGCCTCGATGACCTGCACCCTGACCCGGGGTCCTGCGACCGCCTCCGCGGAGAAGTCCCAGGTGCGCTGGATCGGCGGGAGCTCGAAGATCTTCATCGGGAAGCAGCCCGCCACCGGGCCACAGAGCGCCACACACACCGCGATCGCCGTCAGCCGCAAGCTCTCTCCACCGGGCGCAGTCTACCCCCGTCTACTTGCGGCCGGCCCGATGTCCCGTGACCGTGAGGCCCTCGGCCACCCGCTTCTCGTAGGCCTGGGGGCTCTCTCGCGGGCGTCGTGCGGCGGCGTTGCTGCGCAGGGTGACGTGGAAGCGGCCGGCACGGGAGGCGAAGGCGACCTGGGCGAGCACCTGCCGGGCCTGTCTGGCCCGGTCCAGGGCCTCGGCCTGGTCGACGGCGGGCAGGATCAGCGCGAAGCGGCCCGGGTCCACCCGGCTGAGCACCTCGCTGTCGTCGACCACCTCCACGAGCTGTCGTCCGAGGGTGCGCAGCACCGTGTCCAGCGCCGGCTTGCCGTAGCGCCGCCCGATCTGCTCGTGGCCGTCCACCTCCACCAGCACCAGGCTGAGGGGGCGTCCGGTGTCGTCGGCTGCCTGGGACGCCCGCCCGAGCAGCCGGGCGTGGGTCTCGGCGCTGTAGACGCCGGTGAGGGGGTCCCAGAGGCCCTCGGGGGCCTTGACGGGGGAGACGGGGGTGTCTTCTCCCTCGCCCCAGCGCTCCAGGTCCTTCTTGATGCGACGGCAGGAGTCCAACACACCGAGGATGGCCGCCTGCTTCTCCACCCGCCGCTCCAGGTCACGGGTGCGCTGGCGGGTGGAGGTCATCCGGGTCTCGAGGCGGGCGGCGTCCTTGGCCAGGGCCTCCAGGGCCTGGGTGATCTGCCCTCGCATGTTGCGCAGGGCGACGTCGTCGTGGGTCTCGGCGAAGGTCCGGGCCAGCTTGCCCGCGTTCTTGGAGAGGCGTCCGGAGGCGGTGGTCGTGCCGGAGATGGCCGTGCCCACGGCTTCGAGGATCAGGGCGACCTCGCCCTGGGCCTTCAGGATGCGGTCCTTGACCGGCACGGCCTGGTCCTCCAGCGTCCGGGCCCGCGAGGTCAGGCGCCGGGCGTCGTCGACCTGCACCCGGGTAGGCACCGAGGAGCGGAGCTCGGTGATCGTGCGCTCCAGCTCCGGGTCGGCCAGGGCCACGCCCGCCATGGCGTCCCCGAGGGCCCGCGCGGTGTCGCCGAAGTGCTGGGCCGGATCCTCGCTGGTGTCCGCCTGGCCGAAGAGACGGCCCAGCTCCCGGTGGAGCCCCGTGGGCGCGGGTCCGGTGCCCAGGCGGTCGACCAGGGCGCGGATCTCCTTGGCGTGGGCCGGCCGTGCCGCCGACGCCTGCAGCTCCAGCATCGCGATCAGGCCGTCCCGCAGGATGCGGCTCTCATCGGTCGGCTGCTCTCGCTTCGCACCTCTCCAGGCCACGACCACCTCCGGGCATCGTCCACGTTTCGGACGGAGCGCTCCGGGTTGAAGGGAAAGGGGGGCTGCCCTGGGCATAGGCCCCCCCCTGACCCGTATGATCCCCCCATGTTCGCCTCACCGACGGTCTCGCTCCTCGCGCTGTTTCTCGCCCTCGTCGCCTGTGACGACGACACCACCACCGAGGACACGGGCTGCGACAGCCCGGCCCTCTTCTACGCCGACCTCGACGAGGACGGCTTCGGCGACGAGGAGGTCTCGGTGGAGGCCTGCGTGGCCCCCAGCGGCATGATCCCTGAGCTGGGGGACTGTGACGACAACGACGCGGCGATCCACCCCGGCGTCGCGGAGACCTGCGACGAGGTGGACCAGGACTGCGACGGCGAGACCGACGAGGACGCCACCGACGCCTCGGAGTGGTTCGCCGACGCCGACGAGGACGGCTACGGCGATCCCGACGCCAGCCTGCTCGCCTGCGAGGCCCCGTCGGGCACCGTCAACAACGACCGGGACTGCGACGACGACGACGCGGCCATCTTCCCCGGCGCCGCAGAGACCTGCGACGGGATCGACGAGGACTGCGACGAGGAGATCGACGAAGACCCCACCGACGGCACCACCTGGTACCGGGACGAGGACCAGGACGGCTACGGGGACCTGTTCGCGACCCTGTCCGCCTGCAGCCCGCCCGAGGGCTACGTGGAGGACAGCACCGACTGTGACGACAGCGAGCCCACCACCCGTCCGGGCGCCACCGAGACCTGCGACGGCGAAGACGACAACTGTGACGGCACCGTCGACGAGCCCGAGGCCGCCGACGCCCTCACCTGGTACTACGACGGCGACGGCGACAGCTACGGGGACCCCCTGGAGACCACCCCCGGCTGTGAGGCACCGGCCGACCACGTCTCGCGGGCCGGGGACTGCGACGACACCGACCCGGACCACAACCCCGACGCCCTCGAGATCTGCGACGGCGACGACGACAACTGCGACGGTGACGTCGACGAGGGCACGGCCACCGACGCCAGCACCTTCTACGCCGACGGCGACGGCGACGGCTACGGTGACCCGGACAGCCCCGTCGAGGCCTGCTCGGTCCCCACCGACCATGTCGAGTCGGACACCGACTGCGACGACGACGACGGGTCCATCTACCCGGGGGCCAGCGAGACCTGCAACGAGGTCGACGACAACTGCGACGGCGACGAAGGCGTGACCCTGACCTGGTACCTGGATGCCGACGGCGACGGCTACGGCGTGCCCGGCTCCACCACCGAGGCCTGCGAGGTGCCCTCCGGCTACGCCGAGACGGACGACGACTGCGACGATGCAGATGGCGCGGTGAACCCCGGGGCCGCCGAGGTCTGCGACGAAGCGACGGACGAGAACTGCGACGGCGACATCGACGAGGGCGTCACCACCACCTACTACCGGGACGTGGACGGCGACGGCTACGGCAACGTCCTGCTGACCACCGACGCCTGCTCGGAGCCCAGCGGCTACGCATCGAGCGGTGACGACTGCGACGACACGGACGGCGGGATCCACCCCGGCGCCGCCGAGGTCTGCGACGGCTCCGAGGACGAGAACTGCGACGGCAACGTCGACGAGGGGGTGATGATCAGCTCCTGGCTCGACACGGACAAGGACGGCTACGGCGACCCGGACCATCCCCTGGAGTCCTGCTCGGTGCCGGCGCTCTACGTGGAGGACGACACCGACTGCGACGACAGCGACGGAGACATCAACCCGGGGGCCGCCGAGGTCTGCGACGGCCTCGACAACGACTGCGACGCCTCTACCGCCGAAGACGCGATGGCGACCTTCATCGACGTGTCGGGCACCGAGACCGACGTGACGTCGTCGCTGACGGGCACTTCGGGCTCGGTGGCCGCCTACACCTTCAGCAAGTCCGGTGACCTGCGGCTCTGTGACGGTACCTTCTACGTCTCGCTCGACTTCGCCAGGTCCGTCGAGGTCTCCAGCCTCAGCGGGGATCGGGACGCGGTGGTGCTGAGCGGCGGGGACTCGGCGTCCGTGCTG
Organism: uncultured Enterobacterales bacterium; assembly: GCA_964501915.1. GTDB lineage: Bacteria > Myxococcota_A > UBA796 > UBA796 > CAJQPC01 > CAYFPX01. Next base: position 13,866 of record CAZCVP010000037.1, read on the forward strand.
GTCGTGGGTACCGACGGCATCGCCGTCGCCGTCGCCGACGTGACGATCCAGGACGGGTACGGCTCCGAGGACCCCCTGGGGCTGGGGTATGGCTCCGGAGGTGCCCTGGCCTGTGCCTCGACCAGCTCGACGGTGACCTTCGACAACGTGGTGATCCAGGACAGCTACGGCGACCTGGGCGGGGCGATCGCCACCGCCTGCGACGTGGACATCACCAGCTCCGAGATCACCGGGAACCAGGCGATCGACGGCGGGGCCTTCTACCTCGGCGAGGGCGCCACGGTGACCCTGGACGACACCACCGTGGAGGGCAACCAGGCCACCAGCTCCGGCGGGGCCGCCTACCTCTATGGCTACGCCTCGGGCTTTCCCGTCACCGGTGGCGCAGCCCTGGAGGCGACCGACTCCCTGATCACCGGCAACAGAGCCGCGGGCGATGGCGGGGCCTACTACCTGGACGGCACCAACGGTCCGGCGGAGGTGACCTGCACCGGCAGCACCACGCTGACCGCCGGCCTGGACACGAACACCGCGGCCGCCTCCTCCGGCGCCGTCCACCTCGACGGCGACGAGGCCTTCTTCGAGGCCATCGAGTGCGACTTCGGCACCGCGGGTGGCACCGACGCCAACGACCCGGTGAGCATCTACAATGGATCGACCGGCGCCTCCTATGAGCCGGGCAGCGACGCCAGCGGGACCTGCAACGCCGACGCCTGCTCCGAGGAGTACGAGGTCGCCACCGACACCAGCGTCGCGACGATGGGCAGCTCGGCCTACGGCACCCTCTTCTCGGGCACCTCGGACCAGACGCTGAACTCCTTCTCGATCCACTGCGACCCGGACAGCGCCTGTGTCATCGACTTCTACGTGCTCAGCAGCGGGGGCTCGAGCTGGGCGGTGGAGTGGAGCGGCTCGGTCCGCGCCTCGTCCGGGGAGCAGTTCCTGAGCTCCGGCTACATCGGCGTAGACGTCTACTCGGGCACCGAGTACGCCCTCGTCGCGGCCACCGACTGTGGCACCTACGTGGACCTGGCCTATGGCGTGGCCAGCGGCTCGACGGCCAAGGGGGGGTTCGGCGACGTCACGGGCTACTTCTACAGCCTCTACTACGCCTCGTCGCCCTGGACGTCGGCCTCACCCCCCGCCTACATCCCGTTCTACTCGTCTCTCGGCTTCCACGAGGTGGTCAGCATCGAGACCTGGTAGGGCTCAGGCCTCCGGAGCGGTTGCACCGGGCATCCGGTGGGCGACTCCCTTCGTCGATGCGGGCCGTGCCGGGGTGGTACTCGCCGGCGTTGTTGCCCCGCGCATCACAGCTCGCGAGGCGCACGCTGGGGTCGTTGCCGATGCGCCTGACCTTCCAGGTGTCGGCGTTGGTCGTGAAGACCAGCTTGTCGCCCAGCTCGGCGATCCAGACGGGCGTGGTGGCCTTGGTGCCGTTCTTCCGAACGGTCTCGATCGAGACGTAGCGAGCCTGGGCGAGGGGATCGGACATGGGTCGGGTGCGCCGGGTCCAGGGTCTTGCGGGCCGACCCTAGCAGCCCGGGGGGCTGCCGAGTCTGATCCCTCGATACACCGAGTCCCTTCATCTTGCCGCCTCGACGGGTTTCTCTCGGTCGCTCGACGTGGTTTCAGGTAGTTGCGCTGCTCGGGTCGCCGCGAGGGGGTGGATGGAGCGCCCAGGCGGCGATCTCGGGCGACTCGGTGTCGGGGGGCGGCGATCTCAGGGGACTCGGTGTCGCCACGGGCGCACCTGGCCAGCGCGGTCTCACTCCGTCGCCAGCTCGTACGCCCGGGTCTCGAGCTTCACCTTGCCGACCGCGTCCGCGGGGATCGGCACGGCGTACTCGATGGTCGCGCCTGCGGCGACGGCACCCAGCTCCACGGGCACCTCGGAGGACCCCTCGAAGATGGCCACAGCGGTGACGCTGGCGAGGGGGTAGGTGCCACCGTTGGTGAAGGTGGCGGAGAGGGCGGAGCCCTCGGCCGAGACGAAGACGTGGCTGAGCTGGCTCGCGTAGTCGGCCTTCTCCTGGGCCGCGTCGGCCAGGGCGATGTCGATGGTCAGGGTCGGGTCGGGGTAGCTCCTGGCCAGGGCTCGCAGGGTGCTGGCGGCGCGCATCAGGTCCCCTTCTTCCACCGCGGCGACGGCGCTGGCGCGCATCGAGGCGGCTCGCGTCAGCCCGGTCTCCACGCGCAGGCCGTCGGACGACACGACCTGCCAGGACAGCTCGACGGACTCGGGGGGGCCGAGCACTCCGGCGGCCGTCACCCTGGGGCCCGTGCGGGTCAGGCTCACCGCCCACCGCCCGGAGCCCGCGGACTCCACGGGGCCCAGCTCGCAGGAGGTCCCCTTCCGGATCCGGGCCAGTCCCGCATCGCCCAGCAGGGTGTGTCCCTCGGTGGGGGTGGCACCTCGAAGGACGGCGAGCTCGTCCAGCACCAGCAGGGGCTCCAGGAGGGCGAGGCCCTGGGCATCGATGGACAGGCCCGGGGACAGCTCGCAGGTCCTCAGGGCAGCGGGCCCGGGATCGGTGCAGGCCAGGAGCAGGGCGATGATCATGGGGTGTCCTCGCCGGGCACAGGGGAGCCCGTCACGAGACCCTATGCCAGGGCCACCTGCGAGCGGAAGAAGCCGATCCAGACCGTGCTTCGGGGCACACCACCGGGTCGCAGAGCTGTGGTCCGGCTCAGTAGATCTCGGCCGACAGGAACCGGGCGGCCCCCACGTCCTGCCAACCCAGGACAGCGCCGCTGGTGCTGGCGTGCATCGGACCGCCTGGGCGCATCATGCCCTCCAGCACGGCCCAGGAGCGGCCGTCTTCGCCCCAGAGCACCTCCACGGTGTCGGGTCCACCGACCACCGCGGCCCCGACGTCGCCCAGGGTGCCCAGGGCGGTGACCGGCGCCAGGGTCTCCCAGGTGTCGACGGAGCCGTCGCGCTGGACGACCTCCACCCCGTGTGAGCCCCGGCTGGCCGCGTAGAGCTGCTCACTCGCCGCGTCCCAGGCGACCAGGTCTCCGGCGACCTCGTGGCGGGCGACGCCTTCTGGCGTGACGCGGACCAGCTCGGCCCGGGTCAGCATCCACAGCGCACCGGTCTCGGGTTCCGCGGCGATGGCGACGCCGGCGCCGCACCAGGGCTCCTCGAGCCAGGTCACGTCGTCGGCCGCGTCGGTCCGGGTGTACCAGGCCGCGCGACAGCCCTCGGGCTCCCAGGCCAGGGTCACCAGCCCCCCCTCGACCAGGCGCCCGTCGGCCAGGAACTCCTCGGCGACGGCGCCCGAGGCGTTGCCGTGGCTGAAGCGGGTCACGAAGAGGCCGTCGTTGGTGCGCACGAGCAGGCGGTCGTCGTCGTCGTCGATGACCTGGTCGCCGCCGCCCGGGTAGTCGGTGTCGGCGTGGATCGAGCCGTCGCGGGTCCAGACGTCGCAGGTGTAGCCCTTCATGCCCGCCAGGGCCCAGAGCCCGGTGTTGGAGATCGCCAGCCCGGCGTCCACGCCCTCGGTCCGGCCCAGGTCCGCCAGGTGCAGGGCGCCGTCGTCCGGTGTGAGGCCGACGAGGCTCGCCGGCGGGGGCACCGGCTCCTCCGGCACCACGACCGTGGCGGAATTGGTGAGCTGGGGACCACAGGCGAGCAGGACGGACCAGAGCATGGCGACCTCGCGGGAAGCACAGACAGCGTAGCCGCCGCGGGGGCGGGGCCGGCTACCAGCGCTCGGAGATCCTCGCCTGGGCCTCCTGGATCCTGGTCGCGAAGACCGACGCCGGACTCACCGTGTCCTCGTAGTGGTCGCCGTCACTCGGCGAGAACAGCGAGACGTCGGTGTTGAAGTCCGGCTCGGGGATGATGTAGCTGAGGTAGTTGTCGTTCATGCCGATGATCGCGCGGTACTCGGTGTCGAGCAGGTCCAGCAGCGGCGGCGTGTCCGGGTCGTAGCTCAGCTCATAGGGCCAGGCGTGCACCTCGAGGCAGTCGCACTCGTCGATGCTGTCTGTGACCTTGCACGCCTCGTAGTCCAGGTCGTTGCAGTCCGGATCGTGCTGGGGGAAGTAGCGGGCGCCGGCGCCGCGGGCGCTCGGATCGCTGGACTCCAGGACCCACTGGGGATCGTCCGGGAAGCCCCAGGCCAGCTCGGGCAGCAGCTCACCCGGCACGCCGATGAAGCCCACCGGACCGAGCTGCATGCGCCAGGTGGTGGTCTCCAGGCAGCCCATGTCCGAGTCGGCGGCCTCGGGGCACAGCGCGGGATCGGTGATCGCGTCCTCGAGGCCGAGGTCGAAGATCCCGGAGGGTCCCAGCAGGTTGTAGGCGTCGTTCTCGATCGGCAGGTAGTAGGACTCGCCTTCGACCCGCAGCGGGGTCCCTTCGAGCTCCTCGGAGGCGACCAGGGCGTCGATGGCGGCCTCGGCGATGTGCCAGCCGTGGGAGGTCACGAACGCCCAGGAGTCGTGCTCGGCCCACACGGGCACCTCGAGGCCGTCCTCGTCGATGCGGGTGTCGCCTTCGGCCCGGCCGTAGCACTCCGCGTCGCCGGCGTCGGCCACCGCTTCGGCGGAGCAGGTCTGGTAGACGTGGGTGCCGTCGTCCTCGACCAGGGGCAGGTCGCCGCCCAGGGCGGACATCATGCCGCCGAGGCACTCCGGCAGGTGCATGGCGACGCCGCCGTAGTAGGCCTCCAGCACCTCTCGCGTCACGCCGACCCAGTCGCTGGAGATGGCGTTGTTGTCCGAGCCCCGCACCTCGGGGTGACCGGACCAGTTGGTGAGGGTGAAGACCGTGTCACCGCCGGTCGCGACGCCCTGGATCACCAGGAGCTGATCGCTCACCACGACGGGATCGCGGTGATCGTCGATCATGCCGTGCATGCGGGAGGTCGGATTGCGGCCCCCGAAGGCCGCACCGTTGAAGTAGGGGCTCCGGTCGCGCATCCACTCGGTGCCCACCGACAGCGTGACCGGCTGCATGTTCGCGGCCGCGTCGCGCACGCTGTACTCGATCGCGTAGCTCACCAGGCTCTGGTACCAGGGGTGGGTGCCGGAGACCGGGTCGGAGAGGTTGAACGGGTTGCCCCACAGGCCCATCGTGTCCGGGCCCTGGTGGTTGTGGGAGGAGGCCACGATGAGGCGGTCTTCGTCGAAGCCCTGGGCACCGAGCCGCTTCTTGGCGTCGTAGATGCGGGGGCTGCCGAGGCCCACCAGGTCCAGGGACACGAAGGCGATGTACTCGCCGTCCTGGCTGATCACGGTCGCGCGGGCGTAGACCGGGTCGTGGACTTCGTTGGCCGGCCGCAGCGGCGAGAAGCCGCCGATCCAGATCGCGTCGAACCAGTCGTTGCCGTTGGCGTCGTCGAAGGGCTCCCCGTTGCACTCCGAGCCCCCCGGGTCGTCCATGCAGCCCTTGAAGATGTTGTCCTCGTCGAGATCGTCCCAGGTCTCGGTGATCAGCGGCGTGATGTCGATCACCGCGCTGCCGGCGTAGGTCACACCGTCGGTCTCCAGGATCATGCCGAGGGGCGTCGCGTCCCCTCCGCAGGCGGTCAGCATCAGCAGGGCGATCATGGACTCCACCTGGGCAGAGACGAGGAGGTAACCGGCACGCGGTAGGCTGCGCCTCATGGGACTGCTCACTGTCTGGATGCTCGCCTGTGCCTGGGAACCCGCCGACGGAGGTGCGGCCGCGACGGGAGCCAACGATGGCTCCGCCGGTGCCGCCGCCTCAGGCACCGTGGTGGTGACCGCCGCCGAGACCGAGGAGCTCCGAGAGGAGCTCCGAGAGACCCGTCGGGCGCTGGAGGGGGTCGACGATCGCCTCTCCCGGCTGGAGCTGCTGGTGGCCGAGATGCAGCACGTGGGCATCGGCCAGGCCGATCGGGTGCGCTACGACCCGTCGCGCTCCGAGCTCGGGGGCCGCTCGGTCCAGGAGGCCCTCGACGAGCTCACGGCCATGATCCGGAGCTTCGAGACCCCGGGCGAGATGGGCGAGTTCAGCGAGGACCTGCTGCGCATGCACCAGGACGACGGGCCGATGGGCGGCGCCCGACTGGCGGGAGGGCAGCGCAAGCCGCCTCCGCAGCAGCAACGACAGGAGCCCGAGGGCCCTCCTCCCGGCGAGGAGCCCATGGACCATCCGCCGCCGCCGAGGTGATCGCTCAGGACCGCGACGCCTGTCCCTTGTTGGCGTAGAGCTTGCGGTCCACCGCCTCCAGCGACGCCAGCGGGGGCACCTCCGGCTGCACGAGGTTGACGCCCAGGCTCACGCCCAGGTCCAGGGGCTGCCAGGGCTCCTGGGCGAAGAGGGCGCAGAGCCCCGCGTCGATCCTCCCGGCGGCCTCCGTGGCCGCCTCCAGGTCGGTCCCGCTCATCAACACGATGAACTCGTCTCCCCCGTAGCGGAAGACGTGGTCCGTCTCGCGCACAACCTCCTCCAGGACGTGGGCGGCTGCCTGCAGGAGCCGGTCGCCGGCGGGGTGGCCCAGGTTGTCGTTCACCCGCTTGAAGCGATCGAGGTCGACCAGCACCAGGCTCGACGGCACACCGTAGCGCCGGCCGAGCGCCGCGGCGTCGCGGATGCGGACCTGCAGGTGACGTCGGTTCGACAGGCCCGTGAGGGGATCGGTGGAGGCCTCCGACTCCAGGCGGGCGTTGGCGTCCACCATCGACCGGCGCTGGGCCTCGATCTCACGGATCTGGAGGAAGTCCCGCCGGAGCAGGCGCTCCCGCTCCCAGCAGGCCAGCAGGCCGATCACCAGGGCCGTGACCAGGAAGAAGTTGTCGTTGATCAACAGGGCCGGGTCGAGCTCCGGCACAGCGGCCACCTCGTAGGCGGCGATGACCACCAGGCCGACACCGAGCGCCATCGGGAAGCGGAGCTGGGCGACCGTGCAGCCGAAGAAGATCACCAGGATCAGGCCCACGTAGTAGGCCTGGCTCACGCTGGCGGGCGCGATCATCGTCATGATCACGATGCTCAGTCCGGCGGTGGTCACCAGGACGACCAGCATCTCGGGGAGCCACCTCGCCCCCTTCTCGGTCAGCGACACCCCGATCATCACCAGGGCCATCGGGCAGACGACTCCGTAGCGGATGATCCAGAACGAGGTGGTCGACTCCGGCGCCAGCAGGTAGTCCAGTCCGCCGAAGACCCCGTAGAGCACCAGGCCGAGCACCAGCGCCACCCGGGCCATCGTGCGGGTCTTGCGCCGGTGGTGGTCGCGGAAGGCGATCTCCAGGGAGGCGTCCACGAAGGACTGGCTCACGCCCGACGCGGCGGGCATGCCCGGACTCGGCAGGGGGACCTCGGTGCTGACGGTGGACCTGCGTGCTCGGGGGAGGAACCCGGCAGGAGGGGCTCCCTCGCGAGGATCGGATCGATGGACCCGGATGTACAGCGAGCCTCTTTCCAGTCAGACTTGACTGTTTCTTCGTGGCGTCCTACAACCCTTCCAGGCCGACGACCCGATGTACGACGAACCCCCCGCGAAGACCCCCCCGCCTCGGCGCCGTTCCCAGGACGAGCGGAGCGCGGCGACCCAGGAACGCCTGCTGCAGGCCACCTTCGAGTCGCTGGTGGAGCTGGGCCATGCCCGCACGTCCACGCCGGAGGTCCTGCGCCGGAGCGGGGTCTCTCGCGGCGCGCTGCTCCACCACTTTCCCACCAAGGCCGACCTGGTCACCGCCGCGGTGGACTATGTCTTCGAGCGCCAGCTCCGGGAGTACGCCGAGACCTTCTCCGCGGTCGAGGATCCGGGCGAGCGGCCGGCCGAAGCGGTCGAGCTGTTGTGGAGCATGGTCTCCGGCGACACCTTCTACGCCTGGCTGGAGCTGGTCGTGGCCTCGCGGACCGACCCGGTCCTGCGGGAGAAGATCAAGGAGGTCCAGGGGCGCTTCGATCGCAGCGCGGTCGCCATCCGCGAGGGCTTCTTCCCGCCGCCGGAGGAGGACCTCGACCTCTACAAGGTGGTCGTGCCCTTCGGCTTCGCCACCCTGACCGGGCTGGCGGTCTCCCGCATCTACGAGGCGGACCGCCGCCAGCGCAAGGTCATCGAGGCGCTCAAGCAGCTCGTCACGCTGCTCGACCGCCACCTCAGCCAGCCCTCCGACGGAGAGGTTCCATGATCGCCCTGTCCCTCGCCCTGTTCGCCTGCGCCCCCGAGACCACCACCGGAGACGACCCGGACCTCGACGACCCGGTCGGGACCGAGGACACCGCGGATCCCGTCGACGACACCGAGCAGGAGGACCCGGCCGAGCTGGACTGCGAGGACGGCGCCGACGACGACGGCGACGGCCTCTTCGACTGCGCCGATCCGGACTGCGGCGAGGCCTTCGTGTGCACCTGGCCCGAGGCGGTCTCGATCCACACCGTGGTGGACTACGACGCCAACGACGTCGCCGAGACCTTCGGGGTCACCGACTGCGTGCTGGAGCTGCGGGGCGCTCTGCCCCAGGGTGCTGACGGCTCGGCCTGCGCGGACTGCGACCTGGACTACCAGGGCCAGGTCACCTACGACCTGGGCTCCTGCCCCGACGACTACATCTCCACGCCCAACCCCCTGACCTATGGGGTGGTGTTCATCGACGAGGACACCCGCGAGTACTGGACCCGGGACCCGGACATCTGGGAGTACCTCGGCCAGGCCACCCGCTCCGCCGCCGGCGCCTGGGTCGTGGCCACCACCGAGCCGGTCTTCTACGAGGTCCCGCTCCTGGGAGAGGTCGAGGTCGGCACCTTCACCCTCACCCGGACCTTCACGGACGAGTAGGGATCAGCGACAGGTCTGGGTCTTGCTCGAGGTCGAGCCCGGCTCGCAGAGGTCGCTGCTGAGCAGCCAGCAGTCCTCGCCATAGGAGGCGGAGTTGCCGCACGCCGGGTTGGCGTTGATCCAGCCGTCGGTGGCGGGAGCCAGACACAGGAGCGTGCAGGAGTAGGAGTCGGTGTACTCCTTGTCTTCCTTGCCGCTGCAGTCGTAGTCGAAGGAGCCGTCGCCGCGGTCGACGTCGAAGTACGAGGTCTGGATCGGGCTGGCCTTGTTGTTGCTGTCGTAGCAGTCGGAGCTGTTGTCGACGGTGTAGGAGCCGGTCGCGTCGCAGTAGCACTTGCCGGGAATGACGGAGGAGCCGTAGCCGTCGCCGTCGCTGTCGACGTACCAGGTGTCACAGCCCGTCGCGTTCTCCTCGTCGGTCCCGTCGGTGCAGTTGTTGTCGATGCCGTCGCAGACCTCGACCTCCGAGGGGTTCACGTTGCTGTTGGTGTCGTCGCAGTCGCCGTCTTCCTCGGTCCAGGTGTCGCAGTCGTTGTCGGCGCCGTCGCAGGTCTCGGTGCCGCCCTTGTAGGAGTGGGGGTCGTTGTCGTCGCAGTCCCCTTCGAGCTCCGTCTGGCCGTCCTCGTCGTCGTCGTAGTTGGCGGTGCCTTCGTCGACGATGGTGTCGCAGTCGTCGTCTTCGTAGTTCAGGACCTCCTCGGCGCCCGGGTAGATGTCCGGGTCCTCGTCGTCGCAGTCGCCCTGGTCCTCGCTGAAGTTGTCACCGTCGTTGTCGACGGCGGTGCCGGCGTAGACCAGGAAGTAGGCGGTGGCGTTGCCGGTGTAGCCCTCGGAGTCGGTGACCGTGTAGGTGAGGATGTGCTCGGTCTCCTGGACGCTCAGCTCCTCGTCGCACACGACGAGGCCGTCGGCGGCGGGTGCTGGCGTGCAGAACTCGCCGTCGAAGGACGAGGACATGGACACGGTCAGGTAGCCGGGCGGGTCCTGCTCGTCGCTCACCTGGGCCTTGAAGGTGAAGGTCTCGCCCTCGACGCCGTAGTCGTTGCCGGTGGGGCGCAGCAGCTCGATGACCGGGTCGTCCGGGAGGTCGGAGATGGAGATCTCGACGTCGTCGGTGCCCTTCTCGGCGTCGCTGTCGACCACGGTCAGCGTGATCAGGTGGTTGCCCGGCGAGAGGTTGCCGGTCACGAACTCGACGAGGCCGTCGGCGTCGGCGCCGAGACCGCTGTAGAGATCGCCGTCGATGTCGGAGGCCCAGATGGTGGTCAGGTCCTGTTCGACGTCCTGGGCGTCGTCGACCACGCCCTGGAAGGTGACGATCTCGCCCTCCTCGAAGCCCGAGCCGTCGGGGGGCGTGGTGATGGAGGCGGTGGGGGGCGTGGTGTAGACCGTGACGCCCGCGTCTGGCTCGCAGGCGGCGAGGGTGAGGAGGGTGAGACTCAGCATGGCTCGATCCGGTGTGTGCCCCGATCCATAGCCTGTCCTGATAAGGTTCGGCTCCTCCGGCGTAGAACCCCCTGTCTCATGGACCAGGAGTGATCATGTCCCGTCCCCTCGCCCTCTTCGCTGGTGTAGGGCTCGCCCTCTCCCTCGCCTGTGGCGCCGCGGAGGAGGCCGAAGAGGTCGGCAACGCGCTCCAGGACCTCGCCAAGGCCATGGAGCAGCAGGCCACCGAAGGGGAGGCCGACATCAACCCCGCCGAGGCGATGCAGAACCTCGAGGAGGCGATGAAGAAGCTCGGCGAGGCGGGCGGCCACGAGCCGGTGGACTTCCGCACCCTCAAGGAGCTGCTGCCCAAGAAGCTCCGCGGCTTCGAGCGGGGCGAGGCCACCGGGGAGAAGGCCACGATGTCCGGCATCGGGACCTCCACCGCCCACGCCACCTACACCAACAGCGACGGGGGACGGATCCAGATCAACCTCGTCGACGCCGGCGGCATGAGCGGTGTGATCCGCGGCGCGGCCTTCGCCTGGACGGTCATGGACCTGGAGCGGGAGTGGGACGACGGCTTCGAGCGGACCGTCCAGACCCAGGGCTACAAGGGCTACGAGAAGTACGACAACGGTGACCGCAACGGCGAGATGAACCTGTTCATCGAGGGGCGCTTCGTGGTGGGCATCGAGGGCCGCAGCGTCGACTTCGAGGACCTCGAGCGGGCCCGGGACAAGGTCGATCTGAAGGAGCTCGGCAAGCTGAAGGACCACGGCGCCAAGGCGGCCGAGGAGCCGAAGAGCGAGTAGACCCGCCTCTCCCGATGGGAAGTTGACAGGGGTGGCCGCCTCGGGCCGCTATGTTGCGGCGTCTCTGGGAGGTCGGATGCTCTCTACAGCCCTGCTCCTGCTGGTGGCCTGCGACGGCGGGCTGATCGGCGAGGACCCCCTGCCCTGGGAATTCGACGACGTCTTCGGACTGCCCAACCTCGACGACGACAACGGCGATCGGGACGAGGACTGGACGGACGGAGGCGTCGAGGAGGAGAACGACTTCACCTCGTTCACGGTCTCCCAGGAGATCGTCGACTCCCTCGGCGACGGGGAGTCGATCCGGCTCACCCTGGAGGGTGACACCGACGACATCCGCGTCTGGCAGAACGGCAACCTGCGGCTCGGCGAGGGGGCCACCACCGAGACCGAGGTCTCGCCGAGCCAGGCCCTGACCCTGGAGGTCGAGTTCTCGGACTTCCTGGTGGAGGGCACGCTCACGATCGCCAGGCTGGACTCCGAGGGCGCGGTGAGTGAGAGCGCCAGCGTGGTGCTGCAGGCCTCGCCGATGCTCTTCAACCACCACCTCCAGACTGCGGAGACGGTCTACGCGGTCGAGTCTTCGGGCATCGGCGGCAACAGGCCCTTCATCGAGGCCTACCAGGACGCCCTGGGAGAGGCCTTCGTGGCCGTCCCGGGCCAGGACTACAGCTACGACCCCTGGATCCAGGACGAGATCGAGTTCGGCTACATGGCCGGCGCCGAGCACCACGTCGACGTGGTCTTCGACACCATCCGCGACCGCCCGCTCGACGGCTTCGCCGAGGACTACTTCGACACCCCGGACTTCCCGGTCATGGTCTGGGGCTCGGGACGGGAGACCAGCCAGGACTATGGCGGCAACCTGGAGATCAGCCCGCCGGTCACCGTCGATGGCGTGGACTACCCGGTCGGGCGCTTCTACTACGGCGAGGGGGGTGGCAACCTGCGGCCCAACGAGGAGGTCCGGAACATGCTGAGGTCCCAGGCGGTCCAGGACCCCTTCGTCCTGGACATCTCCTTCCTCTGCGTGGGTCATGTCGACGAGTACATCAGCTTCGTGCCCGACAGCACCTCGGCGAAGGGCTTCAAGATGGTCGTCGGCGACGCGGCGGCCGGCATGGCCTTCGTCGACTCCATCGACGCCAGCCACCCCCTGCCCAAGTACCGTCGCCTCCACGGCGTGAGCACCGTGGGCGAGCTCCAGGACGAGCAACACCTCCGCAACCTCCAGGCCGAGATCCAGGAGGACCACATCGAGCCCGCCATCGAGGTCCTCAAGACGGAGCTGGGGCTCACCGACGACGACATCGTCCGGATCCCGGCTCTCTACGAGGAGGCCGCCGGCTGCCAGACCTGGACCGCGGCCCTCATCCCGGGCACGGCCAACCTGATCGTGGCCAACATGGAGGGGGAGGCGACCAGGATCTTCGCCGCCGACCCCTTCTTCCGGGCCACGGACGAGACCCAGGACGACGATCCCTTCATCGCCGAGATCGAGCGCCTGCTGCCCGCGGAGCTCGAGTGGTACTGGCTCGACGACTGGAGCAGCTACCACGCGCTGCTGGGTGAGGTGCACTGCGGCACCAACGTGATCCGCACCCCACCGGAGAGGGACTGGACCCAAGGCCTTCATCTCCTCGACGGGGAGGAGAACTGATGCTGCTCTCTCTGCTGATCCCGCTCGCGATGGCCGGTGACCTGGCCGACCTCACCCACGTGACCATCGGCTACGGTGCGGCGCTCTCCGAAGTGGTGCACGACACCGCTGGCTGGTCCGACGCCGATCTCGAGGCCGCGGCCCTGTCCGAGGACTGGCGCACCGCACACCAGGCCCGGGTCGTGCTGGCCTGGCGGGCCAATGCCGAGACGGCCGCCCTCTACTGGCAACTCCAGCCCGTGGAGACGCGGGCCGACGGGCTCTACCGCTTCCCCGAGGGCGTCGAAGAGCACGACGCGGTGCTGCTCGATCGCCTGCTGCACGCCGACGAGGCCCCGGAGGTGCGCGGTGCCCTGGTCCTGGCGTGCGCCCTCTCGGACTGGGACGAGACGGAGGCGCTGTACGAGCTGATGGTCGACGAGCCTGACGCCGGGGTCCGGGAGCTCCATGTCTACGCCATGAAGCGCTCGCCCGACGGGCTGCCCGGCTTGCGGCTGGGCCTCGCGGACCCCGATCCCACCGTGCGCACGATGGCCGCCCGGGCGGCCGCCAGCCACGAGCGGGGCGCCGAGCTCGTCCCCGAGCTCCGGCGCGCCCTCGGCGACAGCGACGCCGGAGTCCGGTCCGGTGCCGCCCGCAGCCTCGGCCTCCTCCAGGTGCCGGGTGTCGGCGCCGAGCTCCGCCCGCTGCTGAGGGACCCCGAGGCCCAGGTCCGCCTGGACGCCCTGCGGGCCCTGGAGCGGCTCGGCCTGGCCACCCCGGTGGCCCCCGAGCTGGTGGCCGATCCCGACCCCAGGGTGGCCCGGGTCGCGAGGCGGATCACGGCTGCCGACTGATCCGCTCCCCATCAGCCGGTCGGTGGCGCTACCCTGAGGGGGATGCTGCTCACCGCCCTGGCCACGGTCGCCTTCGCCGGCACGCCGGTCGAGGACCTGCAGGCCATCCTGCGCACCGAGGAGGGCCGTCGCTACACCACCGCCGCGGTGTGCACGCCGCTGGAGCCGGTGCTGCAGCCGATGGGGGCCCTGCTCCTGCTCCTCGGCGTGCCCGAGGACTTCCACGAGAGCGAGGCCTTCCTGGACCTCGGGCGCCTGCTCGATCCGGACACGGCTGCCTCCCAGGGCGTGGCCCTGGACGGCACGCTGATGGTCGGGGCCCACGGCGACGGCGGCCCGGCGATGGCGGCGATCCCCTTCTCCGGGGATGCCGCGGCGGCCCAGGCCCTGCTGGCCTCCTCGGGCACACCGGTGGTCTCGGTTGCCGAGGGCACCTGGGAGCTCCACCCGGAGGAGGGAGCCGCGCTCCGGGTCCAGCAGCTCCGGGACCACCTCGTCTTCCGCCGTGCCGGCACCGGCCCCAGCGAGCCGGCCGAGCCGACACCGTGGCTGCTCCGGGGCCTGCCCGGTGCATCCGGCTGTGCGCTCTTCGTCGATGCCCCCGAGGGGCTGCTCGATCGCCTGCCACCGACCCGCGCCGTCGCCCTGCTGCCCGATCGGTCCGGCCAGGACGCGCGGGTGCGCGTCGCCTCCCCTGACGAGATCCCACGCTTCTTCGCTCTCCGCAGCGGTCCCACCCTGGGCTGGGGGAGCTCGAGCGAGGCCCCGCTGGCGGTGCTGACCGTCAACGTGCCCGGCCTGGAGCTGCTCGGCGTGCCGCCGGTCAGCCAGGTCCTCGGCCTGGACCCGCAGGAGCGCCAGGCGCTGGAGTCCATCGTCAGGGTCGAGCCCGGCCTCACGGTCGCCGGCTTCGGCAGCCAGGAGGTGCCGGGCGCCGTGGCCACCCTGGGCGTCACCCGTCCCCAGGGGCGGCCCTTCAGCGCCGGTGGCCTCAACCGCAAGCTGGTGCGCCTCCTGGGTGACCTGGACATTCCCGCGATCCGGCTCGGCCGGCGGTCCTTCGCCGTCGAGCTCGAGGGCACCCCGCTCTATGGGGCCACCGGTCGAGGCCGGCTGGCCCTGGGCACCGATCCGATCGTGGTGGCGGAGTCCATCGTCGGGCGCGGCGACACCTGGCTGGACGACGAGTTCCGCGCCTGGTCCTCCGGGCGTCCCCTGGCGCTGGCGGTGTCCGACGACGTCGTGGCCGGGGGGCTCCAGGCGGGCCTGACCAGCACCGACCGCACCTGGGACCTGACCGTGCGCACCGACGGCGCCGCGGTCGAGGTGCTGGACACCGTCGTGGCCCTCGTCAGCCCGGCCTATGTCTCGCTGCGCAGCCGGGCTCGGTCGATGGAGCTCGAGCGGCTGATGCCCAGCCTCAGGGAGGCCGAGGAGGACCACCGGGACCGCACCGGCCACTACCTGGCCCTGCCCCCGACCCCTCGGCCCCTGGCCCACCTCTCGGCCAAGGCCGTGCGCTGGGTCGGCGGGCCCGGCTGGGACGACCTGCCCTTCGAGCCCCCCGAGGACGTGCGCGGGACCTACTGGGTGGAGATCGACGAGGAGGGCCAGGTGCTCGTTCACGGGGCCCTGGACGCCGACGGCGACGGGGAGCCCGCCGTGTGGACCCTCGACGACGAGGGCCTGGAGGTCGAGTCCTCCGACTGATCGGCGCCACCCCCGTCGCGATAGAGCGCCCCATGGCTGCTGACCGGGACCAGGCCGCCGCTGTCGTCGCCGCCGAGGAGCTGCTGGGCCTCGGGGTCCGGGGCCGCCTGCTGGTGGTGGACGAGCCCACGGGTCGGGTCGTGGGCGCTCTCCGCTCCGGAGACGTCGAGGTGACCCCCTGGCTCACCCGTGCCTGGGGGGGAGAGGCCTCACGGGCCGAGCCGATCGAGGGCACCTGGGAGGGGGCCGTGGTCCGCCTGTCGCGGGAGCGGGCCCGTCTCCAGGTCCTGCTCCACCTCGTGGCGGCCCGCCTGCCGGAGGGGGCGCCGGTCTGGGTGGTGGGAGCCAACGACGAGGGGATCCGGTCCACGGCCAAGTGCCTGCAGCCGCTCTTCGAGGAGGTCCGGACCGTCGCGACGCGACGTCACTGTCGCCTGTTGACCGGTCTCCGGACCTCGGCGCCGGCCCGGGGACGGCTCGCGGACCACTTCCTGAGACGGGAGCTGGTGCTGCCCGGGGTCGAGGGGCCCACCTCCGTGGTGTCCCTGCCGGGGGCCTTCGCCAGGGGTGGCCTGGACCCGGCCACGCGCCTGTTGCTCACCGCGGTGGCCGACCTGGCCCTGGAGGGGCCGGCCCTGGACTTCGCCACGGGTCTCGGGCTCGTCGCCCTCGGGGTGGCCCGGCGGCGGGCGTCCGTCGACGCGGTGCCCCTCGACTGGACCCTGTGCGACGTCGACACCTGGTCCCTGGCGGCGGCCCAGCAGAACCTGCCCCGGGCGCGGGTCGCGGCTGGATCGGGCTGGCAGGCGGTGGCGGCCGGGGACCGCTTCGGCGTGATCCTCAGCAACCCCCCCCTGCACCGGGGCGTGGCCCAGGACACGACGATCCTCGACGCGCTGGTGGCCGAGGCGCCGGCTCGGCTCCGACCGGGGGGATCCCTGGTGATCGTCAGCCAGCGCACGGCGGGGGTCGGCCGGCGCATGCAGGCGGCCTTCGGGGGGGCTCGGGTGGTGGGCGAGGATCGGTCGTTCTGTGTGTGGGCTGCAGGGGGCGCGGCCCAACCGAGCCCAGGGGCGGGTTAATCCCGGTCATGCACTCACTCTCCGCGAAGGCCAGGGCGCTCGTCCTGGATCCACTGCCCGAGGGCATGGATCGCCTCGCGGCGGCCCTGGAGGGGGAGGAGGTCGTGCTGGCCCGGGTGGCCACGCTCCAGGAGGCCCTCGACGCGCTGGACCTGGAGCCTCCGGAGCTGGTGCTGGTGGTGGACCGTGGCGAGCCGCCTCCGGTCGCCAGGTTGGCCCAGGCGGCGCCGCGGGCCTGGGTGGAGGTCATCGGTCCCGAGGAGCTGACACCGACCGATGCGCGGCTCCACCAGCTCGTGCGTCGGGCAGCGCTGCGCCGTCGGGTGCGAGCGGAGCTGGTCTCGGAGGATCACCTCACCCGCCTCGAAGAGGTCGGCTCGAACATGCCGGGGGCGCTCTTCCAGGTGGTCCTGGAGGCGGACGGCAGCCTCTACTTCCCCTTCATCAGCCGCTCGATCGAGGCCCTCACGGGGGCACCGGTCGAGGCGCTGATCTCGGATCCATCGCGGGTCTTTGCGGCCATCCACCCCGACGACGTCCAGGGCTTCCAGGAGTCCCAGGAACACGCCACCCGCACCCTGGGTACCTGGGACCACGAGTTCCGCATCGTGCCGCTGTCTGGGGAGATGCGCTGGCTGCGGGGCTCGGCGACGCCCCAGCCCCAGGTCGACGGCAGCATGCTCTGGAACGGAGTCGTGCTCGACGTCACCGAGCGCGTCGAGGCGGTCAAGGCGCTGGAGCACGAGCGCTCCTTCCTCACGGCGGTGCTGGACACCGTGGCCGCGCTGGTGCTCGTGCTCGACACCGAGGGTCGCATCGTGGGCTTCAACCGCGCCTGCGAGCAGCTCACCGGCTGGTCGGCGGCCGAAGTCCGGGGCCGGAAGGCCTTCGACGCGCTGCTGGACCCCGAAGACCACCAGCGGGCGACCGACCACTTCTCGGCGATCCTCGAAGGCTCGGTCGGTTCGGGCCTGGAGTGCCGCTGGCGGACCCGCGCCGGCGGTCATCGCGTCGTGTCCTGCCAGAGCACCGTGCTGCGCAGGGAAGACGGCTCCACGGAGTTCATCATCGAGACGGGCGTCGACATCACCGGCCAGCGAGAGCTGGAGGACGCCACCTCCCGGGTGGCTCGCCTGGAGTCCCTGGGCGTGCTGGCCGGGGGCATCGCCCACGACTTCAACAACCTGTTGATGGGCGTCGCGGGCCACATCTCCCTGGCCCAGCGCTACGCGACGAGCAACCCGGAGCTCCACCTCGCTCTGCGGCAGGGCATGGTCGCCTGTCGTCAGGCCACGGACCTCGCCTCCCAGCTCCTCACCTTCGCCACCGGCGGCGAACCGATGAAGCGCCGCATCGACCTCGGTGCGCTGGTGCGGGAGGTCGCCACCTTCAGCCTGCGGGGGACCCGGGTGCGGGCGGACCTGGACCTGCCCGAGGGCCTGTGGTGGGCCGAGGTCGACCGGGGACAGCTCAGCCAGGCCATCCACAACCTGGTCCTCAACGCGCTGCAGGCGATGCCCCACGGCGGGACCGTCACCATCGAGTCCGCCAACGTCACCATCGGCGCGGCCTGGAACGAGGGCAGTCGCCCCCTGGAGCCCGGGCGCTACGTGCGGGTGGCCATCGCCGACGAGGGCGGCGGCATCGAACCGGAGCACCTCGATCGGCTCTTCGACCCCTGGTTCACCACCAAGGAGGAGGGGTCGGGGCTGGGTCTGGCGGTCGCCCACTCCGTGGTCGTGCGCCATGGCGGGGCGATCACCGTCGACTCGGTGGCCGGCGAGGGGTCCACCTTCCGCATCTACCTTCCCGGGGTCGACCCCGAGGAGGAGCCTGCCCTGGTCTCGACACGGGCCGTGCTCCCCGTCGCGCCGGGACGACGGGTCCTGGTGATGGACGACGAGTCACTGGTGCGGGAGGTCGTGGGGGAGATGCTCAGCTTGCTCGGTCACGAGGTGGCCTACGCCATCGACGGGTCCGAAGCCCTCGCCTCCTATGAAGAAGCACGCATCCACGGCCGTCCCTACCACGCCGTGATCATGGATCTCACCATTCCCGGCGGCATGGGCGGCCGGGAGGCGATGCGTCGGCTCCAGGAGCTGGACCCGAGCGCTGTCGTGATCGCGTCGAGCGGCTACGCCAACGACGGCACCCTCGCGAGCTTCGCCGAGGAGGGCTTCCGCGCCGTGCTGCCCAAGCCCTACCAGGTCCGGGACCTGGCCCGGGTCCTCGGCGAGGTGCTGGGGTGAAGGTCCGTCTCGGGCTGCTGGGGGTCCTGCTCCTCGGCCTCTGGGCCATCCGTGCGTTCCAGGAGGAGCCCGAGGAGGCTCTACCGGAGCCGGCCGCGGAGCCGGAGCAGCAGGTGGTCCCGACCCGGGCCGGGACGCCGGTGAACCGGACCCTGGAGCCCCGGGAGCGGTCCGCGGCACAGGATCCGGCCGGCCGCCGGGTGGTGGCCGACCCGGCCGAAGCGCCCTTTCGGACCTTCGCCAGCCGAGCCGCCCCGCGGTGGCAGGGCCTCTCCCTGGAGCTCCGGCGCCTGGGCCACGACGACCTCGCCGACGAGACCTGGAGCATGGCGGCCTGGATCCGCGGCCAGCGCCAGGATCCGGAGCGGGACAGCGACGCCATCCTGGAGGCACAGGACGACCTGCTGGGTCGGGTCGAAGCGCTCCCGGACCTCGACGACGGGGCTCGGGTCGGGCTGGAGGTGGTGCGGCAGAGCGTGGAGGGGTTTCGGGGGGCGTCGGGGTAGCCGCCTCCCCGAGGCTCAACGCCCGAGCAGCACACGGTCCAGCTCTCGGACCCAGCCGAGCCACTCCGGCGCCGTGTCTCCGGACTTGCGGGTCTCCCGAACCCGTCGGATGGCCGTGCTGACGACGGGGGCCTTGGCTCCGAGCGACCGGCCGATCTCCGCCTGGGACAGGACGGTGCTGCTCCACAGCCACCAGAAAGTGACCCACCGGGCGGGGTTGCCGCGACGCCCCCGAGGGGCCGCGCACAGCGCCTCCCGGTCCAGGCCGCTGACGCGCTCCAGGACCGCCCAGGCCTCGTCGACCGAGAAGAGCTTAGGGGTGTCGATCTCCACCGCGAGCCACTCGGTGTGGGAGTGCCTCCAGAGGTCCTCGGGATCGAAGCCGACCGGCGGGGACCGGCGGCCGGACTGGACCTCGGCCAGGTAGTCCACGTAGGCCTCGACGCTGCCGTAGAGGCCGCGCAGCTCGGCCAGCTCGACGAAGTCCGAGGTCCCGTCGCCCACGTAGAGGCCGTGGCTGGACCATGTCCAGTCTCCCGGTCGCTGGCACAGTCCCGCCTCGATCGGGTTCAGGTGCACGTAGGCGAGCAGGTGCTGCCAGGTCGACTCCACCTCCACGACCCGGTTGCGGAACCGGGAACGCCAGACGGGACCGTCCCAGCCGGGTCGCTGGTTCAGGTACTTCGAGTAGCGTGACTGCAGGTACTGCATCGCCTGGGAGAGGCCGCCCCGGGGACAGCCGAGCAGGAGGTGGAAGTGGTTCGGCAGCAGGGCGTAGGCATGCACGACCACGCCGAAGCGCTCGGGAAGCTCGGAGAGCAGGCCGAGGAAGTGCTCGTAGCAGCCGTCGTCGAGGAAGACCGGCTGGTGCCGGGCTCCCCGGTTCATCACGTGCTGGCGGGAGCCGGGGCGGTCGAGGCGGCGGGGTCGTGACATGGTGCGAAATCATTAACACGAATGCCTGACACCTGCCCCTGCCGCCGACGCCCCACGACCAGCGGCAACAGCACCAGCCAGCCCAGGGCGCTCGGGACCGACGTGGCCCCACAGCCGCATCCGCCGCCCAGGGGCACCCGCTGCCAGCCCGGTCCCTCGGGGTCGCCGGCGCCGCCCGTGTCGTCGGGTCCGGGCCCCGTGTCGTCGCCTCCGGGCCCCGTGTCGTCCCAGTCCGTGAGCAGCTCGCGGAGCAGGCGCTCCATCATCTCGGTCCGGTCGGCCTCGGAGCCGATGGTCTCGAAGGGGTAGCCGAGCAGGAAGATCCGATCGCCGAGCACGCCGGCGATGGCCCCACTGCCGTAGGACACGACCGCCCGGTGGGCGCTGGTCAGGGCGTCGGGGTACTCCACCGGGTAGGCCCCGCCGACGTCCTCGCCGAAGCTGAGGTCCAGGCCCTCGAGCGGGCCGGACCCGGTGGCGGTGGAGGTGCCGGCGTCGTCGGAGCCCATGCGGGTCTCGAGCACGTCGGTGCAGAAGGCCTGGTCCGTGGCCGAGCCCTGGGCATCGAGGTCCCAGAAGACCTCGGCGCCGCTGATCCAGAGGCCCCCGCCGCTCTCGATGAAGGCACTCAGCGCCGCCTGCTGGGCCGAGGACAGGGTCTCGTCGGCGGTGGACTCCTCCCCCGCGGCCCAGATCACGAGGTCGTAGCTGCCCAGGTCCACGTCACCGAGGCGCTCGTCGGCGATCCCGTCGAAGGGCACGCCGGCTGCGTCCAGGGCTCGGCCGTGGGCCGCGAGCTGGTCGTAGGGATTGACCCGCCAGAGCTCCATGCGTCGCACGTCGCCCACGGACCCCCCCACGGCCTCCCAGGGGAGCAGGCTGCCCTGGAGCCGGTCGAAGCCGCCGACCAGGAGCACGATGGGGCTGCCGTCCCGGGCCCGGCGGGCGCCGACGACCTCGCTGGGGAAGGAGAGGCCGCCCTCGTTGAGGCCGGACACGCGGGCGAAGAGGGTGGACCCCTTCGACGCCTCGAGCACCACCGAGGTCCCGCTCGTGGTGAAGCCGTTGTCCCAGGAGCGCCCGTCGATCGAGGTCTGGACGAGGTAGCTCGTCGGGTCGTCACCGTAGGGGTAGGCGGCCGGCCCGGGGCTCCAGCTCAGGGCGAGCTGGCCGCTGGTGTCGTGCACCAGGGCCACGTCGATCGGGGCCTCGGGGAGGTAGATCGGCGTGGTGCCGTCCTTGTCGGCGAAGTAGCGCACGATGGCCCGGTACATCGCCCGCGACGCGTCGCGGCGGAAGGCCGGCTCCTTGAGCAACTCCACGTCGTAGCTGTGGTCGTGGAAGGCGAGCTCGATGAGCGCCGCCGGCATCTCGTTGTTGTGGCTGGGGTTGACCTCACTGAAGGCCGCGGTCTTGGTGCCGCGGGAGGTCCAGTCCGGGTCCCACAGGGCCCGGAAGGCGTCGACGAGCTCCTCCTGGAGCAGCTCGCTGAGGTCTTCGGAGCCGGCGATGCCCTTGGTGGAGCCGCTCTCGTAGGTGTAGGTGCTGGTGCCGGTGCCGCCGCCGGCGTTGCTGTGCCAGGAGACGTAGATGGCGTCTTCGCCACTGGGGTGCTCCCAGTCGGCCCAGCGGCTGCGGCTGGAGGGGTCGGAGCCGTTGCCGTCGGCGTAGGGGTCGTAGACGCTGGTCGGGGCGCCGTTGTACTGGGTGTACTGGATGGCGCCCTCTTCCCACCGGGGCCGTCCCGACAGGTCGTCGTGGCGCCGCACGTCGCCCATGCCGCCGCCGATGCGCACCGCGTCGGCGCTGAGCTTCTTGCCGGACTCGGCCGAGTCGCCGATCAGCTCGACGGTGAGCCCACCCACGCCCGCCGGCAGCCACAGGGTCTCGACGTACTGCCAGGTCGAGCCATGCACGGTCTGGTCGTAGGTGCGATCGATGGTGTCGCCGGGGTGGGTGATCCGGTAGTGGGCGTCCTTGGCGTGGGCGCCGTCGGAGTCCCAGGAGGCGTAGACCGCGTACACGCCATCCACGGGCACCTCGGGCACCCAGGTCGCCACGCCGCCGCCTGAGGCCGGGAAGGTGCGGGTGGTGCCGGCGTCGAAGGGGTTCTCGCCGTAGACCCAGGGGCCGTGGTCAGCGAAGCCGGCGGCGCCGTCGGCGAAGCCGGAGCCGGCCTCGCTGTAGCCGTCGCCGTCGTTGTCGGCGATGGCGCTGCGGCGGTTCATGCCGCGCTCCTTGGTGGTGAACACGGCGGCGCCGGCGTTCTCCAGGTAGCGGGCCAGGTACTGGTTCATGCCCTCCGGGTTGTGGAAGTCCTCGACGGTGTCGTAGAGGTTGCCGCGCTGGGTGGAGAAGCTCCACAGCGAGTCGTACCAGATGAAGCCATGGCACTGGCTGAGGTAGATGCCCTTGCCGGACAGGGCGCCGTCGGCGCGACCGGGGTGGTCGACGGGGGCGCTGCGCAGGTCGGGCTCCTTGTCGGGCACGGGGGCGATGGCGAGAGGCTCTGGGCCTTCGAGCGCCACGTGGGTCGTGCCCACGGGGGCCCGTCCGGCGGCCTCCTCGAGGCGCTCGTCGATCTCGTCCGGGGTGAGGTCGGGCTCGGCGAGCTCGACGTAGGGAGCGGCGAAGAGCGCGGGGAGCCAGATCAGCATGCTGGCTCCCTACCCGGGCCCGAGGTGGGGGATCAAGGGCGAGGACCCGGAGCTTTCAGGGTGCTGACGTCCGAGGCCAGAACCCGAGACGGACCAGCCGAGGCCGGTCCGTCCGAGGCTCGTCAGCTCAGCGTCTCAGCAGTGCGACTCTTCGTGCACGATCAGCAGCTCCCCGTTCTCGATGTCGATGAGCGCCACGGCCTCCTGGCTGCACTCGACGAGGTCGACGTAGATGGTCTGCTCCATGTAGCCGTGGGGGTACTCGGCGACGCCGAGCAGCAGGCTGTCGACCAGCGCGTCACGGCTGTCGTAGAGGTCCTGGGCGTCGGCCGGGTCCCAGTCGCCGTCAGCGATGTTCTCGTCGACCACGACCATCGCCGTGTTCACGATCTTGGCGAAGGCGGTGCCGCCGGCCGTCCACTCGCTGATCTCCTTGTAGTCCTCGGGCATGTCCGACCAGTCCCAGTAGAACGCGGCGTCCCACACGGCCCTGGTCAGGCCCTCGCCCGGGTTCTCCCAGTCGTCGCAGCCCTCGGCCTGGTAGCTGAGGATCTCGGCCCAGGGGGCGTCGCTGAAGGTGGAGAGGTAGAGCAGCTCGGTGAGGTCGGCGGCGTCGGAGTTGTCCCCGTCGGACAGGGTGACCTCGCAGGTCTCTTCTTCCTCCTCCTCCTCGTCGAGCCAGCCATCGTCGCCGAGGTTGTAGGCGCCGTCGAGCAGCAGCTCCATGGCCGACTTGCCGACGTAGTAGAGCTCGCTGAGCTGCTCGACCGTCTCCAGGGGCCGGGCTTCGAGGATGCTGTCGACCGCCCGGCGGTTGAGCGGGACCTCGTCGTCGAGCATGGTCTCGGAGGCGTCGTTGGCGAAGGCGACGGTGGCCGCGGCCTCGGCGACGGTGAAGGTCACGCCGTCCCAGGTGCCCAGCTCGTCGTCGTCGCTGAGGCCGTAGCCGTTGGCGACGGCGTAGGCGGCGAGCTTCTCGATGGTCCGGGTGCCCACCCAGCGCACGTCGTCGACCTCGTCGATGGAGTCGAAGAGGTCGTCGTCGGAGGTGCCGTAGGTGGCGTCGCCGCCGTCGCGGTGGCCGATGAGGTTGCCGGCGGCCCGCTTGTCCAGCGGGACCTCGTCGTCGAGCACGGTCATCGTGGTGGACCCGTCGTTGAGGAAGGCCAGCAGGGCGACGGCCTCGGTGGAGCCGTCGACGATGGACTTGTCGGTGACGTGGGTGCCGTCGATGTCGACGTCGAGCCCGGGAGCGCAGGCCAGCAACAGGAAGGAAGCGGTGATCATGGGATCGCCCTCAATCAAGAAGGTGGATCCGCGGATTCAGGGTGTTGCCATTCTCGGGGGAGGGACGGTTGCCGCCACGGACCTCCCCGCTGGCGATGCGCATCTACGCACCCGGATAGGGAGCGTCAAGGGGGTTTCTGGGGCTGTGACATCCCGTGACAGATGGGGTGATACCTTTGCCATCGGGAGGCCTCCGCCATGCTCCTCGCCCTCACGCTGTCCCTCTCGGCCCAGGCCGCGCCTCCGGCCACCACCGACTTCACCGTCCCGACGGTCCCCGCTCGCTACTCCCTCGTGGACAGCGAGCTGCGGCTCGGCGGGGGCTCGGCCCTGCCGGTCATGGGCCAGGAGGTCTATGGCTACGACCCGGGCTGGTGGCTCATCGGCCTCGGCCTGCTGGGGACCGGTGCGTTCACGATGGGGGTGGCCGTGGTCGGCATGTCCGCCACCGACATCGAGGCCGTGGACGCCGTGTTCGGCGTGCTCGGGCTGGTCGGCGCGGTGCACTTCGTCGTCGGCGCCGGCATGCTGGGCATCGAGTTCGTCGAGGACCGTCCGGGCCGTCGGCTGGTCTTCACGGGCAACGGCTTCGCTGGACGGTTCTGACAGCCGCGCTCCGGACCGCTCCCGCAATACGCTTCGGGCATGGAGAAGAAGGACGCCCGCCGTGACGAGGTGCTTGAGCGGCTCCAGCGGCGTGGAGGCCTCGCCGAAGGCGCGAGCGCCCGGGTCGCCGCCGAGACCGGCGTGCCCGAAGCCGACGTCTACGGTGTCGCGACCTTCTACACCCTGCTCAGCAAGCCCGGTGTGCCTCGGGTCTGCAAGGGCCTGAGCTGTCAGCTCGCCGGCTCCTCGGACCTGCTCCTACGCCTGGAGGCCGACGGCACCCCCCACGAGGCCGTGAGCTGCCTCGGCCAGTGCGACCGGGCCCCCGTGCAGCTCGGCGACACGCTCGAGCTCCAGCACGCCGCCCCCCCCGGCGCTGTGTCTCCCCACGACCCCGACCTCCCGATCGACCTCGCCGGAGACGACGACCCAACCTACGCCGCCCTCGCCCAGGCCCGCCGGCTCGGCCGCGACGGCTTCCTCGACGAGCTGCGCACCTCCGGTCTCCAGGGCCGCGGCGGGGCCGGGTTTGCGGCCCACGTCAAGTGGGAGGCCGTCCGGAGCGAGCGCAGCCCCACCCGCTACGTGGTGGTCAACGCCGACGAGGGCGAGCCCGGCACCTTCAAGGACCGGGACGTCATGCTGCGGCGGCCCCACCGCCTGCTCGAGGGCCTGGCGATCGCGGCGTGGTTCGTGGGGGCCGACAAGGCGTTCATCTACCTGCGCGGCGAGTTCCTCGGTCCGCGACGCAGCCTGGAGGCGGCCCTCGCCGAAGCCAGGCCCCACCTCGATGAGCTGGAGGTCGACCTGGTGATGGGCCACGGGGCCTACATCTGCGGCGAGGAGACGGCTCTGATGGAGGCCATCGAAGGCCGCCGGGGCATGCCTCGCCTCAAGCCCCCCTACCCGACCCAGCAGGGGCTGTGGTTCAAGCCCACCCTGGTCAACAACGTCGAGACCCTGGCCTGCGTGCCGGCGATCACCGCTCGTGGCGGGGCTTGGTTCCGGGACCTGGGAGCCACGGAGCCCGGCACCAAGCTCTACTGCGTCAGCGGCCACGTCCAGCGTCCCGGCACCTATGAGCTGCCCCTGGGGGCGTCGCTCGACGAGCTGGTCGAAGCCACGGGGGGCTATGTCGGCACGCCCAGGGCTTTCTCGCCCGGAGGCGCCAGCTCAGGCTTCCTGCCGATGGGCCACCGGGCCACGCCCCTGGACTTCCGGGGGCTCCAGGCCCACGGCGCCCTGCTCGGCTCGGCCGGTGTCGTGGTGCTGAACGACACGGTGGACATGGCCGAGGCCGCCCGCCACCAGCAGGTCTTCTTCGAGGACGAGACCTGCGGCCAGTGCACGCCCTGTCGCGTGGGCTGCAGCCTCCAGCGCCAGGCCCTGGACCGCTTTCTCGCGAGCGGCGATCCAGCCGAGCTGGCTCACGTGGAGACCGTGCACTGGGAGATGGAGGAGGGCTCGATCTGCGGCCTGGGCATGGTCGCCAGCCTGCCCCTGGTCAGCGCGATGCGGCACTTCCCGGAGGACTTCTCGTGAGGCTCGTGCTCAACGGCAAGGAGGTCGCTGCAGAGCCCGGCGAGCTACTGCTCGACGTCTGCCGCCGGGTGGGCGTCGAGGTCCCGACCCTGTGCCAGGACGATCGCGTCGAGCCGATGGGCGCCTGCCGCATGTGCCTGGTGGAGATCGAAGGGGAGCGCCGGCTCCAGCCGAGCTGCGCCTTCCCTGTCGCGGACGGCCAGGTCGTGCACACCGAGAGCCCCCGGGTGAGGCGCCACCGCCAGGTCCTGCTCAGCCTGTACCTGGCCGACCACGAGCTGGACGCCGAGGGCCTCCCCGTCGAACGCGGTGTGGGCAACCGCCTGCGCCAGCACGTGCTGGACCACGGCACGGGCCCCCGTCTCCACCCGGTCCGGGCGCCTCGTGCGACCCGGCTCGACGCCAATCCCTACGTGCACTTCGACCCCGAGGCCTGCGTCCTCTGCAGCCTCTGCGTGCGCTACTGCGACGAGGTCGAGGCCGTCAGCGCGATCACCCTGGCTGGTCGCGGGGGTGCCACCACCATCGCTACCGCCGACCAGCGCTCCCTGCTCGACACCTCCTGCGAGCTCTGCGGCGGCTGCATCGCCGTCTGTCCCACCGGGGCGATGACCGAGAAGCTGGCGCTCGCCTCGGACCACCGCACCGAGCAGCGGGTGCGCACCACCTGCAACTTCTGTGGGGTCGGTTGCCAGCTCGATCTGCACGTGGCGGAGGGCAAGGTCGTGCGGGCCACGAGCCCGCCCCCCGGCACCACGGTCAACGACGGCAACCTCTGCGTGAAGGGCCGCTTCTCCAACGAGTTCATCCACCACCCGGACCGGTTGACGGCACCCCTGGTGCGTGGGGCCGACGGGCAGCTCCACGAGGCGAGCTGGGAGGAGGCGATGGTCGCCGCGGCTGCGGGCCTGCTCGGCGTCAAGGAGCGCCACGGGCCCGACGCGCTGGGCTTCGTCTCGTCGTCCCGCTGCACCGGCGAGGAGAACTACCTCGTCCAGAAGCTCGCCCGTGCGGCCTTCGGCACCAACAACTGCCACCAGTGCGCGGCCACGTGACACGCGCCCACGGTCGCCGGTCTGGTGACGATGTTCGGCGCGGGTGCGATGACCAACTCGATCCCCGAGATCCGGGACACGGAGCTGATGTTCGTCATCGGGTCCAACACCACCGAGGCCCACCCGATCATCGCGATGGAGATGAAGCGGGCGGTGCGCCGCGGTGCGAAGCTCATCGTGGCCGACCCCCGCCGCATCTGGCTGGCCGAGATCGCCGATCTCCACCTGCAGCTCCAGCCGGGCACCGACGTAGCCCTGCTCCAGGCGATGGCCCGCGTGATCGTGGCCGAAGGGCTCCAGGATCGGGCCTTCATCGCGGCCCACACCGAGGGCTTCGAGGTCCTGGCCGAGTCCGTGCTCCACACCACCCCGGAGTGGGCCGAGGGCATCTCGGGGGTGTCGGCCGACGACATCCGCACCGCGGCGAGGCTCTACGCCACCACCGAGCGGGCCGGCATCTACTACACCCTGGGCATCACCGAGCACAGCCACGGCACGGACAACGTCTACAGCCTCGCCAACCTGGTGCTGATGACCGGTCACCTGGGCCGGCCCAGCGCCGGCCTGAATCCCCTGCGAGGCCAGAACAACGTCCAGGGGGCCAACGACGCCGGGGCCAGTCCGGTCTTCTACCCGGGGTATCAGCGGGTCTCGGACCCGGCGGCTCGGGCGCGGTTCTCCGAGGCCTGGGGGGTGGAGCTCTCGCCCGACGACGGCGACAACCTCAACGTGATGATGAAGCACCTCGGCGGCCGCATCCGGGGGCTGTTCGTGATGGGCGAGGACATCGTGCTCAGCGAGCCCAACGCGTCGAAGGTCGAGGAGGGTCTCAACGCCCTCGACTTCGTGGTCCTCCAGGACATCTTCCTCAACGAGACGGCCCGCTTCGCCGACGTCATCCTGCCGGCGGCCTGCTTCGCCGAGAAGGAGGGCGTGTTCACGAACTCCGACCGGCGTGTCCAGCGGGTGCGCAAGGCGGTCGAGCCGCCAGGGCAGGCCCGCGCCGACTGGCAGGTCCTCTGCGACCTCGCCCGCGCCGTCGGCTACCCGATGCCCGACTACGCCGGCCCGGCCGAGATCTACGCCGAGCTGGCGGCGCTCTCACCGAAGTTCTCCGGCATCAGCCACGCCCGCATCGAGGCCGAGGGCGGCCTCCAGTGGCCCTGCCCGGCGCCCGACCACCCGGGCACGCCGACCCTGCACGGCGACGGTCCGCTCAGCGGCAAGGGTCGCTTCCAGGCGGTCTCCTACCGTCCCAGCGAGGAGCTTCCCGACGAGGACTACCCGCTGCTCTTGTCCACGGGCCGCACGCTCTACCACTACAACGCCGGCACCCAGACCCGGCGGTCCTCGGGCGCGATGGCCAGGCAGCCGACCAACTTCATCGAGATGCACCGCCGCGACGCCCGAAGGCGAGGACTCGTCGACGGCGACGCCGCGTGGGTGAGCTCCCGGAGGGGCACGGTCCAGGCCCGCGTGAACGTCAGCCCGCGCATGCGCCGCGGCTGCGTGTGGATGCCGCTCCACTTCCCGGACCAGAACACCAACCGCCTCACCAACGACGCCGGAGACGCGGTCACCCAGACCGCCGAGTACAAGGTGTGTGCGGTGCGGGTGCGGGCGGTCGACTCGGGCTGACACCCCCAGGGACTGGACAGAGGTCCCCCCGATCTGTCCGCCTGGGGACGGAGGTCCCCTCGATGTGTCCGCCTGGAGGCCAGACGGGGCTGAGCCAGGGACCTGTCGACGAGATCTCGCGGGGTTGGGCGTGGTCTCCCCGGCGCCTCTGCGCAGTAAGCGGACACTTGGAGGGGACCTCTGCGACGAAGCGGACAGATCAGGGGGACCTCTGCTGCAGGGGCCGTCTCCGAGCGCCGGGCTCGGAGCCCGCGAGGCGGCGGGCGATCCCGGGCCCCGAGCGGCGTTATGTCTCCCGGACCGAGGTGGAGGTCCCCGTGCTGCTGCTCAGCCTGCTCAGTGTCGCCTGCGTGGAGTGGACGCCCGCGGACCTCGACGGCGACGGTGTCCTGGCCTCGCGGGGGGACTGCGACGACTTCGACGCCGGCATTCATCCCCGGGCCGACGAGGTCTGGTACGACGGCGTGGACCAGGACTGCGACGGCAACGACGCCGACCGCGACCTGGACGGGTACCTGTCCGTCGAGGCCGGCGGCGACGACTGCTGGGACGACCCCTCGGGCATTCCCGCGGCCTTCGCCATCGTCACCGGCCAGGGCTTCGTCCAGCCCAGCGCCAGCCAGGTCCACCCCGGCGCCGACGACCTCTTCTACGACGGCGTGGACCAGGACTGTGACGGCAGCGACGACTTCGACCAGGACCTCGACGGCTACCAGTCGTCGAACGACCCCCAGCAGGACGGCACCCTCGGCCTGGACTGCGACGACACGGACGAGGCGATCCACCCCGACGCCACCGAGACCTGCGACGGCGTGGACCAGGACTGCGACGGGGAGATCGACGACGACGCCACCGGTGCCACCACCTGGTACGCCGACAGCGACGGCGATGGCTATGGCGATCCGGTGGCGAGCACCGAGGCCTGCGACGCCCCCACCGACCACGTCGCCGACGCCACGGACTGCGACCCCGACGACGGCAGCATCCACCCCGGCGCCGACGAGGTCTGTGACGGGGTCGACCAGGACTGCGACACGGAGATCGACGAGGACCCGACCGACGCCACGACCTGGTACGCCGACAGCGACGGCGACGGCTACGGCGATCCCGACAGCCCCCAGGCGGCCTGCGAGGCCCCGTCGGACCACGTCGCCGACGGCACCGACTGTGGCCCGGCCGACGCCACCATCCACCCCGGCGCCACCGAGACCTGCGACGGCGTGGACCAGGACTGCGACACCTGGATCGACGAGGAGGCCGTCGACCAGGGCACCTGGTACGACGACACGGACGGCGACGGCTTCGGCGACGCCGGCGCGAGCCAACAAGCCTGCGACGCCCCGAGCGGCACGGTGGCCGACGCGACCGACTGCGACGACACCGACGCCACCACCTACCCGGGCGCCGACGAGCTCTGCGACGACATCAGCAACGACTGCGACGCGGACATCGACGAAGACGCGATCGACGCGGCGACCTGGTACCTGGACTTCGACGGCGACACCTGGGGTCGCGATGCCTCCACGGTCGAGGACTGCGACGCCCCCAGCGGCTACGTGGCCGACGGCGGCGACTGCGACGACACCGACACCTCGGTCAACCCCGGCGAGACCGAGGTCTGTGGCGACGGGGTCGACAACGACTGCTCCGGCAGCGACGCCACCTGCGCCCTGTCGGGAGAGCAGGACCTGAGCGGCGCCCTGGCGACCCTGCTCGGTGACGACGACGACGACAAGCTCGGCGAGGCCCTGAGCTACGCCGGTGACCTCGACGGCGACGGCGACGACGACCTCTGGGTCGGGACCTGGCGCAACGACGACGGCGGCGGCGACGCTGGGGTCGGCTACCTGCTCTACGGACCGCTGAGCGGCACCTACGACCTGGCCACCGACGCCGACGCGGTCCTGCTGGGGGACTCCGGCGACAAGATCGGCTACCACCCGGGTCCCGGCGGCGACGTCGACGCCGACGGCTTCGACGATCTGGTGGTCGGCGGCTTCGCCAACGGGGTGGCCTACCTGGTCTACGGGCCGGTGACGGACATGACGCTCTCGGCCGGCGCCGACGCGGTGATCGGCATGGTCGGCACCGGGGACCGGCTCGGTGTGGCCGCCCAGGTGATGGGCGACCAGGACGGTGACGGCAACGCCGAGCTGCTGCTGTCGGACGACAAGGCCGACGAGGACGAGTCCGATGGCGGCACGGTCTACCTGTTCTTCGGCCCGGTCTCCGGAAGCCTCGACACCAGCGACGCCGACGTCCAGCTCACCGGGGAGACCGCCGGGGACCTGGCGGGCTTCAGCCTCGACGGCAACGGCGACTTCGACGGCAACGGCGTGGCCGACCTGGTGATCGGCAGCCAGTTCGCCGACGACGGGGCGGACAACGGCGGCGCAGCCTGGGTCTTCCTCGGCCCGGTGACGGCCTCGGCCAGCATCGCCGACTACGACGCACGAGGCACCGGGGCGACGGCGGACGAGAGCGCCGGCTACGGCGTCTCCGCCGGCGCCGATGTCGATGGCGACGGCCTCGACGACGTGCTCGTCGCGGCGCCGGCCTACGACGGGGCCGCAGGCAGTGCCCAGGGGGCGGTCTATGTCGCGACGACCAAGTTCCTCGGCAGCCAGTCCCTGGCCCTGGCCGACGCGGTGATCACCGGGAGCGGTGCCGGAGACGGCCTCGGCACAGGCGCCGCTCTGGTCGACGACGTGGACGGCGACGGCTTCGGAGACGTGTTCGTCGGGGCCTACAAGATCGACGCCAACGGCAACGACTCCGGTGGTGGCTACCTGTTCTACGGGCCGATCAGCGGTGCCCTGGGTCCGTCGGACGCCGACGCCTGGTGGCCGGGCACCATCAGCGGCGACCGGGCGGGCATCGGCGCCAGCGGCGCGGGGGACCAGGACGGCGACGGCCTGCCCGACCTGCTGCTCGGCGCCGAGCGGTCCGACGACGGAGGCTCGGACGCGGGGGCCGCGTACGTCCTGACGGGGATCTGAGGGGCTCTCGGCACGCCTGATGGGCGATGATGGGGGCCACCAGGAGGCCCCGATGGCCCTCACCGCCCCCCTCTGGATCGCTCTGGTCGTGCTGCCCGCCTGTCGCAACAGCGACGACACGGGGGACACGGCCGACACCGGGACGGCCTGCGAGGCGTCCCTCTACTACCCCGACGCGGACGGGGACGGCTTCGGCAGCGGGGTCGGCGCCGTGTCCTCCTGCTCGGCGCCCGAAGTCGGCGACTGGGCCTCCGACGGCACCGACTGCGATGACGCTGACGCCAACGTCTACCCCGGCGCCTACGACTCCTGCGACGGCATCGACAGCGACTGCGACGGAGCGACGGACGAGGACGAGTGGACCACCTGGTACGCCGACGAGGACGGGGACGGCTACGGCGACGCTGGGGACACGAAGCTGGCCTGTGACGCCCCAGCGGGGACCGTGGACAACGGAGAGGACGACGACGACGACGATCCAACCGTCTACCCCGGGGCGGTCGAGCTCTGCGATGGCCTCGACAACGACCAGGACGGCGAGATCGACGAGGCGGTGCCCACCTGGTACCGGGACGTGGACGGTGACGGTGTCGGTGGCGACGTGGCGGTCGAGGACTGCGACCCGGTGGAGGGCCACACGGCCGAGACCGGCGACTGCGACGACAGCGATCCGGCGGTCCATCCCGGCGCCCCCGAGGTCTGTGACGGCGTCGACCAGGACTG
Source organism: uncultured Enterobacterales bacterium (assembly GCA_964501915.1). Taxonomy (GTDB): domain Bacteria; phylum Myxococcota_A; class UBA796; order UBA796; family CAJQPC01; genus CAYFPX01. Next base: position 46,357 of record CAZCVP010000037.1, read on the forward strand.
CGACGACGAGATCGACGAGCTGGCGACGGACACCGTCTACTGGCTGCTGGACAGCGACGGCGACGGCTACGGCGACGACGACCTGGCCCTGGCGGAGCTGGCCTGCTCCCCGAGCGGTGGCCACACGGACCAGGGCGGGGACTGTGACGACAGCGACGCCACCGTGCACCCGGGGGCCGCGGAGGCCTGTGACGGGGTGGACAGCGACTGCGATGGGGAGACCGACGAGGACGCGGTCGACGCCGACACCTTCTGGACCGACGCCGACGGTGACGGCTACGGCGACCCCGGCGCGCCCCTGACCGCCTGCGAGGCGCCCTCGGGCTCGGCGGGCAACGCCGAGGACTGCGACGACGCGGATCCCGCCGTGAACCCCGACCTCACCTGGTACCGGGACGCGGACGGCGACGGCTACGGAGACGCCGGCAGCTCCACGACGGCCTGCGAGGCCCCCTCGGGGCACGTCGCCGACGCCACCGACTGCGACGACACCTGGGCCGACACCCACCCGGGCGCCAGCGAGTCCTGCGACGGGGTCGACACCGACTGCGACGGCACGGTCGACGAGGACGCGATCGATGCGCCGACCTGGTACGGCGACGGCGACGGGGACGGCTACGGCCTGCTGACCGACGCCACGGCGGCCTGCGAGGCCCCCTCGGGCACGGTGGCCTGGGGCACGGACTGCGACGACGGGGATCCGGCGATCTCCCCAGCGGCGACCGAGTCCTGCGACGGGGTGGACAACGACTGCGACCACGAGGTCGACGAGGACGCCGGCTCCGACCTGGACGGC
>CAZCVP010000038.1:0-44417 GCA_964501915.1 uncultured Enterobacterales bacterium
TCCAGCCCGTGAGCACCGCCACGGCGATCGCACCCCCGGCACGGGCGCAGGCCACGTCGGCCGGGGTGTCGCCGATGACCACCGTGCGGCCGAAGTCCAGCCCCAGGCCTCGGGCCCGGCGCTCGGCCACCGGGACCAGGTCGTCGCGATCGCCGGAGTCGTCGCCGAAGGCACCGACCTCGAAGGCCTCCCAGAGGTCGAAGCAGCCCAGCTTCAGGCGAGCCCCCCCTCGCCAGTTCCCGGTGAGCAGTCCGTTCACGCCCACCCCGGCGGTGGCGGTGAGCGCCTCCCGCACGCCCGGATGCAGGACCATGACCTCCCGCATGCTCTCGAGCACTTCCGGCAGGCGCGCGAGGTAGGCCTCGCGGAGCACCTCCGCCGACCGGGGCCCGAAGGGCAGGCCCGCGAGCCGATGGGCCCGCTCGGTGATGCCCGGGTCCGTGGCCCCACCGAAGGACACCCGGTCGAAGGCCCCCGCGACCCCGTAGAGCGCCTCGAAGGCCAGGTCCAGCGCCCGCCGTCCCGCTCCGGCGGAGCTGAGCACGGTGCCGTCGATGTCGTAGAGGAAGAGCGCCCCGCCGCTCACTCCGAGGCTCCCCGGTAGGACCCGGGCAGGAGCGCAGCCACCGACGAGGTCACGAGGTGGCCCCAGGGCCGTCCGCCGGCCAGGCGGTCCCGCAGGTCCGTGGACGAGACCTCGGGAAAGGTCGGCGCGTCGTCGAGCGGGGCGAACCCCGGACGCCCGACGACGATCGGCGAGAACTCGCGCTCGATGGCAGGCCAGGCCTTCCAGTCGGCGCTCTGGGCCACGGCATCGGCCCCCACGAGCAGGCGGAGGCGCACGTCGGGGTGCCGACCCGCCAACCCCCGCAGGGTGTCGATGGTGTAGCTGGGCGCGGGAAGCTCCCGCTCCAGGTCCAACACCTCCACCGGCAGGGCGAGGTCGCGACACAGGGCCCGGCACAGGGCCAGGCGCTCCTCGAACGGGGCGAGGGCCTTGTCGAAGGCATGGCGCCAGGTCGGCACCAGCCAGACCGCATCGGCGCGCCCGGTCCAGATCACCCACGCCGCGACGAGGCCGTGGGCGACGTGTGGGGGGTTGAAGCTGCCCCCATAGACAGCGATCGTGGACCGGCTCATCGACCGAGGCGTTATCACGACGAGGCTCGATGCAGGGGAAAGTGGCTGCCGATGCCAGATGACCGCGCCATCGGCGTCTTCGACTCCGGAATCGGTGGACTGACCGTGCTGGCGGCGCTGGCGCAGGTGCTGCCGGCGGAGTCGCTCCTGTACCTGGGGGACACGGCCCGGGTCCCCTACGGCACGCGTTCCCCGCGGACCGTGCTCCGCTACGCCTCACAGGTCGCCGACCACCTCGTCGCCCACGACGTGAAGGCGATGGTGGTGGCCTGCAACACCGCGAGCACCCACGCGCTGGACCGCCTCTCCGCCTGCGGAGCGGAACTGGGCATCCCGGTGTTCGGAGTGATCGAGCCCGGTGTGCGCCAGGCCGTGGCTCGAACCCGCTCCGGGAGGGTCGTCGTGCTGGGCACCGAAGGCACCGTGCGGGGGGGGCGCTACCAGGCCCTGCTCCGCGAGGCCGGAGTCACCTGCCAGGCCATCGCCTGCCCCCTGTTCGTGTCCCTCGCCGAGGAGGGCTGGCACACCGGGGAGATCGCCAGGATGGTGGCGGCCAAATACCTGTCCGGCATCGACCCCGAGGCCGACACGGTGATCCTGGGCTGCACCCACTTCCCCCTGCTCCGAGACGCGATCTCGGCGAGGATGCCCCACGCCGACCTCGTGGACTCGGCCTCGGCCACCGCCGCGGCCGTCGCCGAGGCCCTGGCGGACCAGGACCTGCTGGCCGAGGGCGGCGACCCCGGACTCGGCTTCCTCGTCACCGACAACCTGGAGCGCTTCCACAGCGTCGGCACCCGCTTCCTGGGGCGGACCCCGGAGCCCGTGGAGCTTGTCGACCTGGTCGCCGGCGTTGGCCCGTTCACGCGGGTGGCGGGGTGATCCGCCTCTACCACGTGAGCAAGACCTACGGCGGTCAGCACGCCCTGGACGACGTCTCCGTCCAGGTGCCCAAGGGGCAGTTCGCCTACGTCACCGGCCCCTCCGGCGCCGGCAAGAGCACTCTGTTGAAGCTGCTCTACGGCGCCGAGCGCCCCACCTCCGGCAAGCTGCTGGTGGGCGGCGTCGACGCCTCAAAGCTCAACGGGCGCCAGCTCCCCTTCCTCCGTCGCAACATCGGCGTGGTCTTCCAGGACTTCAAGCTCATCCCCAACCGCAACGTCTACGACAACGTCGGCCTGGCCCTGGAGGTCCTCGGCACGCCGAGGGTCCAGATCGACCGGCGCGTGCGGGCCGTGCTCAACACGGTCGGCCTGATGGGCAAGGAGCAGCGCTTGCCCGAAGCCCTGTCCGGCGGGGAGCAGCAGCGCGTCGCCGTGGCCCGGGCGATCATCAACGACCCGGCGATCATCCTCGCCGACGAGCCTACCGGCAACCTCGACGGTGCGATGGCCGTCGAGGTGATGGAGATCCTGCGGGCCGTGAACCTGCGCGGCACCACGGTCTTCGTCGCCACCCACGACGCGGCCCTGATCAACCGCTTCCCCGCCCGTCGACTCCACTTCGACAGCGGCAAGCTCGTGAGCTCCTGATGAGCGGCACCACGCCCCACGTGCTCCGGAGGGCCCTGCGCTCCCTCTGGGAGAACCGCTCGCTGAACCTCGTGGCCTCGGGCGTCATCGCCGCCGCGCTGATGCTGGCGGGGGTGTACCTGACCGTCATCGTGAACCTGGAGGGCATGGTCTCGTCCTGGGAGCGAGACGTGCACGTCTCGGCCTACTTCTACGCCGACGTGCCCGTGGACCGGCGCTTCGCCATCAAGGACGACATCGCCCGGCTGACCGAGGTCGCCTCCGTGCGCTACCTCTCCGAGGAGGACGCCCGCGCGTACCTGGGCGAGAAGGTGCCCGAGGTCTCGCCGATCCTCGACGAGCTCGGAGAGGGCGTGCTGCCGGCGTCGCTCGAGATCACCCTCGTGGACCAGTTCACCGGCTCCCAGGAGGTCGGGACCTTCGCCGAGCAGCTCAAGGGTCCGGACTTCGAGGAGGTGGACTATGGCCAGGAGTGGGTCCAGCGCTTCAACACCTTCCTCTCGCTGCTCCAGGCCCTGGGCGTCGCCCTCGGGGCGCTGATCCTCACCGCCTCGGTGTTCCTGGTGGCCAACGCGATGCACCTGGTCATCTACACCCGGCGGGCCGAGCTGGAGACCATGAAGCTGGTCGGCGCGACCTGGGCCTTCATCAGCACCCCGTTCCTCATCGAGGGCGCCCTCCAGGGCCTCTTCGGCGCCGCCCTCGCCGTCGCCGGTGTCTACGGCCTCCACCACTTCCTGCTGCTCCGCCTCCAGGACTACCTGCACCTGGCCCTGGGCAGCGAGACCCTGGCCTTCCTGCCCGCCGGCCACCTGGTCGGCCTCGCCGCGGCCGGGGTCGTGCTGGGCGTGCTCGGCTGCCTCACCGCCGTGCGGCGCTTCTGGGGAGCGGCGGCTTGATCCGGCTGCTGGTCCTGATCCTGCTGGTGCTCGTGCCGGGGACGAGCGCCCAGGACGACCCCTCCCGCGACCTCGCCCGCGCCAAGATGGACGAGCGCCAGGTGCTCTCCGAGCTGGCCGACCTGGACAAGGAGCTGGTCACGGTGGAGCAGGAGCTCGCGGGCCTGCGCCGGCGCGCCGACGACCTCGACCAGCAGCGCATCGCCAGCGAGGACGCGCTGTCGGCCTCCCGCGTGGGCCTGGACCGCCTGCGCAGCGAGGTCGCCGACCACTGCCGGGCCCTCTACCGCCTGAACCGGCGGGGCATCGCTCGCATCATCTTCTCCGCCGACGACCCGGCGGACCTGAGGCGCAGGACCCGCTACCTGCTGGCGATCCTCAAGTCCGACCGGGTCCGCTTCCGCCGCTTCCTGGACCAGGTCGAGCGCAAGCAGGCGGCGCTGGGTCGGGTGGAGTCGGACCGGGCGGCGCTGTCCGCGCTCCAGGCCGAAGTGCGCCTGCGCGAGTCCACCGTGCGCGACACGCGGGCCCGCAAGCTCGGGCTGCTCGAGGAGGTGCGGACCCGTCGCAGCCTCGCCCTGGCGGCCCTGGCCGACCGGGAGTCCTCCTCCCGCTCGCTGGGGCGGGACGCCGGGAGCTGGACGCCCACCCCGGACGCCGCCCCGCTGGACGGTCCGGACATCCGGACCCTGAAGGGCAAGCTCCCCTGCCCCACCAGCGGCACCCTGATGCGAGGCTACGGGACCTACACCGACCCGTCGTCGGGGACCCGCACCAAGAACAAGGGCATCGACATCCAGGCCACCCGCTACACCCCGATCCGGGCGGTCGCCGACGGCTACGTCGCCACCACCCGCAACGTCCGGGGCTGGGGGCTCACCGTCGTGCTCGACCACGGCAACGACGTCACCACCGTCTACACCCACCTCGTCTCCGTGGAGGTGCGCCCCGGGCAGCGGGTGCCGGCGGGCGAGAAGATCGGCCTGGTCGGTGAGACCGGGGTGACCGACGACCTCGGCCCGCGTCTCCACTTCGAGGTGAAGTACCACGGGACCTCGCAGAACCCGACCCGGTGGCTGCGCCGGGGCTGCATCCAGGGTGCCTGACCGTGCTTGCCGTGCCAGGATGAGCCTGTGAGGTGGACCACCACCAAGGCCTTCGTGCTCACGCTCGGCGTGTTCGGTGGAGGGCTCTACGCCGGCGCGTCGGTCATCGGGGCGTCCTACGCCGCGGGGGCGAGCCCCTACGCCAGCCTGGATACCTTCGCCCGCGCCATCAGCCACATCGAGCGCCACTACGTGGAGGCCTTCGAGCCGTCGGAGCTGGTCTACCGCTCTCTCGACGGGCTCGCGGACAGCCTCGATGACCACACGCTCTTCCTCGACCCCGACGCCTACCGCCAGCTCCTGGAGGACTCCGCGGGGGCCTACAGCGGCATCGGCGTCGAGGTGCGCCCCCACGCCCGGGGCGGCCTGGAGATCGTCGACGTGGTCCCTGGAGGTCCAGCGGCCGTCGCAGGGGTGCAGGTGGCCGATCGGATCGTCGCCGTCGACGGCGAGGACGTGGTCGCCCTGCCCTTCCGGGACGCCGTGGAGCGGGTGCGCGGTCCGCGCGGGCAGCCCGTGCTCCTGGAGATCGATCGAGAGGATGCACCCGCTCGGCTGGAGCTCTCCGTGGTGCGGGACGAGGTCCACACCCTCGCGGCGCGGGGGGAGCTCGTGGAGCCCGGCCTCGGCTACGTGAGGCTCGAGCAGTTCCGGCGCCACGCCGGCGAGGAATTCGAGGCCGCCCTGGCGCAGCTCCAGGAGGAGACCCCACTCAGCGGCCTGGTCCTCGACCTGCGAGACAACCCGGGCGGCCTGCTCGAAGAGGCCGTGACGGTGGTGGACGCCCTGATCGCCGAAGGCACCATCGTCACGACCGAGGGCCGCAGCGCCGGCGCCAGCGAGACCCACGCCGCCACGGCGGCCAGCTCCGACCTGCTCGATGCCCGTGTCGTCGTGCTGGTGGACGGCACCTCGGCCAGCGCCGCCGAGATCGTCGCCGGGGCACTCCAGGACCACGGGCGGGCCACCATCCTCGGCCAGCCCACCTACGGCAAGGGCTCGGTGCAGTCCGTGTTCGAGTACCAGGACCGCAGCGCCCTGCGGCTCACCGTGGCGCGCTACCACCTCCCCTCCGGTCGCTCCATCGAAGAGGACGGCGGCGTGGTTCCCGACGTGGTCCAGAGCCTCGCAGCCCCCGCGTCGGACGCGGCGGCCCGTCTCCGCGCCCGGCTCCAGGACCTCGAGGGCATCGACGAGCCCCAGCGCCAGGAGCTGCTCCACCTGCTCCAGAGCCTGGAGGTGGCCCCCAGCGCAGAGGCCGGACCGCCCCGCTTCTCGGGCCCGGCCCTGGACCGGGCCGAGACCGATCTCCAGCTCCGAGCCGCCCTGGCGCTGGCCCGCGGCGAGACCCGCTGACCGTGCGTCGCGCCCTGGTCGCCCTGGCGGCGCTGACCCTCGGACTGTTCCTCATCGGTCGGGCCACCTGGTGGATCTCCGAGGGCTGGATCCAGGGCGAGGCCCCGGTGGCCGCCGCGGTGCAGCTCCAGCCGGCCCTGCTCCAGGAGGTCCTCGACGCCTCGCTCCTGCCGGCGGTGCTCGGGCGGGCCCAGCTCCTCGAGGCCGAGGCCGGGGAGGAGGTGGACCCCCAGGGGGCCTGGATGGCCCGCTCCAGCCGCTACCAGCTCGAGCCGGGGGAGGACCCCGAGGCCATCGCTTCGCGCCTGCGAGGGCTCGCCCTCGACGCCCTGCCCGGGGCCGAGGTCTACATCACCCCTCGGGACGACCTGGAGGTCAGCGTCCGCTTCTACGCCGGCAAGCGGCTCGTCCATCACCTCACCCTCGTGCCCACGCTCGAGGAGGCCCCCCAGCGCGGCGGGCGGCCGGCCCTGGTGGCCCTCGTCATCCTCGGCCTCGGGGAGGACGCACGCCTCGACCAGCGCGTCCTGGCGTCGAGGTTCCCACTCTCCGTCGGCATCGTCCCCTTCAGCCCCTTCGCGCTGCGCATGTCCCGCGAGGCGGCCCGGAACCACAAGGAGATCCTGGTGGAGCTCCCGGAGAGTGTCACGACGGTCGCCAGGTCCAGCGAGGCGGTCCTCGCCGTGCCCGGCGCCACGGGAGTGGTGCTGCGAGGCCCCCCGGTCGCCCTGCCCGTCGAGCTGCTGGTCACCCGGTCGATGGTGCTCTTCGACGCCGTGGGCGACGCCGAGGGGGTGGCGCTGCGCGCCGCCCGGGAGCAGGGCGTGCCCCTGGTGCGGCGACACGACGCGCTCGAAGGCGACCTGATGGCGCGGCTGAACCGGGCCCACCACATGGCGCGCAAGCTGGGGGGGGTGGTCCTGGTCATCGATGCCGACGACGACGGCCTGGGCCAGGTGCTGGCCTGGCTCGCCGAGGCCGAGAAGCGGGACCTGAGGCCGGCCTATCTCACCGAGGTCGCCGGACTGAGCCCGCGCTGAGGCCCACCCTCAGACGAGCTCGCCGACGAGGTCGTAGGCCGAGGCCTGGACGATGCGACAGGGCACCACGTCGCCGGCGCGGATGCCGGCCGGGGCCCGTGTCACGTAGACCTGGCCGTCGACCTCCGGGGCCTGGGTGGGCAGCCGGGCGACCAGCAGCGACTCGTGCTCGTCGGACTGGCCGTCCATCATCACGTCGAGCTCCCGGCCCACGAGGGCCTCGTGCTGCTCCAGCGAGATGCCCGCCTGGAGCTGCATCAGCCGAGCCTGGCGCTCGAGCTTCAGCTCCTCGGGGACCTGGTCGTCGAAGGTCGCCGCGTCCGTGCCCTCCTCCTGGTGGTAGGTGAAGACCCCCACCCGGCTGAAGCGCCAGGTCTGGAGGAAGTCCTCCAGCTCGCGCACGTCGGCCTCCGTCTCGCCGGGAAAGCCGACGATGAAGGTGGTGCGCAGGGCGATGTCCGGGACCGCACGGCGCACGCGCTCCAGGATCCGGTCCTGACCGGCCCGGGTCACGCCACGGCGCATGCGCTTGAGCATCGGTCCCGAGGCGTGCTGGAGCGGCATGTCCAGGTAGGGCACCACCCCGGGCTCACTGGCGATGACCTCCAGGAGCCGATCGGGCAGCCCGATCGGGTAGGCGTAGTGGATGCGCAGCCAGCGCAGCCCCTCGATCGTCGCCAGTGCCACCAGCAGGTCCGCCAGGCGGGGTCGCCCATAGAGGTCCCGGCCATAGGCGGTGGAGTCCTGGGAGATGAGGTTGAGCTCCCGCACGCCCTCCGCGACCAGCCGGGCCCCCTCGGTCACCAGCGACTCGATGCTGCGGGACCGGAGCCGGCCCCGCAGGGTGGGGATGATGCAGAAGGCGCAGCGGTGGTTGCAGCCCTCGGAGATCTTCAGGTAGGCGCTGTGCCGCGACCAGGAGTGGACCCGGGGGGTGGACTCGTCGTGCTGGTAGAGCGGGGTGTCGACGTAGGAGCGCGGCGCCGCTCCAGCCCGAGCGCTCAGGACCTCGTCGATGCGGTGGTACTCGCCCGTGCCCAGGAAGTGGTCGACCTCCGGCAGCTCGCCCTCGAGGCCGGTGCCGTAGCGCTGGACCATGCAGCCGGTCACGACCAGCTTCTCGCAGGACCCCGTCTCCTTGAGCGCCGCCATCGACAGCACCGTCTCGATGGACTCCTCGGTGGCCGGCTGGATGAAGGAGCAGGTGTTGACGATGATGACTTCGGCGCCCTCGGGCTCGTCCACCAGCTCGTACTGGCGGGTGTCGAGGAGCTTGCCGACCATCACCTCGGAGTCGACCCGGTTCTTCGGGCAGCCGAGGGAGACGAGGTGGACCTTGCGGGAGGGCGCTGCCAAGGTCGTCTGTCAGAGCCCCTCGGCGACGATGACCTCGACGTCGGCGGGGGGCTCGAAGCTGAAGCTCCCGTCGGACACCACGGGGTTGAGCCTGACCTGGGTGAAGCGGAGGGTGGTGAGGTTGTCGAGGCTGTCGGTGACGGCCACGGTCTCCAGCACGTACTTGCGGGTCAGCTCGAGGCGCACCTGCTTGATCGGAAACCTGCCCTGCTCCTTGGGGGTGAGGATCAACACCAGGTTGTTCTTGCGAGAGCCCTCCTCGGTCGAGACCTCGACGTTCCACTTGTCCCGGAGGCTCTCCAGGTCCTGCAGCTCGATCGGGGCGATGCTGCTGGCGGCCTGGCTCAGCTCCTTGTACTGGATGGCCTGCTTGAGGTGGCGGGTGTAGACCCACATCTCGACGCCATCGGTCACGAACAGGCTGCCCTCGGGCCCGGTGAAGTCCCAGCGCATCTTGCGGGGACGCTGGAGCAGGACCTCGCCCTCGGACCGCTGCTGCTCCATGCCCGCGGTGGCGACGGTCTGCTCGAAGTGCGCCTGGAGGGCCTCGACGTCCTTGTAGGTGGCCTCGACCGCCTGGACGACGTCGTCGAGCACCGGTGTGGCCGGCCCGGGTTCCTCCTGGGCGAGGGCGGACGGTGCCGAGGCCGAGAGCGCGACCGCGAGGACCGACGCAGCCAGGGTATGCAGGAGCCGACGCAACCCGTCCTCCCGGACGCTGAAGGGCCATTGTTAGTCAGCGGATGCCCTTGGGGCAAGCGCTCATCGGCCGGTGGACGTCGTCCGCGGCGTGATGTTCAATGCTGTGACATCCGCTTACAGTCAGATCGACGGGTGGGAGGGAGCCAGGACCTGCCGGGGACGGGCCCCGTCCGCAGGGCCCACCACACCCTCCCGCTCCATGATGTCCATGATGCGGGCGGCGCGGTTGTAGCCGATCTTCAGGTGGCGCTGGATCATCGACGTCGACGCCTTGCCCTTCTCGGTGACGAGCTGCACCGCCTCGTCGTAGACCTCGTCGTAGTCGTCCGGATCGATCGACTCGCCGCCCTCGTCGTCGAGCAGGATCTCCGCCTCGTAGAGAGGCTCCCCCTGGTCCTTGAGGAAGTCGGCCACCCGGCCGACCTCGTCGTCGGCGACGAAGGGCCCGTGGAGGCGCTCCAGCGCCGAGACGCCGGGCGGGAGGTACAGCATGTCGCCCTTGCCCAGCAGAGCCTCGGCGCCGTTCTGGTCCAGGATGGTCCGGCCATCGGTCTTGGACCGCACCTGGAAGGCGATGCGGGAGGGCATGTTGGCCTTGATGAGCCCCGTGATGACGTCGACGGAGGGCCGCTGGGTCGCCACGATGAGGTGGATGCCACAGGCCCGCGCCTTCTGAGCCAGCCGCACGATGCTGGCTTCGACGTCCTTGGCCGCCACCATCATCAGGTCCGCCAGCTCGTCGATGACGACCACGATCCAGGGGAGCTTGCGCGGAGGAGGCGGCGGCTGGTCCTCGGGCCAGCCCCTCGGCGCGTAGCGGCGGGCCTTGTCCGGCGTCCAGGCCTTGAGCTCACGCGCGACCTTCTTGTTGTAGGAGGCGATGTTCCGCGTGCCCCACCGGGCGAGCAGCCTGTAGCGCTCGTCCATCTCCGTGCAGGTCCACTTCAACGCCGCGGCGGCCAGCTTGGGCTCGGTGACGACCGGGTGGAGCAGGTGCGGCAGGTCGTCGTAGGGCTCGAACTCCAGCATCTTGGGGTCGATGAGGATCAGTCGCAGCTCGTCGGGGGTGCGGGTGAAGAGCAGGCTCATCAGCATGCCGTTGATGCCCACCGACTTGCCGGAGCCGGTGGTCCCCCCGACGAGCACGTGGGGCATCCTGGCCAGGTCGGCCACGAACGGCAGCCCCTCGACCGTCTTGCCCAGGGCCATCGGCAGGTCGTAGGACCCCTCGCGGAACTCCCGCGAGGCGAGCACGTCGCGGAGCCAGACCGTCTGCCGGCTGTCGTTGGGGATCTCGATGCCGACCACTCCCTTGCCGGGAATGGGCGCCACGATGCGGACACGCAGGGCCTTCATCGCCATCGCGATGTCGTCCTGGAGGCGGGCGATGCTGGCGACCTTGACGCCCGGGGCCGGCAGGTACTCGAAGATGGTGATCACGGGGCCCGGACGGATGGCCGTCACCTCCCCCTTGATGCCGAAGTCCGCCAGCTTCTGCTGGAGCGTGGCGGCCAGGACCTTGAGCGCCAGCTCGTCGAGGTGTCCGTGGCTCTTGGCGTGGCGGTCCAAGAGCCCCAGGGTGGGCAGCTCGAAGACCTCCTCGGGCGCCGGGGCCCGGACGCGCAGGTGGTCGCGCCCGTTGGTGCCCGACTCCCGGCGGCCGGGTGTGATGGGCAGGGCGCTGGCGGCCGCGGGGGGGGGCGCCGCCTTCCGGCGGGTGAGGCCCGTGGGCTCGGGGGCGTCGAAGGGGTCCAGCTCGCCGACGGGCGACGGAGCGGCCTCGGGGGCCTTCAGCGGGGCCACCGGGGTGGGCACGGCCACGGAGTGACGGGTCGGCTCGGCCGCCGTGTGGGGGACCGGGGCGTCCAGCGGAGTCTCGACCACCGAGGCGGGCGGGATGTCGTACTCCGAGAAGTCGGTGTCCATCTCCACTTCGACGAGCTCCACCGGGCTGGCCGCCGTGGGCACCACCCGCTCCAGGCCCTCCTCGGAGAAGTCGTAGGCGAACTCGGTCCGGGCCGGGCCAGCGAAGACGACCTCGGGCTCCGGCCGCCACATCGGGTCGGCGCGGCGGACTCCCGGATCGCTCTTCAGCGAGGGCTCCTCGTCGGTGTACTCGAGCAGCGGCTCGTCGAAGCCGTCGCGCTCCCAGCGGGGCGTGCGCCGGAGGCTCTCCCGGAGGCGGGCCAGGCCGCGCAAGGTCGCGGCTCCCAGGCCTCGGCCCCAGCCCAACAGGCCCTGCCAGACGACGGCACCGAGCCGCGGAGTTCCGGTCTCGACCGCGCCCACGCCTCGCTCCGCCAGCTCCTCCCAGTCGATGCCGAAGGCCACGGTGGCCGTGGTCAGCAGCACCAGGATGACCAGGACGTAGGAGCCGACCGTGCCGACCTGGCTCAGCAGCCAGCCGGCGGTGACGCCGCCGACGACGCCCCCGGCCGGGAAGGCGTCATAGGAGGCCCCATCGGCGGCGAAGAGCAGCCCCAGGAAGGTGGCGAACCACCAGGTGCCGACCACGCCCATGGCGAACCGGATCATCGAGCCGGCGGGTCGCCTGGCGAAGCGCAGCCAGAGCCAGCCGCCGAGCGGCGCCACCGCCCAGGCGGCCCAGCCCACGAGCTGGTAGAGCACGTCGGCGACGTTCGCTCCCCACCGCCCGCACCAGTTGGCGACCTCCGGCGAGGTGGATCGGTGGGTGAAGGCCGGGTCACTGGCTTCGTAGGACACCAGGGCCAGCAGCGTGAAGCCGCAGGCCCCAAGGGCAGCGATGTAGGCCAGGGCGCGCCGGTTCTCGGGGGTCAGGCCGGGCTCTCCAGCCGCCTGCTCGGGGACGGAGGATCTTCGCGTCGCGGTCCCCGGCGACGCCCGTCGCTTGGCTTTGCCAGCCGATCCGCGAGACTTCTTCGCCACCGTCTTGCCCTTCTTCGCCACCGCTTCACCCCGGCTGAGACTCGGCCAGGTGAATCGTAGCAGATCGCTCTTGACGCGTCATCGATCAACTTCAGGTAATACTCGAACTTTCCCGATGACGGCTCCGGGTCCCCGGACACACAACCCGGTGGGTGGATAGAGCTTCCCGGGAGGTGCGACCATGCCGCGACGGGTCCTGATCATCGGTGGCGCCGGCTACATCGGATCCCACTGCGCCCGACACCTCGAAGAGGCCGGCGTGGAGGTCGTCACCTACGACAACCTCTCGACCGGACACCGTGCGGCCGTGCGCTCGGAGCTCATCGAGGGCGACATCCGCGACGCCGCCCGCCTCGGCGCCACCCTCGCCTCCGGGCACTTCGACGCCGTGCTCCACTTCGCCGCCCTCTGCCTCGTGGGCGAGTCCCAGCGGCTGCCCATCCACTACTTCGACGTCAACGTGGGGGGCACCATCACCCTGCTCCGGGAGATGAAGGCGGCCGGGGTCGGGGCGCTGGTCTTCTCCTCGAGCTGCGCGGTCTACGGGGCTCCCCACTACCTGCCACTGGACGAGAGCCACCCCAAGGCGCCGGTCAGCGTCTATGGCCAGACCAAGTGGATGGTCGAGCAGATCCTCGACGAGGCCCGCCGCCGAGAGGGCCTGGGCATCGCTTCCTTGCGCTACTTCAACGCCGCCGGCTGCCACCCGGACGGCACCCTGGGCGAGTCCCACGACCCCGAGACCCACCTGATCCCTCTCGCCCTGGAGGCGCGGCTGGGCCGACGGGGCCGCCTGAAGCTCTTCGGGCGCGACTACGACACCCGGGACGGCACCTGCCTGAGGGACTACATCCACGTGCTCGACCTCGCCGACGCCCACCACAAGGCGCTGGAGCACCTCTGGGGCGGCTCGGAGGGAGGCGCCTGGAACCTGGGCACCGGCACCGGCACGACGGTCCTGGAGGTCCTCCAGGGCGTCGAGCGGGTCACGGGGGCCCCTGTCCCCTGTGACGACGCTCCGAGGCGCGACGGGGACGCTCCGGGGCTCTATGCGGCCGCCGAGCGGGCCCGCACGGAGCTGGGCTGGACACCGAAGCACCCCGACATCGACGACATCATCGCCACCGCCTGGCAGTGGGCCCAGCACCCGCGCTTCTGAGGGACCCGAAGCAGGCGCTCAGAACACCGACTCCGGTACCACGAGCTGGTCTCCGGCCATCAGCAGGATGTCGGCCTGCCGTCCCTGTTTCACCGCCTTGAGGTCGATGCGCAGGGTCTCGCCCTCTCGGAGCACGTAGGCGCCGCGCAGGCGGGCGATGGAGGTCGGACCCCCGGCCCGGCTCAGGGCCTGGTACGCCGTCATGCCCTCGGCCCAGGGCACCGCCCCCTCCTCCTTGACCTCGCCGGTCACGAAGACCACGACGGGAGCCAGCACGTGGAGCTGGTCCTCGGGCTCCATGTAGAAGGGCTCGACCTGGCCGGCCGTGATCGCCTGGAGATCGAGGTCGTAGGACACCTGGCCCGCCGGCGTGCCGCGGACCACGCGGGCGCGGGTGCTGCTCTCCGGCGAGCCGCCGGCCATGGCGATGACGTCCAGGACCGACATTCGACCGGTCATGTAGTAGATGCCGGCGTTCTGCACACCGCTCACGACGGACACCGGCCGGGACCGGTACTCCGTCACCCGGACCGCGACCTTGGGGTCGACGAGGTAGCCGTCCCGCAGGGCCGCGTCGATGGCGAGGGCGACCTCGTCGCTGGTCTTGCCGCTCACGGCCAGGGCCCCGACGTAGGGGAGCGTGACGTGGCCATCGCGGTCGACCTGGAGCTCCAGGGTCAGGTCCGTCTCGCCGAAGACCTCCAGGGAGAGCACGTCGCCCGGCCCCACCTCGTAGTTGGCCTCGGCCGGCACGGACACGGCCGGTGGCGCGGCCTCGGTCGCGATCTCCTGGGCGACGACGTCACCGGCGGCTGCGGTGGAGCAGGTCGCTGCCAGCAGGACCGCGAGGCTTCGCATGGGACGAACCAGCTAGTAGATGCCCTTGACGCCGATGGAGAACATCACGTTGTCGTACTCGATCTCGGCATTGGGGGTGGCGTCGGCCGAGACGCGGCGCACCCAGAGGGTGCCGAGGTCGACGTCCAGCCACTCCGCGGCGTTGTAGGTGATGCCGAGGGAGCCGCGCACGAAGTCGTCGTCGCGGGTGACCTCACCTCGGAACTGCTCGCGGCGGTAGCCGGCCTCGAGAGAGGCGCCGAGGCGACTTCCCAGCACCGCCTGGTACCGGGCGAAGACGTAGTGGTAGTGCACGTAGTTGGTGAACCACGAGTCCTCGAAGTCCTTCCGATAGCCGCCCGTGACCGTGTGCCCGAGCAGGGGCGTGCTGCTCAGCTCGACCGTCAGCAGCATGCCCTCGATGCCCTTGACGTCCTGGTCGAACCCGGTCCCCGTGGGGTTGCTGGCCTCGGGATGGCCGCCGGACTCGTCGATGACGGACTGCTCGTTGTACCGGATCTGGCCGTAGCCACCGAGCACGTTGAGCACGAGGCGCTCGGTGAAGCGGCCGATCAGACCCCCCGTCGCCCGCCAGCCCCAGCCGTTCGGGATGGCCAGCCGGTCCCCGATGTCGTCGGTGGCGAAGTTGCCGCCCTCGGCGTTGACGAAGTTGTTCTGCCAGGCGAAGAAGTTCGCCCCGCCCTTGAGCACGAAGGCGGTCTTGGGGAAGAAGGCCCACTGGGCGTTGAGCGTGGGGCCACCCGAGATGCGCGAGTTGTAGTTGGCGTTCTGGGAGGTGCTCGCCTGGGGGGGCAGATCGTAGTCGTCCCAGGTGAAGTGCCCGCCGACGTCCAGCTCGACCGCGGCGCCCGGGCGCACGCTCAGCACGGCGCGGGTGGTGCTCACGAGGTGCCGGGCGAAGGCGTCGGTGGAATAGGACGCATCCATGGCCCGGGTCTGGATCCGGAAGTCCTCACCGAGCTTGAAGCCGATCAGCGAGCGGGGCAAGAGATCGAGGTCGGCCCCGAAGCTCCCCTCCGCCAGACGCGTCAGGTTCCGGCGGGTCTGGGTCATGTAGATCCGCGGCTCCCACCGGGCGGAGAGATCAAACGCGACGTCGGGCCCGTCCATCTGCACCAGGACCTCGGGCCAGGTCAGCAGGGCCAGCCCGCCGTAGGACTCCTGGTTGGCGTCCGGCAGGAAGTCAACGACGTCGTCGTAGTAGGGGTTCGACTGCCACTCCATGCCCACGAAGACCGAAGGCACGATCTCGGCGTCGCCGACCCGGATGTGGTCGCCCGCGTTGGCGTGGGCCGTCCCGGGCGCCAGGCCGAGGAACAGGGCCGATGCCAGGGCTGCCACAGCGACGGGGCAGTTGCGGGTGCTGCCGAAGCACACAGCCATGTTCAAACACCTGCCTCTACAACAGACGGACGGACAGCGGGAGCGGGGCAACTTTGCCCCATTTGGTCTTGACGCGCAAGGCGCTCCCCGTCGGACAGCTCAGGCACCGGTGTCCTCACGGGTCTACTGGAACGGCGAGGTGTCGGGGGGGTCGACGCCGATGTCGTCGTTCCCGTCGTCGATCGGCTCCAGATCGTCACCGTCGGCGAGCCCTTCGATGGTCACCTGGACATCGGTGACGCCGGGCTGCGTGCCGCTGTCACCGAGGCAGGCGTCGGCCTCAGCGGCGAACTGCCGCGCCTTGGAGAGCGCCACGGCCACCTTGCGGAACTCGAAGTCCGCCTTGTCGGTGTTGCCGTCGGCCAGGTACTGGTTCATCTGGTCTTCGGCCCGCTCGGCCACTTCGACGAGGGAGCTGATCGAGGCCTGCTTCTTGGTCAGGCAGTTGGAGCGCACGAGGTCCTGGTCACCCTCGGCGTCCTCGAGCGCCTTGGACACCGACTTGGCGATGTCGCGGATCTCCGACAGCGCACCGGTGACGAAGGCTTCCTTCTCCTTCGGGCTCGTCGAGGAGCTCTGTTCGAGCTCCCCACTCAGGCCACCGTCATCGGCAGCAGCGATCGGGCTCCAGGCGACGGACGCCAAGCCCAGGACTCCCGCGGCCAGCACCAGCCGGCTCCATCGTTGCAGCACGTCTCCACTCCTCACAGCACATCTCCGTGGCACTCTAGTGCGCCTCCCCCAGCCGTGTCAAACCTCGGGGTGCGCAGCACGCCATGACGGGTTGAATCGGTCGGCAGCGACACAGCTTGTGGTCCTCGGCTCTGAATTGACTCGAGTCAGGCAGGCAGCCTCCCACGAGGGACTACCCCAGGTGTGTCGCTTCGTGTCTCGAGCGGTCTGGGCCCTTCACCCCGGAGTGAGGACGAAGGGGTAGATCACCTCACCTTCGACCTGGTCCGAGGGGAACCTCCACTTCTTGATCTTGCTGATGATGCAGGAGCCGAGCTCGTCATCGCCGGTGGTGTTGGCGAAGAGGCTCGCCGAGGTGACCCGGCCATCCGTGATCGTCCACTGGACCTCCACGCGACCGGCGACCCCGGGGTTCTCCTTCAGCCGACGCTCGTAGCAGTACTTGATCTGCCCGGTGTACTTGCGCACGACCTTGACCACCGCGTCGGTGTCGCCCTCGACGAAGTCGAGATCGGCGCTGCCGGTCTTGACGGAGCCCTTGACCTCGGTCTTCGGGCCCGTGGCCAGCTCGCCGCTGCCGCCCTTGGCCTGCGCGAGGTCGCCGATGTCGGCATCGCCGCGGCCGCCGCCGCCCTTGCCCTCGCGAGCCGCCGCCTTCTCGGCCGTGGAGGCCTGGACGCCGGTCACGGTGGAGAGGGCCTGGTCGAGGTTCTGGCCGACAGCGTCACCCTGACCATAGGGGTCGTCGGTCGAGCCACCGCCCTCACCGCGGGTCGCGATGAGCGCGGCCAGCAGCGGGGACTCCTCGATAGCCTGGGCCTCGAGGGCGGCCTGGCGAGCCTCTTCGGCCGCGGCCTGCTCGGCCTCGGTCAGGGGAGCCTGCTCTTCCTCTTCGCCGCCGGCCTCTTCTTCGGCCTCGTCTTCCTCGCCGCCTTCCGACGCCGCGGCCTCTTCCTCTTCGGCCGCCACCTCGGTCCCCTCGCCCTCTTCGTCGAGCTCGGGCTCGGGGATGTCATCGAGCTCGGGCTCGAGCACGATGTGGGTGAAGCGCTCGGGAATGGTGCTGAGATCGATGCGCTCGACCGGCTCCGCGTTGGCCACGTAGATGCCGATCACGCAGGCCAGGGCGGTGAACAGCCCCAGGAAGCCCAGAAAGACCGGGTCGTCCTCTTCGATCAGGCGCGGGCGGAAGTCCTCACGCTTGATGGCCGTGATCGGCTCCGGCGGAGGCGGCACGAACTGGAAGAGGATCGTGATGTTCTTGATCGAGACCTTGCCGCGGTTGCCCTCGCCCAGCGGCAGGTGCCACACGTTGCCCTTGCGGAGCGTGTCGCCTCGCGCGCGGAGCTGTGGCAGACCTACGATGGCGTCCTTGTAGGCGACCTTGCCCTTCATCTCCTCGGAGATGTGGAGCGTGTACCTTCCCCCCTTGCAGTGGAAGAGGGTGTACCGCTTGGGCAAGGAAGTCGGCGGGAAGACGAAGGTATTCCTCGTCGATTCCCCGACCGAGACGGACTCCCCCGACTTGATCAGGCGTTCCTGGACGATCTTGCCGTCCTGGACGATGCCGATCCGAAGGACTTTCTTCTGCGTCTGAGCCTGTGCAGCCATGGACCTCAGTTTCCTGTCACCGCTTCAGCTGGGTGTCTGCGGACAGGTAAGACCATTCCCTTCGGAGAAGGTTCTCTCGAACCTTGGATCGATGCCTCGCCCCCAAAAGTTTAGCAGACCTTCGAAAACCACCCCAAAAGAGGTGCCCAGAGGTCGTGTGGGCGGGGTTGAACACGGTGTGGAACATAGACCAGAGGCCCGGCCTGATGCAACCTGGATGCCCCCGGCACAAGTAGTGCACCGCTGCGCGGCCCCCTTCCGCCCCTGTCGGCCCGGGGTCGCGCTTGGAATGACTCTGCCATGCCGGCGGCGACCCCAGACCAACAGGGACGGAAGTTGCCTCGCGCACCAGTACACTACTTCCGCCGTGGTCATCTGTGCATCCTGCCGGGCCCCAGAGGATCCGCCCCCGGAGGAGGATCACCCCGTGGACTTGTAGACGACGAACTTGAATTCGCCGAACTGCGCCTGGCCCGCGGTGTACATGGCCTCGCGCACCACGCTGAAGGGCAGGGTCTTGTCGCACTGGAGCAGGATCCGCCCCTTGAACTCGTGCTCCTTGGAGCCGGAGGCCTCGCCGAGGGCCTTGGCCTGCTCGGCCTTCTCGAGGAGCCGGTCGTAGAGGCGGGTGATCATCTGGCCCTTCTTCTCGTCCTCCGGAACCGCGATGAGCTCCTGGCCGGGGTTCTCCTCGTCGGGAACCCGGGTGAGGTTGAGGACGGGCACTCCGTCGACGACGATCTGGCTCTTGGTCACGATGAGGTTCACCGCGAGCTGGGGTTCCTTGGCCGATGTGGAGGTCGGCAGCTCCAGGTCGCTGGAGGCGGCGACCGAGATGTCCTGGGTCGAGTAGGACTTGAGCAGGAACACCAGGATGATGGTGAACATGTCCATCATCGACGTGATGTTGAGCTCCGTGTCGACCTTGGCTCGCTTCTTCAGCTTGAGTGGCATGGCTACTTCACGCCTCCGGCGATGACCACGAAGGGGAAGAGGGTCCGCGCCTTGCCGTCCTCACCCGTGGAGGAGACGTCCTCCCGGGCGCCGTCCATGATGCGCACGATGACCTCGTAGGGGATCCGGGACTCGGGCACGAGGATGACGTTCTCGTCGTCCGGGTACTCGTCCTTGATCAGACCGAGCAGCCGGGTGAGCTCCTCGTAGTCGTAGTCGTCGGGCCCGGTGCAGATGGGGTTGCCGCACGGGATGGTGGGCTCCTCTTCCTCGCCCTCGACCGGGGCTACGGGCTCGGCGCCCTCGGCGGCGGCTTCCGGGTTGAGGACCGCGTCCGCGCCGGCGACCGTGATGCCCTTCGCCGTGAGGACCAGCGAGAGCGTCAGCGGCGGCTTGTCCTGCTCCTCGGGCGGGATCTCCTGGGGCTGACCGATCGCGGGCAGCGTGGAGTCGATCACGGCCAGATGGACGAACTGGGCCGCCATCAGCAGGAACGGGATGAGAATGGAGACGAGGTTCATGATCGGGATGAGGTTCAGACCCGCCTCATCCTGCAGCGACCTTCGTCCCTTTCCGCTGGCCATGTGTCAGCTCCCGTGTGGGAAGTCGTGGGTGGAGGGAGCCTCCCCTGCCCGTGGGCAGGGGTTGGGCTACCCCGAACCAGAAGAGAGTCGGCTCAGGCGGCCTCAGGCCTCCTGAGCGCCCTCCTCCTTGAGGGTGCCGCGGCGGCGGGCACCGAGGAGGTTCACGGTCTTGGTGGCGTAGAGCTCCACCTCGTCCATGATCTTCGTGGTCTTGTTGGTGATGATGGAGGTCAGGATGATGGTCGGCACGGCGACCACCAGGCCGGACATCGTGGTGAACATCGCCACGGAGATACCGGACGCCAGCAGCGTCTGCTTGGTCTCTGCGGACGCATGGGCCACGGCCTCGAACGCCATGATCAGGCCCTGGATGGTCCCCAGGAGGCCGGTCAGGGTCGCGACGTTGGCGAGCATGGTCAGGTACGGGGTGCGCTTGGTGAGCTGCGGGAAGACCTCCAGCAGGGACTCATCGACCGCGTTCTGGATCTCGATGTCGCCACGGTTGGCGCGGGTGAGCCCGGCCTTCAGCACCCGGGGCAGCGCCGCGTTGGGCTCCGCGTTGCACAGCTTGATGGCGCGGTCGATGTTGTTCGCCATGATCAGCTTCTGGATCTGGGCGAAGAACGCCGTGCCATTGATGTTGGCGCGGAAGAGGATGTAGTACAGCCGCTCAGCAGCGATCGCAGCAGCGAACACTCCAAAGACGAGCAACGGAATCATGAAGGGGCCGCCCTTCTGGAAGGCGTCGACCAGCATTCCCATGAGGGTCTCTCTCCTGGCGTGGATTCAGGTGGACGTCCGGCGTCCGGAGGGGTGGTCTCGGCCAGTCCGGCCGAGGGTGGGCAACTCTACAGGAGTGGTCTCAGGGTGTCAGGCACGAACTGTGAAAGCACTGTCAGCGCCCAGGCACTCCGACCACATGCGAAACGAGGGGTATCCGCTGAGACCTGTTGGTGTGGGGGGTGGTTCCGTCGAAATCCCGTCAACAGCGTTTTGGGGGGGGCGGGCGGGCTTCGTTCAGGGGGTCGTTGGGGGGGGGGCGAGCGGGCACCGGGAGCCCGGGATCGTTGGAGTGGGAGACAGCGGGGGGCGGGTTCGGGAGGGCACGGGCGAGGCGTGCGGAGGAGGACCAGAGCTCCCTCGGCTGCTGGAGCGGGGGGCGGTGGGGTGGAGATGGAGGTGGGGCGGAGCCGGGCTGGACTCCTGGGCGGGCTTCGTTCGGCGGATCGCTGGCGAGGGAGAGAGCGCTGGGCGTCGCCAAACGCTGACGTCGGTCCCGTGAAGAGGTCGATGACGGCGGAGGGCGGCGGATCCGGCGGTGTGGGTGCGCGGTGCGCCGGGCTGACAGGAGGCCTGGCCCGCTACGCCGAAACCGATCAACTGGTGTCGTCGTCCGGGCTCCCCCATCGCGCCCGCCCCCCGCTGTCCTCGGGGGGGACGCGGGCGAAGGCGAGGACGAGAACGAGGACGAGGACGAGGGCGAGGACGAGGGCGAGGACGAGAGCGAGGGCGAGGGCGAGGGCGAGGACGAGGGCGAGGACGAGGACGAGGACGAGGACGAGGACGAGGACGAGGGCGAGGGCGAGGGCGAGCACCAGCACCAGCACCAGCACGAGCACCAGCACCCACTGGCAGCGGCCCTCCCGGCCAGAGTGGGGGCGGAGTGGCTGGTGGCGATGGAGCCCGCAGGCGGGGAGCTCTCCTGACCGACCCCTCGATCCGCCGGGACCAGAGCCGACGCCAGTGCTCGTGCCCGGAAGTCCATGACCAGTCAATAGAAGGTGTGATCTGGACCTCCATGGAGGCTCCGACGAGAACACGGAAGCGGCGACTGCAGGCCGGAGTCGGGAGGTCGATCCGCGTCGAGGAGGGGCGCCAGCAACACGCAGTGCCTTCGTTCTTCCGCCTGGGGCGGCCCTGCGCCGGGCGATGAGGGTACTCCGACGGAATTCCAGGTACTTGAAGATCATGGTGCTCCCAGGATCGCCCGGAGGCGGAAGTTCGGAGGGACTCCATGTCGGCAGGCGGAAGTTCGGGGGGGCTCCGTGCGGAGACGAGGCCGTCCGGGTCCGTGGATGGCCCGCCACCGGGGGCTGGTCCAGGAGGACGACCGAGCGGGAGAGGACCCGCCGGCGGGGCGAGCGCAGCGGGACGGAGGCCACTGGCCGAAGCTGGGGGAGCTGACCCTCCTGGTGCCCGCGCCCAGGAGTCCTCGACCCCCTCTTCGAGCTCACGCGGGCACGCGGCCGCGCAGAGGCCCGTCAGGGACTTCCGGCCACGGGCACCAGGGGCGAGGGCGAGGACCAGAACGAGGACGAGGTCGAGCGCGAGCACGAGCACGAGCACGAGCACGAGCACCAGCACCAGCACCAGCACCAGCACCAGCACCAGCACGGCTCTGGCCGCCACCGCGCGAAGCCCCCGGAGCTGTTCCTCGCTGCCGTCCACGATCGCGACCCAGCGACCCAGCGACCCTCGCCGGCCCGAGCATCGATCCCGTCACGTGAGCGATTCCAGCCAGCCCGTCAGAGGCATCGGCCAAGCTGCGGTCTCGGCGACCACCGAGCGCACCGGGCCGGAGGCCCTGGCTGACGCGGGGCTCGGTGGGCCCCTCCCAGGGACAGCGCCCGTGGCGGCCCTGGCTGGGGCCCGCGGGGACACACACGCCGAGGATCGACCCCCGCCCTCGAGCACGAGCAGGACCTGGGGGCTCCCTCCCCGACCCGCCTTCGCCGCAGAGGTGGACGTGGGCGCGACGTGGACCTGGGCGCGACATGGACGTGAGCGCGGCGTGGACACGGACGTCGAGGTCTGGGGCCCCGAAGGCTGGCTCAGAAGGGACGCGTCTCCACGGACTTCACGATCCGGGGGATGAAGCTCTCCCGTAGCTCGAGCTGGTCGGCGCTGGAGAGATCCTGGCGGGCGATGAGGATCTGGACCGAGGGCTTCTGGATCTGGCCCGTGATGACCTCGTCCTCGATGATGACGGTGCGGACCCGCTTCTGCTGGGCCTGGGCGGCGGGGGTGGCGCCGAGGGCGGCGATCAGGATCACGGCAAGGGTGGTGCGCATCACAGGCCCCAGGGGTTGGTGGTGGCGTCTTCCTCTTCTTCCTCTTCGGGCTCGGGCTCGGGCTCAGGCTCCGGCTCAGGCTCCGGCTCGGGCTCCTCGACGGGGACCGGCTCCTCGACCGCAGGGGCCTCCTCGACCGGCGCGGGCTGCTCGACAGCAGGCGCGGGCTGCTCGACAGCAGGCGCGGGCTGCTCGACGGCGGGCTCGGGCTCGACGGGCTGTTCCTCGGCCGGCGGCGTGTCGACCGGAACGGTGCCGGGCTGCTCCTCGGGTGCCTCCGTGCCGGCGTCCGGAGCAGCGGGACCGGGGGTGGCTTCCTCCTCGGCCGCTCCCTCCGCGGCGCGCTGGGCCTCGAGCTCGGCCTCGCGGGCCTTGCGCTCCTCTTCCTCGCGCATGAGACGCTCGCGCTCCTCCTTCTTGCGCTTCTCTTCCTCGTTGCGCTTGCGGCGAGCATCCATCCTCTCGACCCGCTTCTTCTCCCTCTTCGTGGACTTGATGTAGCCCTCGATGACCTCCGGATCGCCGCCGCCCGCCTCCAGGTAGGCCTCGTAGGCCTCCACCGCCCCCTCGTAGTCCTTGACGTAGTCGCCGAGCAGGATGCCGATGTTGAGGTAGGGGGAGGGATCGTCGGGCCGAAGCCTCAGAGTCTCGTCGTAGGCCGCCCTGGACTCGTCGTAGCGACCGACGCCGCGGTAGGCCACGCCGAGGCTCAGGTGGATGTTCGGGTCCTTGGGGGACAGCCCCTTGGCCCGCTCCAGCAGCGGCAGCGCGTCGGCGTAGTTCCGGTTGTCCATGTAGCCGCCGGCCAGGTACACCAGCGGAGCCACCGCGTTGGGGTCGAGGCGCAGGGCCTCCTGGTACTTGAGCTGGGCGTCGTAGGTGTAGCCCTGGAGCTCGAGCACCTTGCCGAGCTGGGTCTGGATGCCGGCGTGGGCCGTGCCGCCCTCGACGTCGCGCACGGCCTTGTCGAGGATGAACTCGGCGAGCGGCAGCTTGTCCATGTCGATGTAGACGAGGCCCAGGACGTTGTAGAGGTCGAGCCAGTTGGCGTTGAGCCGCAGGCCCTCCTTGGCGGCCGCCTCGGCGTCCTCGAGCCGGTCGAGCTCCCGGAGCACGGACACCATGGCGACCCGGAGGTCCATGTTGTCCTCGTCGGCCCGCAGGCCGGCGCGGAAGCTGGTGAGCGCACGGGCCGGATCGCCGTCACGAAGGGTCATCAGGCCCATCTGGAGCCAGGCATCCCCCAGAGACGGCTCGATGTCCGTCGCCCGCAGGTAGGCCTGGCGGGCACGGGCGTCGTCGCCGAGGATGCCGTGGGCGACGCCCCGGTTGTACCAGGCCCAGGCCTGCTCGGGGTCCAGCGCCGAGGCCTCCTCCAAGAGCTTGATCGCCCGCTTGGCCTGGTCCGCCGCCCCGGTGCTCAACAGCGCCGCCGCGTCGTTGACCTTCTCCACCGCCAGCTCGGCGGGCGGCCTCTTGGGCTCCGCAGGGGGTGCCGCCTCGGTGGCCGGAGCCGGCTGGGGAGCCGGTCCGATGTCCTGGGCCGCGGCGAGCGGGAGGGCGAGGGCGAACAGCCAGGAGCTCACGGGGTCTCCTCCTCGGGCACGTCGACGCTCTTCGGACCCACCTGGGGGAAGACGATCGGGTCGACCGTGCCCACGTTCTCCGGCTTCTCCAGCGGGTACTCGCTGGGGCTGATGTCGTGGAGCAGCCGCACCGTCTTGTCGATCCACTCCGACGAGAGCTTGTCGCCGGTGGCCTTCTCCAGGTTGGAGGTCAGCCGCTTGATGGCCAGCTCCTTCACCGGCTCCGCCTGGCCATCGAGGATCTCGCGGTACTTGTCGACCAGCTCCTCACTCCAGTCCTCGGGCACCGGCCAGTCGTAGAGGAACTTGGCGTAGAACCAGTGGCTGGCGCCCATGGTGAAGAGCGCGGCGGAGCTGTACTCGAAGTCCTGGTAGGTGTTGATGATCGCGAGGGACTGGGCCTCGATGGCCGTGATCGACTCCTCGATGCCGGCCAGCAGCCCCTGGACCGCCTCCTGGTCCTTCTGGTTGCGCGGGTAGGGGGTGTCGAGCAGGTCCTCGTGGGCCGCCCAGAGGTCCCGGAAGGCGATCTCCGCCGCCAGGTGCCGCGCAGCCGGTCCCACCGTGCCCTGAGCCGCCAGGTCCTTGTAGGTCTCCAGGAACTCGACCCAGAGCCGGTCCGCCTGCTTCTGGCGTCCGCGATCCTCCAGCGCCCGGGCCAGGTAGTACCGGGCCTCCAGGGTGTGGTCGGCGTTGATGCCGCCGAACTTCTGCAGGTACTTCTTGAAGGACGCCTCGGCCTGGCTCTGGCCGACGTTCTTCCACTGCTTGGTGGCCATCCAGTAGACGAACTCGACGTCGGGCTGGTCCGGGTAGCGCGAGACGTAGCGCTCATACCCCCTGGCGGCGCCCTCGTAGTCCCCGAGTCCGCTGCGCAGGAAGCTGGCGGTGAAGAGCGCGTTCGCCGCGTCCTCATGGGCCGGGAAGTACCGGGCCAGATCCTCGTAGTACCGGATGGCCGTCTCCAGGTCGAGGACCTGCGAGTAGGTGTCGGCGATGCGGTAGTAGAGGTCCTTGGAGCGGTCGTCGCGGGGATACTCGTCGAGGTACTGCTCGAAGAGCTCCAGGGCTCGTGCCTTCTGGCCGATCAGGTCGAAGCTGTTGGCGGCGTTGTAGAGGGCCAGGTTGCGGTTGTCGGAGCCCGGGAACTCCTCCATGAAGGCCACGAAGGCCTCGGCCGCCCCGGCCCGATCCCCCTGCTCCGCCAGGCCCATCGCCAGCTTGAAGGCCGACTGCTCTTCGAGGGTCTCGTAGGTGGCCTGGGAGTCGTCGATGACACCGGAGCTCTCCCCGAGCTGCAAGCGCCGGAACCGACTCGTGAGCTCGCGGATCTTCTGGTAGTCGCCCTCGACCTGGTAGGTCCCGACGAGCTCGTTGGCTGCCCAGGCCCCTTCGTCCTTGTGCGGGAAGAGGTCGATGATGACCTCCAGGCGCGGCCGAGCCTCCTCGAAGTGCCCGAACTTCACGAGGATCTTGGCGGGGATGTAGTGGAGCTGAGCCCGCTGCTCATCCAGGGCGCCCGAGTAGCCCTCGTCCTCGAACTCGACGTCCTTGATGGCGTCCATGGCGGCGATGAGGGCCACGTGCTCCGGCGTGAGCATGTAGACCTCGCGCTCACCGGACGGGGTCTGGACCTTGCGCTCGAGCACGGCCCCAGCGGGCACGTCCTCGTAGTTGCCGTAGGTGTCGACCACGACCTGGCGCCACACCTGGACCACCATCCACAGGGAGGCCTCCCCGTAGGGGTGACCCTCGGCCTCGATGAGCCGCCCGAATTCCTTGAGGGCCTCCTCGTAGCGCTGGGCGTTGTAGAGGGTGTCCGCCAGGTACCACTGGATCTCGTAGTAGTCGTCGGCGAAGGGGAAGCGGGTCAGGTACTCGCGGTACTTCTCGGAGGCGGCCTGGTAGTCCTCGCGGACCTGGGTGTCCTGGGCGCGGATGTGGTACTCGATCGCGACGTCGGCCAGGGACTGCTCGATGAAGCGCTCGGCGACGGCGAGGGCGTCGGGGTCGGCCCGGTTGGCCTGCCACCAGGCGGAGTCGGGGTTGTAGCGCTCGGTGAGCACGGTCCGGGCCCGTCCGGCCGCCTCGGGATCGGGCATCGCCTTCTTGACGTGGAGCTCGGCGACCTTGAGCTGCAGCTCGGGGTTGACCGGGTCCAGCGGCCAACGGTCCTGGTAGTACTCCAGGGCCTCGATGGCGTCGTCCTCCCGCGCCTGGCCCTCCAGCACCTCCGCCAGGGCGCGGAAGATGTCGTCCTCGTAGTCCCGGGCACCGACCTGGGTGAACCAGGCCTCCGCCACCTGGACCGGCGTGCGGCCGCTCTCGTCGAAGTCGGCGAGGTCGGAGAACGAGAAGGCCATGTACTTCACGGCCTCGGGCCGCAGGTCGGAGACCTTGCCCGACTGGAGGTAGATCTCGTCGGACCAGTCCAGCAGCTCGGTGAAGAGGGTCAGGGCCTCGTCGTAGTTGCTGAGCTTGTAGTGGGACCAGGCGAGCTTGTAGACGCCCTTGTCGTAGAGCTCGTGTTCCTTGCCGGACTCGATGACCTTCTCGTAGTAGGCGATGGCCTCGTCGAGCTCGAGGTTGTCGAAGTGGTGCTCGCCGAGGTGCATCGAGCCGTGCACCGCGGGACGGCTGTCCGGGTACTCGCGCACGAGGCGCTCGAAGGCCTCGCGGGCCCGATCCGTGTCGTGCTGCTCGCTCAGGTAGTCGAAGTAGCAGTAGCCGAGCATGTACCAGGCAGCGCCCGTGTACTCGTAGTCGGGGTGATCCTCGAGGATGCGGTCGTAGAGCACGATCGGCCGGCTGTAGTCGATCAGGGGCTCCACGAGCTCGACGAGCTCCTCCGGGTCCTCGATGGTCTCCTCGAGCGCCGCGAACTCGTCGGCGGCGACCATCCACTCCTCCTTGGCGACCTCGGTGTAGAGGTCGGCCAGCCGGAACATGACGTGCGGGGAGTACGCGGCGTCCGGGTACTTCTCGAGGAACTCCTCGAAGCGCCGGATCGCCAGGTCGCGCAGGTGGACCTCGCTCTCCTCCAGCTCGGTCTGGAGCGCCCGGTAGCCCTCGGTGATGCGCCCCTGCTCCTCGAAGTAGCGGTTCTCGACGATGTCGCTGACGTCCTGGGTGAACTCGCGGGAGCGAGCCTCGAAGCGCTCGTTGACCTCGTTCCAGGCCTCGATCTCGTCGGCCAGGTAGCCGGTCAGGCGCTCGACTCCGACGAGACCGCTGCCGGGCGCGGGCCCGGCCGGGGGTGGGGCCTCGTCCTGGGCCGAGGCGGCCAGGGGCAGGGTGAGGGCGAGGACCACGACGATGCGGGGAACACGCATGGCTACTCCAACCCCTGCCGGATGCGATCGAAGTTCTGCTGGAGCTCCTCGAGCAGCTCCTGGCGCTCGGCGATGACCTCGTCGCGCTCGGTGGAGACGGCGCTCTTGCGCACCCAGTAGACGTCGACGATGCCGACGTCGGCGCCCATCACGTTGTCGCCGAAGACCCCGGCCAGCCAGGTGAAGCCGGCCCGGGTGATGTCGGAGGCGAGCACCCGGGCGGCGTCGATGGCCTCGCTCACGTCGTGGCTCAGGGCCGTCACCTCTTCCGCTTCCTCCTTCAGCCTCTTCTTGACCGTGGACAGCTCCTTTCGTTCGAGCTGATTCATGGCCATGCCCGCGTGGGCGATGAGGCCGTCCACGCTGTCGACGCGGGTCCACATGCCGTCGAGCTGGGAGAGCACGTCGAGGCGGTCGGTGGTCTCGATCCGGTGGCGGTAGGCGCCGTAGCCTCGGCGCAGGGCCTCGAATTCGCCGACCAGGTCGTCTTCGGCGTCGGCGGTGCCGCGGGCGGCCTGCTGCTCCAGCGGGAACATCACCGCGCGGCGCGTGGCGTCGGACTGGATCTGCTGGGCCTTGCGGCCGAGCTGGTCGAGCTGATCGAGCAGGTCACGGGCCTGCTGCTGGACCTGGATGGCCTCGACGGGCGACAGGGTGGCCTGCCCGGACTCGACGAACTCGATGACCCCGTGGGTCTGCGCCTGCAGGTCCCGGATCACCTGCTCCAGCCGGAAGGCGCGCTGCTGGACCGCCCTCACCTGCTCCTCGTAGATCTGCAGGGCGTCGGTCATCGAGCTGGCAGCGTCCTGCCGCCGGCTCATGCCCGCCTCCAGGTCGTCGCGCCGCTGCTGGAGGCCGCGCACCTCGGGACGCAGCTCCGCTGGCAGGTTGGCCAACAGGAAGGCCTCCTCGACCTCCAGCAGATCCTCCTTGAGGCGCATGGCGTCGTACTCGGCTCGCCGGAGCTCGCGGCGATCCTGCTGGAAGGAGCCCAGGGTCTCGGCACCCAGCTCCAGGGCGTCCTCGATCTCGGCCACCAGGGCCAGGGACTCCTCGATGTCCAGGAGCTGCTGCTCCAGGTCCCGGTAGATGCCCAGCGACCGCCCGACCTCGTCCTTGGAGACCAGGAGCTCGACCGCGTAGCGGGGCACGGCACCGCTCTCGAAGGTCCCGGAGTCCATCTGCTCCAGCCGCTCGAACCAGTCGACCCCACCGTTGTCCTCGGCGAGCTGATCGATGGTCTCGGCGATCGGGGTGTACTCCTCGACGATGGCCTCGTAGCGGTTCAGCGCGGCTTCGTATTCCTGGAGCTTCCGGTGGAGGTGGCCCTGCACCAGCTTGAGCTGCGCCGTGTAGGCGTGCTCCGGGTAGGCCAGCAGGAAGATCTCCACGGCTTCGAGGGCGCTCTGGTAGTCCTCCTGCTTGATGAAGGTCCAGACGACCTCGTAGAGCGCGTCGTCGAAGTGGGCGGAGTCCTTGCCGATCCGCTGGTAGTAGGTGCTCGACGCGGAGAAGTCGCCGGTCTCGTAGTAGAGGCGGCCCAGCGCGAGGTGGGCCAGGTCGACGACCGCCCGATCCTCGGCGCTCCGGATGGAGACCTCCGACGACTTGCGGAATTCCTCGATGGCCTCTTCGTAGGTGCCCTCGACCACAAGCACGGTCCCGTAGAAGTAGCGGGCCCGGGCGTAGTGCCCGCTGACCGGCTCGATCTCGGTGAACAGTGACTTGGCCCGGGCGTGGTCCCCCTGGAGGTAGAAGGACTTGGCCAGGGTGTACTTGATCGAGTCGGTGGCCTCGACCCGGCCGGTGAGGATCCAGGTGTTGTAGAGGCTGTAGAAGGCGTGGGCGTCGCCGATGGTGCTGAAGAGCTCGAGCTGGCGGCGCACCGCGTCGGCGAAGAAGGGGTGCTGGGGGCCGGCCTTGATCAGGGCGTCGTAGACCTCTTCGGCGAGGACCAGGTTGCCCATCTCGAAGAGGCACTCCGCGAGGTACCAGCTCGCGTCGGCCGCCAGGCTCGGGTCTCGCAACGACCCGGACTCGACCAGGGTGAAGAACTCCCTGGCGGCCCGCTCGTAGTCGGCCACGAGGTAGGCGTAGACCGCGTCCTCGTAGCGCTCCTTGGCCTCCCGGTTGCCCATCAGGCCCCGGCGGGTGGTCAGGTCTTCGGAGATGGCCTGCACCACCCCCTCCAGGTCCCCGACCCGAGCGTCCAGGCGCACGAGATCGGCCTGGGCGACGGGGCCGGCGGCCCATGCGACCGCGGCGAAGCTCATCAGGCCCAGAAGGCTCATCTACTCCTCGGTGGACTGGCGCACGGTCTTGAGCTCGTAGAAGACCCTCGGACCGTCTGCGAAGGACCGGCCGATCCCGGGGGGCTCGTCCAGGATCACCCTCAGGTTGGCGACATGGCCATCCTCAGCGGCGAAGGCGTAGGAGCTCTGGACCTTGAAGGTGTAGCCGTCCACGTACTTGAAGACACCGAAGCCGTTGCCCCGCACCACCGCGGTGACGGTGAGGTTGTGGTTGCCCGGGGGCACGGCGCCGTCCCAGAGCTTGAGCTCGGACTCGTCGTCCAGCTCGCCCCCCGGATCGGTCCTCGAGAAGATGGACTGTCCATCCAGGTAGTAGCTGATGGACTCCAGGGTGTAGGCGGCACCCAGCTCGTTGAAGTGCCACACCACGGCCCGCGACCCGCTGGTGCTGCCCTGGATGACGATCTCCTTGAGGAGCTGCAGGGTGGCCTTGGCCCGGAAGACCCGCTCCTTGAGCGCGTTGGTGTCCTCCTCGACCGTGAGGAGCTGGCGATTGAAGTCGGGATCCGAGCTCTCGGCTTCCGGCGCTTCGGAGGCCTCCGGCTCGGTCTCGACCGCGTCCTGGGCGTCGGCGTCAGAGACGACCAGCACCAGCGGGATTCCGAGCAATGCCAGACTCTTGGCCCAGTTGGCACGGTTCATCATGTGCTTCCCTTCCATCTCCTGGCCCGGCGCAGAGCACTCCCCGCCGACAGCCACAGGGGCCCTGTATACCGATCTCCAGAGAAGGCTGTCAATGCGGGCACCTTCACGGCCCGCGCCCGAACGGCCCTGCATCTCACGGCGCCCCCTGTGCCAGGGGATCTTCACCCGGCACGCTCCCGTCCAGGTCGCAGAGCACACCGCAGAAGCGATCATGGGCCTTGCGGGCCCGCGAGATGGAGCCCGGGAGCTCGTTGACCAGGTAGGCGAAGGCGTAGATCTCTCCGTCCGCGGCTTCGACGGTCCCGGCCAGACAGTGGACGCCGTCGAGGGTGCCGGTCTTCCCGCGGACCCGATCGACCTCGTCCTCCTCCGTAAAACGGGCCCACAACGTCCCGTCTCGACCGCCGATGGCCAACGAAGCCATGAATTCATGACCCACGCGAGGATCGGCGGCCATGTCCACCAGGACCGCGGTGAGGTGCGTGGGCCGCACCCGGGCGGACCGGGTCAGGCCCGAGCCGTTGATCAGTCGGAACTCCTCGGCGGGAATGCCGAGGTCGACGAGGTAGTCCTCGAGCACCTGGGCACCCTTGGCCGCTGTCCCCGGCGCCCCGTACACCTCGGCCCCGAGGTTCTTCAGCACCTGCTCGGCGATGAAGTTCGAGGAGTACTTGTTCATGTCCATCAGAATCGATGCCAGCGGCGGAGACTTGAGGGAGAGGATCTCCGAAGCTGTCTCCGGGACCGCGCCGTCGAGGAAGGCACCGCTCACGCCGATGCCCTGCGCGTCCATCAGCGCCGCCGTCGCGGCCGTGAAGTAGGCCGTCGGATCGGGCACGGTGCGGTAGTAGCGGACCGCCGCAGCGGTGCTGGGCACCGACCCGGTGAGCACGAGCTTCATCGTGCGACCGCTCACCTCGCGCTCGATCTTCACCCGCCGCCGACCGCCCTCGGTGGTCCACACGCGGTTGTCGACCGTGACCACGCCAGGGGCCGGGGTCTCCAGCGTCACCACCGCGGGCTCGCCGGCCTCCGGTCCGGGGCGGACGACCACGGCGACGGTGTCGAAATTGAGCGCCAGTGCGCCCACCTGGGCGAAGTAGCTGGGACCCCGGGCCACGTCCCGCGGCTTGTTCCAGCCCGCTGTCGGCCAGTCGTGGTCGAACCAGCCATCGTCGAAGATGACGTCCCCTTCGATCCGGCGCACGCCGTCCAGTCCGAGGTCATAGACCAGCTTCCACAGCTTCTCCAGGACCAGGGTCGGATCGCCTCCCCCCTGGATGTAGAGGTTGCCGGCGAGCACGCCGTCGGGACGAAGCTCCCCGTCCGTGAAGACCCGCGTGGCGAAGCGGTAGGAGGGGCCGAGGGTGCGCAGGGCCGCAGCGGCCGTGATCACCTTCATCGTGGAGGCCGGCACCATGCCCTGGTCGGCGTTGTAGGCGAAGACCTCGTCGCCGGTGGTCAGGGACACCACCTGCAGCGCGACGTCGGCATCGCGGAAGAGCCTGTCGTCGGTCAGCGGGGCCAGGATCGGATCGAGGGAGGGGCTGGGCGCGGCGTGCGCCTCCGGGGTGTCGGCCCGGGACCGCACGGGCAGCTCCCGCACCACCTCTTCGTTGGCCCCGGTGTCCCCCGGCGGCACCTCGGCCGCCAGGCCGGGCGCACCCAGGACCACCAGGCCTCCGAGGAGGGCAGCGATCAGGGAGCGGCGCATCGAACCTCCCGGGAACCCACCGGTGCCCGTCGACCTGGCGATCGACAGGTCGGCCCCCGCTCCTTCATCTTGAGGAAGGGAGATGACCTGTGTGTGTCGTTGTGGGTGTCGAACCTGTAAACGTTCGTCACGGGACCACCGACGGCGCTTCCCTCCAACACTCCGGGCGGGGCGCCAGGACCCTCCCCGGCGGGTCGCCCTGAGATCCCTTCGAGAACAGGTCTTGTCACGTCAAGTCTCTCCTCGTCTATCGTAGCCCACCTCACGGGAGCTTCATGACCTTTGTCCTCACTTCGCTGGTGTTGGGAACGCCTGTCGGCGCCGCGGTGCCCGACCCGGCCGGCTACACCCCCCCCGCTGCGTCGCTGACCGCCGAGGACGGCGCAGGCGCCACCTGGGTGAACCCGGCCAACCTGGGATTCGATCCCGATCCAGGGCTGGCGCTCTACTACCGGCAGGGCCTCGACGAGCGCGGCCAGCAATTCGTGCTCAGCTCAGCCGTCGGTGGTCTGGGGCTCTCCCTGAACCATCGGCGCCCGACGGGCGGCGCCCCCTGGTGGGGTCTCCGCGCCGCGCTCGCCCTCGGCCTCGACGAGAACCTGAACGCGGGGATCTCCGCGACCTGGAACCTGCCCGGCGGCGCCTCGCCGGCCTTCCTCTCCTGGGACGTCGGTCTGAGCGGGCGTCCGCTGCCGTGGCTCGGCCTGTCGGCGGTCGCCCGCAACCTCGGCAGCCCCTCGCCGGACCAGGGCGTGTACAGCACCTTCGGCTTCGGGGCGGCCATCCGTCCCCTCGGAGAGCGCCTGCTCTGGGGCCTCGAGTACCAGGCGGTCGACCCCTCCATCGACGGCCTCGTGGAGCGTCAGACCCTGCGATCCACTCTGCGCGTACGCGCGCGTGAAGGCCTCTGGATCCACGGCCAGGGCGACTGGAACCTCGATCCCGGCGATGGCCTGGCGGGCATCGGGCTCGGTGTCGGCCTCGAGTTCCAGCTCGGCAGCGCCAGCGCCGGCGGCTTCGTCGGCGACAGCCTGGACTCCGCCTCGGCCTGGTTCCGCACCCGGGACACGCCGGAGTGGCTCTTCAGCCCCCGCAAGCAGGTGCCGGTGGTCGACCTGACCGTCCCCCACCCCTACCAGGCCAGCGAGGGGCTGCTGTCGACCCCCACCGAGACCTACCTCCACCTCCTCGATCGACTCGACCGGGCCGCCGCCGACCGCAGCGTCCAGGGCGTGGTCGTGGAGCTCGGCCCGACCCCCTACTCCACCGCCCAGATGCAGGAGCTGCGGGGCGCGATCCAGCGGGTCCGTGCCAGCGGCCGACCGGTGGTGGCCTTCCTCGGAGCCGGCGCCGGCAACGCCGCCTACCTGATCGCCTCGGGCTGCGATCGCGTCTACCTCCACCCGGCCGGCGAGCTGGACCTGGTGGGGCTCTCCGCGGAGATGCAGTACCTCAAGGGCACCATGGACCTGGTGGGCGTGCAGCAGGAGTTCGCCTGGCGCGGGGAGTACAAGTCCGCCACCGAGGCCAACACCCGCACCGGTCCCAGCGAGCCGGCCAGGGAGCAGATGAACGCCCTGCTCGACGACCTCTACGGCGTGATGCTCACCGAGATGGGCCGCCACCGCCAGCTCAGCGTCGAGGAGCTGGAGGAGATCGTGGACGGCGGGCCCTACACCGCCGCCGCGGCCCAGGACCAGGGCCGCGTCGACGACCTCCGCTACCCCGACGAGCTCGAAGAGGCCGTGGCCGACCTCTACCCCTCCGGCTTCGAGCTCGAGGAGGACTACGGCCTGGTGCCCGACACGCCGGGGTGGTCCAGCGCCCACGAGATCGCGATCATCTACGTGACCGGCGCCATCGTGTCCGGCGAGTCCAGCTCCGGCGGCCTGCTCCAGGGGGGCAACGCCGGCTCGGCCACCATCGTGCGCCACCTCGAGCAGGCGGCGGGGGACCGCCGGGTCCGGGCGGTCGTGCTCCGGGTGGACTCCCCCGGCGGCTCGGCCTTCGCCTCCGACGAGATCTGGCGGGCGGTCGAGCAGGTCCAGGTCGAGGGCAAGCCGGTGGTGGTGTCCATGGGCGGGACCGCGGCCTCCGGCGGCTACTACGTCGCCTGCGGGGCCGACCTGATCCTCGCCGAGCCCACGACCATCACCGGGTCCATCGGGGTCTACGGTGGCAAGATCTCCTTCGGAGAGCTCTACGACACCCTCGGCGTGACCCACCACACCTGGTCGCGTGGCCGCAACGCCGGCATGTTCACCTCGACGAGGCCCTTCGACCCGGTGGAGTACGCCGCCCTCGATCGCATGATCGGAGAGACCTACCGCCAGTTCAAGGAGCGGGTCGCCGAGGGCCGCGGCCTGACGCCCGAGGAGGTCGAAGAAGTGGCACGAGGCCGCGTGTGGTCCGGCCAGCGTGCGCTGGAGGTCGGCCTGGTGGACGAGCTGGGC
The DNA here is from genome assembly GCA_964501915.1 of uncultured Enterobacterales bacterium. GTDB lineage: Bacteria > Myxococcota_A > UBA796 > UBA796 > CAJQPC01 > CAYFPX01. Next base: position 34,394 of record CAZCVP010000038.1, read on the forward strand.
GGCTTCCAGGACGCCATCGATCGCGCCCGCGGCATGGCGGGCCTGGACCCGGGCACCGAGGTCGCGCTGGTGAGCTATGGCGGCGGCGGCGGACTCAACGGGACCTTGATCCCGGAGCGCATCCGCCAGGCGCTGGCCCCGGGCGTCGAGCTGCCGGCCGAGCTGCTGACCTGGACCGGGTACCTGCCCCTGGCCGACGAGCACATCTTCGCCCTGCTGCCCTGGCAGCTCGAGATCGAGTAGTCACCGTGTCCGGCCCCAATCCCCGCCTGCTGGTCGTCGACGACGACCGGGCCGTGCGCCACTCCCTGCAGATCAACCTCCGCAAGGGGGGCTACGACGTGGCCCTGGCTTCGAGCGCCGAGGACGCGCTGGCGGCGATCGAGGCCCGGCCGGTGGACCTGGTGCTCACCGACGTGGCGATGCCGGGCGCCACGGGCATGGAGCTGCTGGAGCGGCTGCGCGAGCAGTGGCCCGACGTCCGGGTGGTCGTGATGACCGGCTACGGCTCGGTCCCCGACGCCGTCCGGGCGATGAAGATGGGGGCCGACGACTACATCATCAAGCCGGTGAGCAAGGAGGAGGTCCTGCTGATCGTCGAGCGGGCCCTCAAGGAGAAGGCCCTGCTCGCCGAGCTGATCGCCCTGCGCCAGGAGGTCCAGCGCAAGTACGGCTTCGAGGCCATCATCGGCGCGACCCCGGCGATGGTCGAGGTCTACGAGCTGATCGCCGCCGTGGCCGACACCAACGCCAGGGTCCTGATCCAGGGTCCGACCGGCACCGGCAAGGAGCTGATCTCCCACGCCCTGCACTACCGCAGCTCCCGCCACGCCGGACCCTTCATCCGGGTCAACTGCGCCGCCCTGCCCGAGCCGCTCCTGGAGTCGGAGCTCTTCGGCCACGAGAAAGGCGCCTTCACCAGCGCCGTGCGCCAGCACCGCGGCAAGTTCGAGCAGGCCAACGGCGGCACCCTCTTCCTCGACGAGATCGGCGAGATCACCCAGGCCACCCAGGTCAAGCTGCTGCGGGTGCTGGAGTCGGGGGAGTTCCAGCGCGTGGGCGGCTCCGAGACCCTGCGGGTGGACGTGCGGGTGATCGCCGCCACCAACCGGGACCTGCGTCAGGAGGTCGTGGAGGGCGGCTTCCGCGAGGACCTCTACTACCGGCTGAACGTCTTCACGATCCAGGTCCCGCCGCTCTCGGAGCGTCGCGACGACATCCCGCTGCTGGTCGATCACTTCCTCCATCGCTACTGCGAGGACAACAACCGGCCCGTGCCCAAGGTGCCCAGCCTCACCATGGAGCGCCTCACCCAGTACGGGTGGCCGGGCAACGTCCGCGAGCTTCAGCACGTGATCGAGCGGGCGGTGATCCTCACCCGCGGCGACGAGCTGGCCGGCGTCAAGCTCGCGGAGGCCCCCTCGCTGGCCCGTCCCGACGACGAGATCCTGCCCGAGGGCATGATCCTGCAGGCCGCGCTGAGGGAGTACGAGCGGCGGGTGCTGATCCAGGCGCTGAAGGCCGCCCAGGGCGTGCAGGCCAGGGCGGCGCGGCGTCTCGGCATCTCGCGCTCCAACCTGAACTACCGGCTCAAGCGGCTCGGCATCTCCCTGCGGTCGATCGAGTACGAGTGAGGGCCGGACGATCCCACTCGTTGACAGCCCCCAGGAGACCTTTTAGACCCGGGCGGTCCCCCGCTGCCGTAGAAGCAGGAGCTGAAGCTGTCGACCACCCCGGCAGAACCACCCGCAGAAGATCATCACCAGACGGGGACGATGCTTGAGAGAGGAGTTTCGTGGCCAGGTAGCTCAGTTGGTAGAGCAGGGGACTGAAAATCCCCGTGTCGGCAGTTCAATTCTGTCCCTGGCCACCACTCCTCGCTCACTGCTCCCGGCCCTGCTGCTGCTGGGCTGCGGCGCGTCGACCGCCCGGAGTCCCTTCGAGGACGACTGCGAGGCGACCTGCCGGGTCACCGCCGACGCCCTGGACGACTGCGGCGTGGTGTGGTCGGACCTCGACGCCGACGACGAGGGGGACTGGCGGGGGCGCTGCATGGACGAGTGGTCCAGCATGCGGCTCCAGACCTCCGAGCTGGAGCGGGACCAGGCCCTCGAGAGCTGCGAGGGCATGCTGGAGTGGGTCGAGGCCAGCACGTGCGAGGAGCTGCTCGACGTCTACGGCTCGTGATCGTCGGCGGCGCCAAACCGGATAGCGAGACCCGGCAACCGACTCGGAGGAGCCCATGCGCGACCTCGTGCTGGCCATCGACCAGGGCACCACCGGCAGCACCGGCCTGCTGCTGGACCGGGACCCGAGCGTCCTGGCGACCCACAACGTCGAATTCCCCAACCACTACCCCCAGCCGGGCCACGTCGAGCACGACGTGGGGGAGATCTGGACGTCGATCGAAGGGGCCGTGACCGGCGCCCTGGGCAAGGCCGGCGTGGACGCCGCTCGCATCGCGGCGATCGGCATCACCCACCAGCGCGAGACCAGCGTGTTCTGGGACAGGGACACGGGCGCGCCGCTGCACCGCGCCCTGGTCTGGCAGGACCGTCGCACGGCCGACCGCTGCCGGGCTCTGGAGGACGCCGGCCACCAGCAGCGCTTCCAGCGGGGCACCGGCCTGGTGCTCGACCCCTACTTCTCGGGCACCAAGGCGGCCTGGGTCCTGGACAACGTGCCCGAGGCCCGCAGCCGGGCCGAGGCCGGCCAGGCGCTCTTCGGCACCATCGACACCTGGCTCACCTGGCGGCTCTGCGGCGCCCACGTCACCGACCCGTCCAATGCCTCCCGCACGCTCTTGATGGACCTCGACAGCCTGGACTGGGATCCGGAGCTGCTGGACATCCTCGGTGTGCCCCGGGCCTGCCTGCCGCGGATCGGCGACAGCTCCGAGGTCTACGGCGAGACCCGTGGCGTGGGCTTCCTGCCGGACGGCATCCCGGTGGCCGGCCTGATCGGCGACCAGCAGGGGGCGCTCTTCGGCCAGGCCTGCTTCGCGGCCGGCATGGCCAAGTGCACCTACGGCACCGGCGCCTTCGTGCTCCTGAACACCGGCGCCGACAAGGTCTACTCCGACAACGGCATGCTCACGACCGTGGCTTGGCGGGTCGGCGGCGAGGTCTCCTACGCCCTGGAGGGCTCGGCCTTCATCGCCGGCGCGGCCGTCCAGTGGCTGCGCGACGGGCTGGGCATCCTCACCTCCGCCTCCGAGATCGAAGCCCTGGCGGCCTCGGTGCTCGACAGCGGCGGCGTGACCTTCGTGCCAGCCCTGGCCGGGCTCGGCGCCCCCCACTGGCGCCCCGAGGCCCGGGGCCTGCTCAGCGGCATCACCGGCGGCACCACGCGGGCCCACATCTGTCGTGCGGTGCTCGAGGGCATCGCCCTCCAGATCGGCGACATCCTGCGGGCGATGAGCGCCGACCTCGGCAGGCCGGTCCACGAGCTCCGTGTCGACGGCGGTGCCGCTCGCAACGACCTGCTGATGCAGTTCCAGGCCGACGTGCTCGGCGCCCGCTGTGTCCGGCCCACGGTGCTGGAGACGACGGCTCTTGGATCCGCCTTCCTCGCCGGGCTGGCGGTGGGGCTGTGGTCCTCCAGGGACGAGGTCTCCGAAGCCTGGGCGCGGGACCGGGCCTTCACGCCCGGCCTGGAGCCCGACGCCCTGGCCGGCACCCTGGCGCGCTGGTCCGCGGCGGTCGAGCGGGCGTGATCCCGCTGCTGCTGGTCGCCGGCGCCCTGGCGCAGGACGTCGACTGCACCGACGGGCGCGAGGGCTGGCTGGCCGAGCTGGCCGCCGAGGGCTCGCCGCGCGCCTATGGCTGCCTGGCGACGGATCCGGGCGCGGTCCCGCTCCTGATCGCCGCCGCGAGCTCCGCGGAACAACCGGCCCGCTACACCCGCGCCCTGGCGCTGTGGCGCCTCCACCGGATCGACGAAGCCGTCGGCGCGGAGGAGGCCCGCACCTATGGCGCCTCCGATCGACGCCTGCTGCTGGACGGCATCAAGGCCCACCGGGGTCGGGCGACCCCCTCCCCCGATCACGCCACCATCCTGGCCACCCTGCCCTGGTACGCCCCCGACGACGGCTACACGGACGCGCGCCTCACCGCCACGGACCACCAGAACCTCGCGGTCGTCATGCGGCCGCCCGCCGAGGTGGTCCCTCCGGCGGTCCCCTCCCCCGCCCCGGCCCCGGGCCGCTCGCGCTGTGGCTGCGGGCCCTCCTCTCCGTCCGGGGCGTTGCTCGCGGCCCTGGCGCTCCTGTTCAGCCTGGGCTCGACCCGGCGTCGACCATGCCCAGCAGCCAGTGGATCACCACGAAGGGCTGCTCGGCCTCCTGGGGGCTGAACCGGCACTCCAGGGTCCGTGGTTCCGTGCTGGTGACCTTGAAGCGCCGCGGCTGTCGCCTGGCGAGCCGCTCCAGGCGCTCCGGGGGGACCTCGCTGACGGGGGCGAACTCAAGGACCACCCGCACCTTCAGCCAGTCCAACCGGGCGATGCCCAGCTCGCGGCAGCGCAGGCGGGCCTCGAAGAGCCGACCGAGGTCCAGCGCCTCCACCGGGGTGGTCCCGAAGCGGTCCTGGGCGACCTCGAGCAGGCTGCGCACCTGCTCGGGCGTGCGCGCCGAGGCCAGGGCCTTGTAGGTGAACAGCCGCTCCTCGAGCTCCGGGATCCACGTCTCGGGCAACAGGGTCGGCTGCGGCACGTTGACCTCGGGGTCGAGCTGCTCCCGGTGGACCCGGCCCTGGGCCTCGTCGATGGCCTCCTCCAGCAGCTCCACGTAGGTCTCGAAGCCCACGGCCTGGACGTGTCCGCTCTGGCGCTCGCCCAGCAGATCGCCGGCCCCCCGCTGGTCGAGGTCGGCCGAGGCCACCGTGAAGCCGCTGCCGAGCTCGGTGTGTTCCTGGAGCACCCGGAGGCGCCGGGTGGCCTTGCGCGTCATCGGGGTCTCGTCGTGGACCATCAGCGTGCAGTAGCCCCGCAGGTGGGATCGGCCCACGCGGCCACGGAGCTGGTAGAGCTGGGAGAGACCGAACCGCTCGGCGTGGTCCACCAGGATCGTGTTCACCGAGGGCATGTCGACGCCGGACTCGATGATGGCGGTGCAGACGAGCACGTCGAACCGACGCTCCACGAAGCGCACCAGGACCCGCTCCAGCTCGCGAGCGTCCAGGGCGCCGTGGGCGACCTCGACCCGTGCCTCGGGGATCGCGGCCCGCACCTGTCGGGCCGCTCGCTCGATGGAGCGGATGCGGTTGTGCACGAAGAAGGCCTGGCCGCCCCGCTGGAGCTCCCGCAGCAGGTCCTCCCGGATCCGCCCCTCGCCCCAGCGGGCGATGGAGGTGTGGACGGGCAGGCGATCCACCGGCGGCGTGGTGATGATCGAGAAGGTGCGCAGCCCGGTGACCGCCATGTAGAGCGAGCGCGGGATGGGGGTGGCCGAGAGGCTGAGCACGTCGACCTCCTTGCGCAGGGCCCGCAGCCGCGCCTTCTGTCGCACGCCGAAGCGGTGCTCCTCGTCGATGACGATCAGGCCCAGGTCGGCGAAGCGCACCGAGCGGCCGAGCAGGCTGGTGGTGCCGATCACCACCTCCGCCTCGCCGGAGCGGAGACCAGCCACCAGGTCCTTGCGCTGCGCCGGAGTGGTGAAGCGGCTCAGGAGCCCCACCTCCACGCCGAAGGGGGCGAAGCGCTCCGAGAAGACCCGGTGGTGCTGGAAGGCGAGCACGGTGGTCGGGCAGAGCAGCGCGACCTGGCGCCCCTCGTCCACCACGCGCATGGCGGCCCGCATCGCCACCTCGGTCTTGCCGAAGCCGACGTCTCCGACCACCAGCCGGTCCATCGGCTGTGGCGCCCGGAGGTCCTCGAGCACACAGGCGATGGCCGAGGCCTGGTCGGGGGTCTCGGTGTAGGGGAAGGCCTCTTCGAAGAGGCGGTAGCGGGGAGACAGGCCGACGTAGGCGTGGCCGGGTCGGGTCTCGCGGGCCGCCTGCAGGGCCAGCAGCTCGTGGGCCAGCCGCAGCACCGCGTCCTTGACCTTGGCCTTGCGGGCCTGCCAGGTGGCCCCGCCGAGCCGGTCGAGCCGGGGGGCCTTGCCGTCGTCGGTCAGGTGGTAGCGGGAGAGCGCATCGAGCCGGGTGACCGGCAGGTACATGCGCCCGTTGCCGTAGCGGAGCTGCACCATGTCCTGCTCGGCTTCCCCCATCTCCACCCGCTGCAGACCGAGGAACTCCCCGATGCCGTGGCGGCGGTGGACCACCAGGTCGCCCTCCTTGAGCTGGGCGAAGGTGGACAGCCCGGTCTCCCGTGCCGCCTGGCTCACGCTGCGCTGGCGCGTGCCGCGGACCCGCAGCTTCTCGCCGAAGATCTCGTCCGCCGTGGCAACGACCAGGGACTCGTTGGGTGCCGTGAAGCCCCGCGGGAGGTCGCCGATCACCAGGCCCAGGACCCCGGGTGTCCAGTCCTGCGGATCCGCGGAGGCGACCGGCCTGGTGGTCAGCCCGTGGGGCAGGAGCAGCGCCCCGATGCGCTCCGCCCGCAGGGGCGAGTCCACGACCAGGCCGATGCGCCAGCCCTCGGCCAGCCGCTGCGCCAGGCGCCGGGCCACAGGCGCCAGCGAAGCGGCGTCTCCCACCCGCAGCTCGCGGTTGTCCGAGAGCGCCACGTCCACGGCGTCGTCCAGGCCGACCGGCTCGATGCGCGCCGCGTGCTCCAGCGCCGCGCCCACCTCGTCGGGCGCCAGGTACCGCTCCCCCGGCGCGATCAGGGGCTGCTCGTCCTCCGGGAGCCCCGCGAAGCGGGCCCCCACCCGCCGGTGCCAGGTCTCCAGGGCCTCGTCCACACGGCCGCTGTCCACCACGACCCAGGTGGCGTCCTCGGCGTAGGTCCAGGGCGGCACCAGGGGGTGGAGCGCCGGCAGCCAGGCATCGACGCCAGCGAAGCGGATCGAGGCCCTCAGGTCCTCGAGGACCTCCCGGCGGCGCGTGGACCCCTGTCCCCGCTCGGCCACGCGCTCCCGCAGCACTTCGGCCGCCCGCCCCAGGGCCGCCGGATCGAGGACCTCCTCCCGCGCCGGCAGCACCCGGACCCGCTCGACGCTCTCTCCGGTCCGCTGGGTGGTGGGATCGAAGCGCTTGATGTCCTCGAGCTCGATGTCGAAGAAGTCGATCCGCACGGGGAACCCCTGCCCCGTCGGCCAGAGGTCCAGCAGGTCACCGCGCCGGGAGAAGGTGCCCGGGTCCTCCACCCGTCCGACGCCGAGATACCCCAGGTCGGCCAGGGTCCGGGCCAGCTCCACCGGGTCCCGGTCATCCCCCCCGACCTCGAGCACCGGACCGCGGCCCAGCACCTCGGGGGGCAGGACCCGCAGCATCAGGGCGGCGACCGGGGCGACGATCACCCGCGCCTCGCCGCGACACAGGGCGTCCAGGGCGGTGATGCGGGCCCGCGGCAGGTCGGGGTGGGGCGACAGGCCGTCGTAGGGGCGCACGTCGTCGGCCGGAAAGAGCAGGACCGGCAGCTCGGGGGCGTAGAAGCGGATCTCGGCCGCCAGTCTGCGGGCCTCCTGCCCGTCGGCGACCACGACCCAGACCGGTCCGGTCGCCGTCCTGCCCCGCTGGGCGATGGCATAGCCGGCCGCCCCTTCGGGCAGTCCCGAGAGGACCCGCCCGGGGGCCAGGAGACCCGGGAGGTCTCCCAGCCAGACCTCGCTCACGGTCACCCCTTGTACTTCTTCCAGGCGTCGCCGCCGGGGCCGGCCTCGGGGATCTCCTCCGCGGACGGGGCCTCGGGCTCCTCGACCCCGGTGATGCCCTGGGCCTCGGCCTGCGCGGCGAGGGCCTCGAGGCGCTCCTCGAACAGCCCCACCATGACCATCTCCATGACGGTGAGCAGGACCATGTTGGCGCTGCCGAAGAGCAGCACTGCGGCGAAGCCGCTGCCTTCCGCCTGGTAGACCAGGTACATCGCGGCCGGCACGTACCAGAGGGTGTAGGGCAGCCAGGCCCGCATGATGCGGCTGCGGTGGCCGCGGGAGAGCACCCGGGACCACTGGAGCACCGAGCGGGCTTCGGGATCCCGACCGAGCCGCTTCAGGAGCGGATCCAGGGTCTTGTCACGGGTGGCGGCGATGGCGTCCACCCAGGCCCACCACAGCCCGAACATCACGCCGGGGATGATGACCGACATGCCCAGGGAGATGGCCCCGAAGGAGACGGCGTGGGGTCCCCACATGCGGCGGAAGCGGAGGATGGTGTAGTTGATCGCGCCGCGGAGGGTCCGCTCCTGGTCGCGGCGTCGCCAGCAGTAGATGGTCGCCGCGTCGAGCACAGGGCCGACGGCGACGCCCCAGAGGGTGAGCACGACCAGCTTGGTGAGCTCGCTGGCGAGGAGCTGGGCCTGCTGTCCGGAGCTGGGCTTGGTGAACAGCTCCAGCCCGATGGCGCCCGACTGCCAGGCGAGCACGCTGCCGACACCGCCCAGCAGGATGATGAAGGGGGCCAGCAGGAAGATGTTGGCCAGGGTCGCCATGGTGGCGCGCCAGAGGAGCTGGACGACTCCCGCACGCCAGAGGTCGTAGGCCAGCAGCGCGAGCCCTGTCGACATGGTGATCCAGCCACCCGTCGCAGCTTCCGGGGCCACCAGGGCCCAGATCAGGCCACCGAGTGCCGCGGTCAAGCCGACGGCCAAGGGCAGCGGCACCATCACTCTGAACACGTCGCAGCCCTCCTCTGGCGGGCCAGCGTCCTTATCGGCAGCCCCTCCCCCCAGCAAGCCTCGGTTAAGGGCCCGGCACGACCACCGAGGAAGCGTCCTTGTCGCGAGACATCCTCTCCATCGACACCTCGATCCAGAGCCGCTTCTCCGCCTCGAACCTGGGGCTGTACGACCTGGAGGCGGTTCGACTGATCCTCCAGGGCAGCTCGGTGATCGACTGGCACAAGGTGCAATTCACGGACCGCCAGCAGGTCGACGACTTCCTCCGGATCCAGCTCGTCGACCCCGACGACCCCTCTGACCAGGAGCGCCTGCGCTTCGTCTTCAACCAGTCCGTCAACTTCCTCGAGGAGAACCTCGACCTCCGCTTTCCCGAGGACCTGCGGCACCCGGACGACGTGCGGGACATCTTCGTCGAGGCCTCCTCGTTCACCAGCCGCTTCCGACGCCGCCAGATGCTGGCGTGCACCGTGCTCAAGCTCATGCACGTCATCAACCACATGGAGGCGGCGGACCTGAAGTTCCAGACACCGATCTCCGAGGCCGAGCTGTTGGACCGGGCCGAGAAGCGCATCATCGAGTACGCCGACGGCATGCGGCAGGAGGGCTACCCCTTCCACGCCTTCTACGGCTCCAGGAAGACGCGGAACTCGGTCATCACCAAGCTGCTGGCCAAGCGGGACACCATCGCCGCCACGGTCTTCGACAAGCTGCGCTTCCGCATCGTCGTGTCCTCCCCCGCCGAGATCATCCCCCTCGTCGCGCACCTCTGCCGCACCCTGATCTGCTTCAACTACGTGATCCCCGGCCAGACCCACAACAACCTGGTCAACTTCCGCCGGTCGCTGAAGGACGTCCAGACCTATGCCGCGATCTCCGGCGATCTCCAGCGCCTGCGCTCACGGGCCTCGGAGTGGATCGCCGACAACAACCCCTTCTCGGGCCACAGCTACCGCACCATCAACTTCATCGCCGACTTCCCGGTGAGGCTCGACGAGGAGCACCCCTTCCCCGACCACCCCTACCTGCTGGGCCGGACCGTCTTCGTGATGGTGGAATTCCAGGTCATGGACCACGAGACCGCCCTGGCCAACGAGGACGGCGAGAACGCCCACGACCTCTACAAGGAGCGCCAGCGCAGGATCGTCGAGCGCCGGCTCGTGCGCGGGTCCAAGGTCCGCGAGGACTGACCGGGGCCGGCGGGCGCCGGATGGGTGGACCCCCCCCCCCCGGGGGGTGGGGGGGGGGGGGGGGGGGGGGGGACCCCCCCCCCCCCCGGGCGCGGGGCGGGCGGGGGGGAACC
>CAZCVP010000038.1:44427-47025 GCA_964501915.1 uncultured Enterobacterales bacterium
CCGCGAGGAGTGACCGGGGCCGGGGGGGGCCGGTTGGGGGGCCCCCCGGGCGGTGGGTGTGCCGGGGGGTGGGAGGGGAGGAAGCAGCCCCGTCCCGGGGGTCCTGGTCAGTGCTGGAGCTACCTCAGGAGTCGCCGCAGCTCGTCGAGGGGCATGCGCTCGACGGGATGGACTCCGTCCTGGAAGGACAGGCGGCTGAGGTCACGGGTGGCGACGCCGTCTTCGATCTTCCACACCCCCTGGGCGAGCCCGAGGACCCGGCCCTGCTCGCGGGTGAAGACCACCACGTCGTCGCCGGGGTGGAGCTGGGGAGAGCCGGAGACCACGAGGTGCAGGTCGCCGATCACGCCGCCGGGGTAGCGGACCTCGGCGATCGGCTCGTGATCGCCCTGGAGGGTCTCGTCGACCACGAGGGTGGCGACGGTCCACCAGCCGTCGGCGTTGGTCTCGGTCCAGGTGCCCTGGACCTCGCCGATCACCACCCGCTCGGCGCGGGCGCTGAGCTCATCCATGCCGTAGGGGCGCTCGAAGGTGGTCGCGGTCGCGGCGAGCGGGAGCGACACGGCGATGCTGGCGATCATCAGGCGGCGCATGGAGGTCTCGATGGTTGGGAGGGGGGGTGCCGCCGGACCCGCAGGACGGGTCCGGTGTCCAGGCGGGAGGCAGGAACCGCCTGGGCCCCGGTCGGCACCAACCCGGGACAGACCACAGAAGCCTCAGTCGCACCGCGGATCGGACCGACGCCGACCGATCATGAGCCCCATGAGCAACAATCCGGCCCAGCTCGCCGGGGTCCGGTCCAGGCTGCTGCAGGCCGCCGTGTCGCTCTCCGACACGTCGACCGGCGAGCCGTTCCCGTAGAGGTACTGGACGCCGGCCTGGTCGTCGGCCTTGGGCACCCGCTTCACCTGCTCACCGGAGATCGCCGCCGCGTACATCGTGGCCTCCTCGTCGACCGTGGTGTGGTCCAGGCCGAGGCAGTGGCCGAGCTCGTGGGTGAGCATGTTCTGGAGATCGTCGGCGTCGCCGCGGCCGTTGGTGACCCACTCGTGGTCGCGGTCGTTGATCCGGATGTCGAAGCCGACGACCGTGCCGTCGGAGTAGGACCAGTTGGCGGTGATCGCCATCAGCTCGGAGTCCAGGGTCCAGCCGGCGTCGAAGTAGATGGCGTTGACCTGGTCGTAGTCCACGGTCGCCACGGTCGTGTGGCCCTGGTCCTCGAAGTCGATGGTGGCGGTGCCCACGCCCTCCCAGGCCTTGTGGGCGCCGTTCAGCGCCAGCGTCACGTCGCCCGCCGAGAGCCCCTGGGCATTGCCGGCGTTCACGGCGAAGGTGATCGGCATCTCCACCCAGCGAAGCTCGGCGCCGTCCTGGTTCTCGAGGACGGTCCAGGCGAAGGTCTGGGTGGAGGCCAGAGCGAGGAGGAGGGACATGCGCGACCCCGTGGCGTGTCTCGCCCGGGGATCGGCACGGGAGGGCTCCGGCGTGAGTGTTGACGGGCGCGTGGGGGGGGTTTAGTTGGGGGGCGCGACCCCTCGTGTGGGGTCTTGTTCCCGCCTAGCTCAGCTGGTTAGAGCATCTGACTGTTAATCAGAGGGTCCGCGGTTCGAGTCCGCGGGCGGGAGCCATTTACGTCCTGACGGATCAAAAGACCCGTCAGTAAACGACCCCGCCCCACCGGCGGGGTCGTTCTCGTTCTGGGGCCGCTTTCCGAGCACCTCGTCGGTGAGCAGGTCGACCCCCTGGTTGTCGAAGGGCACCTGGAAGCGGATGCGGACCACCTCGCGGTCCACCACCGCGATCTCCTCGACGAACTTGAGCACGATGGAGCGCTTCACGGCGAAGGGCAGCGCGTCGAAGCCCTCGTCGAAGGCCGCGGCGAAGCGCCGGAGGGCGCCCAGGTTCTTCTCGAGCGCCCGCTGGTAGTAGTCCTCGTGGGAGAGCACCTCGGCCTCGCGCTCGATCTGTTCCTTCTGCTGGCTCAGCTCGGCGATGTGTTGCTGGCAGACCACCGGGTCGAGCCCCTGGCCGATGGCCCGGTAGTAGTTGGCGATGCGGGCCTCGAGGTCCTCGACCTTGCGCCGGGAGGCGACCGGGTCACCACCGTACTTCCGCCGCCGGGCTTCCAGCCGCTGGCGGACGTGGCCCTCGAGCTCGCCCCAGCCGCCCTCGCGGGACAGCCGGGCGCGGATGATGCGGAGCACCGTCTCCTCCACCCAGACCTTGTCCAGCGGCAGCGAGGCGCAGACCGAGGAGCCCTTGTAGAGGTAGCCACCGCAGTAGTAGGCGTACTTGGTGACGGAGTCGCCGTGGCGGTTGGTGTAGGTGTGCCGCCGGCCCACGAAGCCGTTGCCGCAGTCCTCGCAGCGGATGAGCCGCGAGAGCAGGTAGTTGACGCTGTGGTGCGGGTTGGGCGTGGCGTCGAAGCGGCGCTTGCGGGCGCGGGACTGGCGCAGCTCCCACAGCTCGCGGTCGATGATGGCCGGGTGGGCGTCCTCGACGACGATCTGCTCGTCGGGCTCGGTGCGCCGGCGGCCGTCGCGCCCCTGCTTGCGGCTCTTGCCCCAGACCTTGTCGCCCACGTAGACCCGGTTGCCC